>MWDM01000010.1 GCA_002070565.1 Bacteroidetes bacterium ADurb.Bin139
GGTGCGTTTTACAGGGGCTTCGGTGTCTTCTTCTTCCGACAAGTCCATGCTTACCTCCTTGTCCTTTTCCATTTTACGTTCGTTAAGGCCTTCACTAATAGCCTGGCGGAAAATGTTGACAATAACGGCAATAGATTTGGCTGCATCGTCGTTTGCCGGGATCACAAAATCAATGGGTGTGGGATCGCAACAAGTATCAACCATAGCGATAACCGGTATATTCAAACGGGATGCCTCTTTTACAGCGTTCATTTCTTTCTGAATATCCACCACAAAAAGGGCTGCAGGTAAACGGTTCAGATCGGCGATAGACCCCAGGTTTTTCTCCAGCTTGGCACGCTGGCGGGTAACCTGCAGGCGTTCGCGCTTTGCAAGGGTTTCAAAGGTGCCGTCTGTCATCATTTTATCAATGGTGTTCATTTTTTTGACGGCTTTGCGAATGGTGGGAAAGTTGGTGAGCATTCCGCCCGGCCAGCGTTCAGTGACATAAGGCATATTCACTTCTTTAGCGGCTTCTGCCACAATGTCTTTTGCTTGTTTTTTGGTGGCGACAAACAGGATTTTCCGGCCTGCTTTGGCAAGTTGTTTTGCTACAGCGGTTGCTTCTTCAATCTTGACAATGGTTTTGTGCAGGTCAATGATATGGATCCCGTTTTTCTCCATGAATATATAAGGGGCCATTTTAGGATTCCACTTGCGTTTGAGGTGGCCAAAATGCACTCCTGCATCAAGAAGTTCCTGGAAATTTGTTCTTGGCATTTTTTTTGTTTTTTTAATTTTTTTTACTCTTTGTAGCAATTAAAGGGTAGTGTCTCTGACAGTCCGCTTTAATTTTCCGCGGCAACCGAAACATCTGGCAGCAAAAAATTGATCACAGTTGTTTTGACAATTGCCGTGCATTGGTTATCAGCTGTTAACGTTTGCTGAACTGGAAGCGTTTGCGTGCGCCGGGTTGTCCGGGCTTCTTGCGCTCTACCTCGCGGGCATCGCGGGTAAGCATCCCGTTGGTTTTGAGGACACCACGATAGGCTTCGGAATCTATCTTACACAAGGCGCGGGCTATTGCCAGGCGCAGGGCTTCTGCCTGTCCCTTCACACCGCCTCCGTCCAGGTTGACTTTGATGTCAAACTGAGAAGAGGTTCCTGTCAGTTCCAGAGCCTGCCTGGCAATGTACTGAAGGGTGCCTTCCTTAAAATAGTCTTCCAAAGGACGATCATTGATGGTGATGTTCCCTTTTCCGGATTGAACGTAAACGCGAGCAATAGCTGATTTTCTTCTTCCAAGGGCGTTGATGACTTCCATGCTCTGTTTAGTTTTCGTTTAAAGTGATTTGTTTGGGTTGCTGCGCCTGGTGAGGATGTTCCGGACCCTGATATACATACAGGTTGCGGAAAAGCTCAGAGCCGAGGCGAGTTTTGGGAAGCATGCCTTTTATGGCGTGTTCCACAAGGAAAAGCGGTTTACGTTTGAGCAGCTCTTTGGCTGTTTCACTGCGTTGACCGCCAGGGTATCCGGAGTGCCGGACATACGTTTTTTTGTCCATTTTATCCCCGGTCAGGCGGACTTTTTCTGCATTGATGATAATGACGTTATCACCACAGTCCACGTGCGGGGTAAAATTGGGTTTGTGCTTGCCTCTGAGCATAGTAGCTGCTTGCACGGCAAGGCGTCCCAACACCTGATTGGTAGCATCCAGCAGCACCCACTCTTTGGTTACAGTGGCTTTGTTGGCGCTTACGGTCTTGTAGGATAATGTGTTCACCTGGTTGATTTTTAGAGTAATTATGTAATAAAATTGCGATCCCCCAATTTAAAGGGGCTGCAAAGATACTACTTTTTTCCAGAAATCAAAGCGAAAGTATGTAGGCAATATCTACCCAGCGCTTGTTTATTTCACTATGCCGGGCGCAGGCTTCATGGAACGGAGTGAATACCGTTTGGTTGTTCACCTGGCCTGCCATCATCCCTGTTTTGCCCTCCAGAAGCGCCACTACTGCATCGTGTCCCAGGATGCTGGCCAGAATACGGTCGTTCGCGGTGGGAGCTCCACCCCGTTGCACGTGCCCCAGTGTGGTGACGCGGGTTTCGTACCCGGGCAGTCGCTCTTTGACTTTGGCGGCTACTGTTGATGCGCTTCCCTGTTCATGCCCCTCGGCTACGATGATAATGCCCGAAGTTTTATTTTTGCGCCTTTTCAGTTCCAGGTACTCACAGAGTGTGTCGATATCGGTTTGAACCTCGGGGATAAGGGTTGCCTCGGCTCCGGTTGAAATAGAAGTGTTCAGGGCGATGAATCCCGCATCCCGGCCCATGACCTCTACAAAGAACACCATGTTGTGCGAGTCGGCCGTGTCGCGCAGTTTATCCACTGCCTGTACGGCTGTGTTGACTGCCGTATCAAATCCTATGGTGTAATCGGTTCCGTAAATGTCGTTGTCTATGGTGCCGGGGATACCTATGACCGGAAGCCCAAATTCCTTTACCAGCAGGTCGGCTGCCCGGAAAGATCCGTCACCGCCTATGACCACCAGGGCATCGATCTCCTGTTGTTGGATGTTCTGCCAGGCAGCAGAACGCGCTTCCCTGGTCTTGAACTCGGGACAGCGTGAAGATTTGAGGAAAGTGCCCCCCAGCGAAATCTTCTTCGCTACGGAATGGTTCTGCAAGGGTATGAACAGGTTCTGCAAAAGGCCGGTGAATCCGCGCTGTATTCCTATGACACGGCATCCGTGATATATGGATGTCCTGACAACAGCCCGGATAGCGGCATTCATCCCGGGGGCGTCACCGCCTGAAGTAAGGACTCCGATTGTTTTGATTGTTTTCATATGACTGCAAAAGTAGAAAAAATTATCTTTGTCGTATGAAGATCGCTACGATTGACCTGGGAAAAGAGCCGTTGTTCCTTGCCCCCATGGAAGATGTTACAGATGCCTCGTTCCGTTTCATATGCAAGGAATACGGAGCAGACATGATGTATACCGAATTTGTGTCGGCAGACGGACTTATCCGCGACGCATACAAAAGCCGGGACAAATTATTGATATCGGACAGTGAAAGGCCTATAGGAATTCAGATTTACGGGCACATCCCCGGGGTGTTGCTCCAGGCTGCCCGCATAGCGGAAGAAGAAGCCCCGGATGTAATAGACATCAACTTTGGGTGTCCCAAGCACAAGATCGCAAAGAGGGGAGCGGGCTGTGGGTGGCTCCGCGACCCCGAAGGAATGGTGGACATTACCAGGCGCCTGGTTCAGTCGGTGCGCGTCCCGGTGACTGTCAAGACCCGGCTGGGGTGGGATAATGAATCGGTCATCATTGAAGACCTTGCCGAGGCCCTGCAAGATGCGGGAATCGCCGCCCTTACCATTCATGGCAGGACCGGCACACAGATGTACAAAGGGGCAGCTGACTGGGCACCCATTGCAGCCGTAAAAGCCAATCAGCGCATACGTATTCCCATCATCGGCAACGGGGATATTTCTACACCGCAGCAGGCACGGGAAGCCTTTGACAGGTATGGTGTGGATGGCATTATGATTGGCAGGGCCAGTTTTGGTCAACCCTGGCTGTTCCGTCAGATACGCCATTATCTGCAGACAGGGGAACTGCTTCCGCCCATGGGTGTGACAGAACGCGTGGAGCTGGCCAAAAGGCATCTTGCCAGATCTCTGGAAGTGAAAGGAGAAAGGGTGGGTGTACTGGAGATGCGGCGTCATCTGAGTTGTTACTTCAAAGGACTTGCAGACTTTAAATCTGTCCGTTTGAAACTGGTTACAGAAAACGACCCTCAGGTGCTGTACAGCATCCTGGATAAAATTGCAGAAAAATGGGGATAAAAAGATCGCTCCTTCAATGGCTTTCGCCCTATGCATGGGTGCTGGCCCTGAGGCACCTGCTTTATGACCGCGGATTCTTCAGATCATATGGTTTCGAGGTTCCTGTCCTTTGTGTCGGAAATATTACAGTGGGAGGGACAGGCAAAACACCCATGACCGAATACCTTGCAGGCAGGTTGATAGAGTCGGGCAAAACCCCCATGGTGCTATCCAGGGGTTATGGCCGCAGGACCAGGGGTTTCAGATATGTTGAACATTCCGATAACGTATATGATTCGGGTGATGAGCCGCTCCAGACCAAAAGGCATTTTCCCGCAACGATAGTGGCCGTATGTGAAGACAGGGTAAAGGGGATACGCCGCCTGGTTGAAGATTACCCGCAGGACCCCTGGATTATCCTGGATGATGCCTTCCAGCACAGGCGGGTACGGGCTGGTAAAAACATCCTGATGGCCGATCATGCAAGACCTTTCACCAAAGATGCCCTGTTGCCATTTGGCCGGTTACGGGACCTGCCTTCTGCAGCCGGCAGGGCTGACTGCATAGTCTATACACGGTGTCCCGAACCCATGACCAGTTACGGGATAATGCAGGAAAGTCACACAGATATTCCTGTTTTTCATACTTTTATGTCTTATGGTCCATTCCTGCCATTGCATGATCCTGCCGCCATGCCCCAACCGGGTGCCCCGGTCATGCTGGTCACAGGCATAGCCAATGCACGGCCGCTTAAAGAGCATTTACAAAAGCATTATCTTGTGGCTTATCATATGGAATTTCCGGATCACCACCGCTTTACCGGCAAGGACTTAGCCCGTATGCGGAAGTTGCTGGAAAAAAATCCTGCCTGGCAGCTTATCACCACGGCCAAGGACGCCGTCCGTCTGATGGGAAGCGGCATTGCAGGATGGGTTATTCCTGTCCGGATTTGCTTTTATTCTCCGGAAAGCGAAAACGCTTTTTTTCACCTGGTGACAGGGTTACGGTAAATTGTTGGTCATTGGCCTGTACCCGGTAAGTCCCGCCCGGGGACGATTCGAGGATTACCTTTTTTACTTTTCCGTTTTTCCACCAGCAAGACACCTGGACGTTTCCCTGTGCTTTCATGCCCCGGAAATAACCTCCGGACCATATCCCGGGCAGTGCCGGCAACAGGGAAATAGTCCCGGTGTGGCTTTGCAGAAGCATCTCTGTTATCCCCGACGCACCGCCAAAATTGCCGTCTATCTGGAAGGGCGGATGGGCACAGAAAAGATTGGGATAGGTACTTTTCGGAGCCAGCAGGTTCCTAAGCAGGCGATAGGCCCGGTCTCCGTCACCCAGGCGGGCCCAGAAATTGATTTTCCAGGCACGGGACCAGCCCGTACCCCCGTCGCCGCGACGCTCCAGGGTTGCTCTGCAGGCATTGGCAAGATCCGGAGTGCCGGCAGGGGTGATCTGGTTTCCGGGATGCAGCCCGTACAGGTGAGACACGTGGCGGTGCCGGGGCTCGGCTTCCCGGTAGTCTTCCAGCCATTCCTGCAGGGTTCCGCCGGGGCTGATTCTGTGTGGGGGCAGCTCTTCCACGGCCTGTCGGAGCCTTTCCCTGAGTTCCGGGTCAAGGTCCAGCACTTCCGAAGCCTTGATGGTATTGGTGTACAGCTCTCTTACCAGCTGGTTGTCCATGGTGGAGCCCATGCAAACGCTTGCTTTTGTGACCCCGTCGGGCATGAAAAATTCATTTTCCGGTGAGGTGGTGGGGGCAGTGACCAGCCATCCCCGGGAAGGTTCCCGGATCATGGAGGAAAGAAAAAATTCGCAGGCCCCTTTCATCACCGGATATACTTCCTGCAGGTATTCTTTATCCGGATTGTACAGGTAATGTGTCCACAGGTGCTGGCATAACCAGGCACCGCCGGTGTTGGTCGCCCCCCAGGAAGGGTGCTCCCCCGGGGCGGTGAAATGCCAGGGATTGCAGATCACATGCGCTGTCCAGCCATCGGCCCCGTAAAACGAACGTGCGGTGATCTGCCCCGAAGGCACCAGGGCTTTGGTAAAAGCTATCAACGGGAGGTGCAGTTGGGCAAGGTTCCCCGGCTCGGCCAGCCAGTGGTTCATTTGCAGGTTGATGTTCAGGTGGTAGTCCCCGTTCCAGGGAGTCTGGATGGAATTGGCCCAGAGTCCCTGCAGATTGGGGGGAAGCTGCCCCGGGCGGGTAGAGGAAATGAGCAGATAACGTCCGTATTGGTAGTAAAGGGCATCAAGTCCGGGGTCGGGATTGTTCTGATAGGCGGCTAATCGCAGGTCTGTGGGCAGGGCCGTGGCATTTTTTTGTGGGCCAAGATGTATTTTAACCCGCTTAAAAAGAGACTGATAAGCTCTGATATGGTCTTTGCGCAGATGTTTGTATTTGACAGACAGGGCTCTTTCCAGAAGGGTGTCGCAGTGTATCCCGGGATCCGGATGAAAATAGCTGGTGGCTGCCGACAGGATCAGCGTGGCTTTACGCACGCCATCCAGGACAATGCTGTCCCCTTCAAAGACCACATGCCCTCCGGAATGGTTCACGCCTACTTTGACCAGGTAATGCATGCCCTCCTGGCCTTCTACCCCGCTACTGAGGGTACCGCGCATGACCAGACGGTCGTTTTCCACGGTGGTTGCAAAACGTTCGGGACGGTCCAGACGGATGACTGTATGAGATTTTTTCCCCGGCTTGAGGCGCACCACGCCCACATCCTGTGTTAAGGAAGTGAAATATTCCCGCTCGTTTCCTTTATAACGGGTGCGGGCAACGGCTTTTTCCAGGTCCAGGTTTCTGCGGTAATTCTCCCTGGGTTCGCTTTTATCGTGATATTCAAGGCGGAGGTTGCCCAGTACCTGGTAACAGCCAAAAGGCACTTTAGCACCTCCTCCATGTCCCGATCCTGCTCCCCCGCATACAAAGGTTTCATACATCAGTTCCTGTGCCAGGTCGTTTTTCCCTTCCAGCAACAGTGCGCGTATGCGCGGCAGGGATTCCAGGGCTGCCGGATTGGTTGCGTCCTGCTCAGAGCCGGACCACAAAGTGATTTCGTTAAGCACTATGGTTTCCTGCCGGGGATTCCCGTCAGGCATCATGCCCAGGCGCCCGTTGCCCAGAGGCAGGGCAGCTTCCCATATCCCGGCCGGACTGTCGTACCACAACTGCAGGCCGGAATTGCCGCTACAGCTTGTAAAAATAATCAGCCACAACAGCAGGCTTGATTTATTCTTCATAATTGAATCCGGATATTACTACACAAGGTTTTTCACCCCTTGTATCCTGTTGTTTCAAAGACATAGTGATGGTTCTGGTCTCACCGGGCATCAGGGAAACGTAATTGTCGCTAAAGAAAACCGGCAGGATTCTTTCCCCGCTCTTTTTTCCGGTCACTTTAAGGCGCACCATCAGGCAGGGAGTCTCTGAACTGTTCACCAGGGTGGTGGTCAGTTTCCACTGGTCTCCGACTTTTTTGTATTTTGTTATGGTTCTCAGCTTTACTTTGGCAAGGTTGTGCAGGGCTTTCAGGTTCCCTTCCTCCAGCCCTCTCCAGTAAAAGTTTTCTGAAAGGATGCGGTCATTCCCATACAGGGTGAGCTTAATAAAATGCACATCGCTCAGGGTTTGTGGAAACTCCAGGCGGAAGCATTTTACAGTGCTGTCCTCCTGGCTGTTTACCAGGGTGTCTTTTTCCCATTGAACGGAACCATCGGTATTGATGATTTGTGCGTGTGCCCGGAGTCCTTCGCGGGCACCGGCGTGCAGGTTGACCACCTCTATGGTTTGATAAACGGGATTCCATTGAATATGAAGCGGTTCCGATGCTTTTTTACAGCCAAAGTAGGCTGCAGTCGGGTCAAAGAAATAATCGTAAGTCTGCCACACCATGGAAGGCCATGCAGGATGGCTCATCCACAATAACATGCCGCGCCTGAATTCACTCCTCCCCTCAAAAATACCCCGGTACCCGTCGTAATTGATCCACTGGGCGTATTGGCTGAACTGTTCTGCATTTTCTGCCGGGCCAAATGCCTTTTCCACCATTTCCATGAAGGATGCGGCTCCCTGGGCCCCTTCCAGGCAAAAATCGTGCAATCCCCACATATCGTTGTGCGGCCACAGGTGTTCCTGCGGGATGGTCTGCAGGATGCTTTCGTAATTCATCACATTGGGCATACCCCGCTCGCTGTGCATGCGGTCTTTCCCGTACAGCAGATAGTAATCCCTTACCGGAAGCGCCCGGTAGGGACCTCCCCCGCTGACCACTCCTGCCGAGGAGTGGGATATGTAATGGATTCCAGGGTGTAGTTGCGGGATCATTTCGCGCAGGGCATTGTCCAGTTCTTTGGGAGGAAACCCTTCGTTACGGCCAACATACAGGGCTATGCAGGGATGGTTGCGGATGCGGCGGACCAAATCGTTGGCATTCTGCATGAACATTCTGGTGTTCGCCGGGTCTGGTCCGTCCCAGGGATTGGCCAGCCAGAAATCCTGCCAGACCATGATGCCATAGCGGTCGCAGGCTTCATAGAATTCATCGTCTCCTGTCTGTCCCACCCAGTTGCGGATCATGGTGAAATTCATATCGGCATGATAGGCAACGGCTATATCGTATTCCCTGCCCCTGTAGTTGAGGTTTGATTCGGAAAAGCCCCAGTTGCCGCCACGTCCTATGAAACGACGTCCGTTGATGTACAGGGAAAGTATCCCGTTGTTTTCATCAAAGTCTACCTGTCTTACTCCGGAAAGGAAGGACAGGCTGTCTGAAACCGTCCCATCAATATTGAAAGCCATGTGGACGGGGTACAGGTTGGGAGCACCGTACCCTTTGGGCCACCACAGTTTGGGATTGTCAAGGCTGATCTCTGCAGATACTGTACGGATCTCTCCCGCTTCCAGGCCTACTTCCAGTTTGAAGGGCACGTCTCCGTATGATCCTTCCAGGTTGCCCAGGATAAATTCGTCCCTGTGGTTTGTAAGGGTGGCTTCTATGCTGATGGCAGCCTGCGTGGTGTCGGGCAGGGGCAGGAAAGTTTGTACAAAGGGGTCTTCAACGCTTACAGGTCCGGTGGTGGTTAAGAACACATCGTTCCAGATACCCATGTTCCTTCCGCGGATGGTGGGAATCCAGTCCCAGCCGATAGAGGCATGGAATGTGGGATTGTCGGCACCCAGGATGCCCCCGTTCTGGTCCGGACTCACTGCGTTCTGTTCTTTGACGGCTCCATAGTTCCTGTTGTCTGCTAACACTACAGCCAGCACGTTGGATGCTCCGGGAATGATCTCTTTTGTTACATTGAATTTTGCCCGGGTAAAGGCACCGCTTATCCTTCCAATCCGTATCCCGTTAAGGTAAACAACAGCAACCCAGTTGATCCCGTCAAAATGCAGGAATAGTTCTTCCTGCTTGAAATCCACGGGAACAAAAAACTCGGTCCGGTAACAAAAGTTGGAACGGAAAAAAGATTCGGAGATCTGTAGTTGGTTGTCACCAAAGTTGGGGTCCGGAAGCGCCCCTATGTTCAGATAACTGGAAAGCACGGTCCCGGGAACGGTCGCGACAGGCCATGTTTCTGTTCCCGTGTATTCTTTTCTTGAGATGACGAACCCTTTTTCCGGAACAAGGGACATGCGCTGCAACCTCCAGTCACCTCCATTGAGCGTGAGACGGTTTCCTTTAGGGAGTTCCCTGGGTTTGGGCACGGCCCTGAGGGCACCTGTCCCATAGGCTTCCAGTTCACTCAGGATGTAACGTTCCCCATTGGCAGGTGCCTCCATGTTCACTTTCAGGTACCGGCTCCGGACAGGAGGATCCAGGACGATCGTATCCACGGAATTTTCTGTGCCCGGCAATTGGGCAGCCACCTTCCAATTGATGTTGTCATCGGATATTTCCAGGGTTCCGGCAACAGCCTTGTTGATCCAGTACAGGATTACGCTGTCTAGGTCCGAAGAGGCCCCAAAATCCACCATCAGCCACTCGTTGCCGGTTCCGGCGCTCATCCAGGCACTTGTAAAGTCAATTGACGGGGTAATGGTCACCAATTCACTTTTCCTATAAAAATTCCAGTCCGAAAAAGCCCATTGGCCGGCTCCCGGTACATGGAAAGCCACTTTATAGAAACGGTATTGCACAGGTTCGTTGAATTGATATGAAAGCCTGATGTCGCGTTCCGGTGCCGGAGGGGTAAAAGAAAAAGTGAAAGAGGGTTGCGGCCCCTGGGAAGGCGCGGGTTTGGGCATGTTGGCCCATTGGGCATAGGGATTGGGTTTTTCAGTTCCCGGGAAACCCCATCCCTGTTCTTTCCTGATCAGTGTCCATGCCTGCCCGTCCATGGATGCATAACAGCTCACCTGGTAATTGGCAGCCTTGGCACGGTCGTACGTCAGGGAGCCGGTCAGTTCCATGGAGGTAGCCACGGGTACACGTCCGGACAGTTCCAGCTGAATGAACACATCTTCTCCCCTCATCCTGTATTTTGAATCCGGCTTCCCGTCAAAGAACCACTCCTTTTCACGTTTTTCAAGATCACCCGCATGATTGCTCACGTTGATCCAGGAGGGTGCGGTATCTGATTTTATCCCATCGGTGACAAGATGTCCGGTAAGGTTGTAGTCGTAGCTTGAGGAATGGATGGTAATACGGTTAAGGGCAATATTGCGGTGGCTTTCAGCATCAGCAGTAAGAACAGGAGCAAAATCCTGTGCGGGATCTCCCGGGTAATTTCCAGGCTTTTTCATAAAAATTGTATCTGATTCACATCCGGCCATGACAAAAACCAATAAAACCAGAAGGGAGAATATGGATTTCTTCATGATAAATGAAAACATTAATGAATATATTCCTGTAAAGTTATTTAAAAATGAAGAAAGACAAAATTCTTATCTTAGAGGAAATGTTCACACTATGAAAAAGGCACTTCTTCTGACAGCCGCCGTCATGGCCGGTATCCTTGTTTTACCCTGTTCCTGCAGCAAATCATTCACACAATATGTAAACCCAATGATTGGCAGCGGCGGGCACGGCCACGTCTTTGTGGGCGCCAACGTTCCTTTTGGCATGGTACAGGCCGGCCCCGTGCAGTACAACACGGGTTGGGACTGGTGTTCCGGTTACCATTATTCAGATTCCACCATCATAGGCTTTGCACAGATGCATTTGAGCGGCACCGGCATAGGGGACCTTGGGGACATTTCCCTGATGCCTGTGGCCGGGGATGTGGAAACAGCCCGTCCCGGGTATTATTCTGTGATGCTGGACGGGAGTGGAATCAGGGCCGAGATGACTTCGACACCCAGGGTTGCCTTTTACCGCTATACCTTCCCTGCCGGTGCCCGGCGTAAAGGCGTTGTCATTGATCTTGAACACGGTATAGGATGGGACAGCCCTGTGGAAGGACACCTGGAATGGGACGGGGACCGGGTGGTAAAGGGATATAGGGTCTCAACGGGCTGGGCACAACGTCAGGAAATCTTTTTCCATGCCAGGTTTTCCGTTCCTGTTCTGGAAGCCGAATTCTTTGACGGTGTGGAGCCCTCGGGCGGGAAGAGCCTTACCGCACGCAAAGCGTACGCCCGGATATGGCTGGATGTACCCCGGAACGGGGAGGTATTGGTTAAAGTGGCACTGTCACCCGTATCAATGGAAAAAGCAGCAATGAATCTGGAATATGAATTGCCAGGGTGGAAATTCAGCGCTGTGGTCAAAGCAGCCGATAAGGCCTGGAACCGGGAATTATCCAAAATTGACTACAGGACAGACCATCGGAATGATAAAGTAATATTTTATTCAGCCCTATACCATACCATGATGGCCCCGTCTTTGTTCTGTGATACTGATCTGCCGGACGGTTTTACAAAATATACCACCTTCTCGCTCTGGGATACCTACCGTGCAGCCCATCCGCTGGCCACGATTATCCATCCGGAAAAAATGGGTGATTACGTAAAGACCATGCTGGATATTTATCAGAAACAGCAAAAATTGCCGGTCTGGCACCTGATGGGAAACGAGACGGATTGCATGGTTGGAAATCCCGGAATACCTGTCCTGGCAGACATGGTATTGAAAGGGTATTCGCAGGACCCCATACAGGACCTTGAAGGCATGAAACAATCTGCCCTCAGAAACGAACGCGGCATGGACCTGTACCGTGAATACGGATACATATCTTATGACATGGACCCGGGGCACGAAACGGTGGCAAAAACCCTGGAGTATGCCCTGGCAGTACACCTGGCTTGTCCCGCACGACATTCCGGGCCTGATAGGTCAGTATGCACATGGTAACGAACCGGGTCACCACATACCCTACATGTATGCCTTTGCCGGGCAACCGGAAAAGACGGCCGCCAGGATCCGGCAGATCCTGACAACCATGTACCACAATGCACCTGATGGTTTATGCGGCAACGAAGACGCAGGACAAATGTCTGCCTGGTACATTCTCTCGGCCCTGGGATTCTACCAGGTGGAACCGGCCGGCGGGCGTTATGTATTTGGCTCTCCCTTGATGGATAAGGCGGTCTTGGGGGTAGGGGACGGGAAAACATTCACCATAGTGGCTCATGACAACCGTCCGGAAAACCACCTGATCAAAAGCATCCGCCTGAACGGCCGGCCCTACGACAAATTCTATATCGATTACAAGGACATCATGGCTGGCGGCTTGCTGGAGTTCGAGATGGAAGCTCCCTGAAGCAATTTGCAGCAAAGCCTTTCTGGCGTCAATAAAGGGTAATAGTTACTACCTGTGGCGGTCTCCGCTCCGGCCACGCGGGTTGCCGCGGTCATTGCTACGGGAGAATCCCCTGTTGTTGCGGTCGCGGTCACCTCCCGACGGACGGGGTTTGCGTTCCGGTTCAACATAACCTTCAGGTTTCTCCAGAAGGGCTTTGCGTGAAAGGCGCATTTTACCTGACCTTTCGTCAACTTCAAGAAGTTTGACGGTAACGGTTTCACCCACATTGACAACATCTTCTACCTTCTCTACTTTTTTCCAGTCCAGTTCAGAAATGTGCAACAGACCTTCCTTGCCCGGCAGGATCTCTATGAAAGCTCCGAATTCCAGGATGGAAATTACTTTTCCAGTGTACACTTCTCCCACCTGGGGAACGGTGGTTATGGCTTTAATAGTGGCCAGGGCGGCATCCATGCCTTCCTTGTTCTCCCCGAAGATATCCACAATGCCAAATTCTCCTTCTTCTGTAATGGTAATGGTGGTTCCGGTGGTTTTCTGAATTTCCTGGATCACCTTGCCGCCGGTCCCGATGACCGCTCCAATAAATGAATTGGGAATGGTGATCTGTACAATGCGGGGAACGTGGGGTTTGTATTCGGCACGGGGTTCGGAGATGGTTTTCATCATTTCATCCATAATGTGCAACCTTCCCTGGCGGGCTTGTTCCAGGGCCTGCTCCAGCACCTGGTAAGGCAGACCGTCCACTTTGATGTCCATCTGGGTAGCGGTGATGCCGTCACGTGTGCCGGTAACTTTAAAGTCCATATCTCCCAGGTGGTCTTCGTCTCCCAGGATATCGGACAAGATTGCGAATTTCTTATTGCCCTGGTCGGTGATCAGACCCATGGCAATCCCGGATACCGGCTTTTTAATTTTTATTCCGGCATCCATCAGGGCCAGTGTCCCGGCACAAACCGTTGCCATGGATGAGGAACCGTTTGATTCCAGGATGTCGGACACTACCCTTATGGCATAAGGGTTTTCCTGTCCTACGGGAACCATGGATTTAAGGGCGCGGTGCGCCAGGTTACCGTGGCCGATCTCACGGCGTCCTGTGCCGCGGCTGGGCCTGGCTTCCCCGGTAGAGAAGGGGGGAAAGTTATAATGCAGGACAAATTGTTCGGTACCCTGGATGAGTACCTCGTCCATTTCTTTCATATCCAGTTTGGTGCCCATAGTTACCGTAGTAAGGGACTGGGTTTCACCCCGGGTAAAGATGGCAGAGCCGTGGGCCTGGGGCAGGTAATCGATTTCGCACCAGATGGGGCGGATTTCTTTTGTTGTACGGCCATCCAGACGAATTCCCTCGTCCAGGATCATGCGGCGCATGGCGCGCTTTTCCACTTCGTGGTAGTATCGGGAAACCATCAAGGCTTTTGCTTCGCGCTCTTCTTCCGGTATGGTCTGCATGAATTCTTCTTTCAGCGCTTCAAAAGCATCTGACCGGGCGTGTTTGTCTTCACCGGAACGCGCAATGGCGTAACAACGGTCGTAGCAGAAGGATTCAACGGCTTTGCGTACTTCTTCGTCGTTTTCTTCATGGCTGTAGGCGCGTTTTACCGTTTTTCCGGTTTCTTCCATCAGTTCCATTTGCACCTTGCAATGCTTTTTGATTTCCTGGTGTGCAAACTTTATGGCATCGAGCATGACTGCTTCGCTGACTTCCTTCATTTCTCCCTCCACCATCATGATGTTGTCGTGAGTTGCTCCGACCATGATGTCAAGATCAGCTTCTTCCAGCTGACTGAACGAAGGATTGATGACAAATTCTCCGTTTACCCGCCCTACGCGTACTTCTGATATGGGACCGTTGAAGGGAATGTCACTCACTGCCAGTGCTGCCGAGGCTGCCAGTCCGGCCAGGGCATCGGGCATGATGTCTTTTTCGGCCGAAATAAGAAATACGTTTACAAAAACTTCTGCGTGAAAATCGTTAGGGAACAGGGGACGAAGTGCACGGTCTATGAGACGTGAAACAAGGATCTCGTAATCGGAAGGACGTCCTTCCCGTTTGAGAAAACCTCCGGGATACCTTCCGGCGGCTGCAAATTTTTCTTTATAGTCCACCGACAGGGGCATAAAGTCGGCTTCGGGCCTGGCTTCTTTTGCGCAGGTGACAGCTGCCAGCAACATGGTGCCACCCATTTTTACTACCACGGAACCGTCGGCCTGCTTGGCCAGCTTCCCGGTTTCGATCTCAATGGTTCGGCCATCATTCAATGTGATGACCTTTTTAATGATATTCATGAGTTTTTTTATCCTGCAATCCGCCCCTTCCTGTAAGGGGTTGTTAAAATTTATCCATTCCGCTTATCCCGGTTCCCGGATTGCTTTAATTTGAACCGGAATAATTAAGAAATTCTAAAAAAAAAGGCTGTTCTCCATCCAGAGAGTGCAGCCTTCGTTGGGTTAGCGAGGGATACAACGTGTTTCCATCGCCTTGTAAGCTATTTCCGGAGATTGAGCGTTTTAAGGATATTACGGTACCGCTCAATGTCGTTGGCCTTAAGGTAATCCAGCAGGCGGCGACGTTTACCTACCAAACGGAGCAGGGCACGTTGTGTGCCGTAGTCCTTCCTGTTGGACTTCATGTGTTCGGTAAGATGGGCGATACGGTAAGAAAATAAGGCTATCTGGCTTTCGGCAGATCCTGTATCCTTATTAGACGTTCCGTACTGTCCGAAAATCTCTTGCTTTTTCTGGGCATCAAGGTAAGTGGCCATGTGTGAGCAATTGATTTTTAGTGGTTAATAATCATAGTATTCCCCAATGGGGCAGCAAAGATATGCAAATTTTCCAATAATTTCTTTTTTTCCCTATTATTCTTTGACACGCAGCTTTCCTCCAGCGGAAAAGCCTCCGTATTGCGGGGCATACAGACTCTGTACCTTTATGCTGCCCTGGTTGAAAGTTCCTTCCCGGATCACGTAAAAGGGCTCTTCTATTACATGCAAACCGGCAGGCAGGTTTTGGAAAAAATATTGGGTAGAGGCCTGTTTTACTTCACGGAACCAGGAACAGGTGCTGTTCCCATGATATCCGGAAGTCTCTATTATGGGCATCAGGCAGGAAGCCCTGGAAGCTTTCAGGTGTACAAAACTGCGGTCTTTATCGTTGCCCAGGTGGTATCGCGCCACGATCCGCTCTCCTGTACGCAGGGTGTCTCTCTCGCCGATGGGGGAATTGTCCGTTGCCCGGTGCCATGTACGGGTAATTTCAAGACCGTTGGCATAAGCGGGGGCTGCCGAAAGGTCTTCGGTGGTCTGCTCATAAAGACTTACGTACAGCAGGGCATCGGAGCGGTTCCTGACGGTATAGGTGGTACCACGTTGCTGTATCTCGTATTGGGAGGGGCTTTGGGTAACCTGGTCTCCGTAATGAAGCAGGGCGTGAATCACGTCTGTTGTACCGGCACGGGAAGACCAGATGTTGTTTTGCTTTTTGTAAAGAATCCAGCGGGTGATTCCCTGCCTGAGGGTGGGATCCGCTCTAAAGACTCGCAGCAGCAGGGCATGGGCTTTCATGCGGGAACTCATGGGGCTTTCGTAAAGTATTGCGTTGGGGAAATAACAACCCGATTCGCTCTCACAGACGGCAAACTCCCTTAACGATGCAAGCAGTGGCGCAAGTCCCCGGGTGTCTCCCCACCGTTCCAAAGTTACAGCCAGGTATGCTTTTTCCATGACCGAAGCTCCTTCCCAGGCCTTAAGGGGATCCCGGGCCAGTCGTGCGGCAATCCCGGCAATTTCCTGTCCATAGGGGATCTGCGTGAACGCAGACCGGACATAGAAATATAATTTTACTTCTGATCCCAGATCTCTAAGTTCTTCCACACCGGTGTTTTTCAGGAACAGGCTGTCTGCATACCGGACTGCTTTACCTACAATGGCCGGTAAAGGTTCATTATCATGCGCCAGAACATCCTTTTCCATCATGTCCCCGATCTTTTCCAGGAAATGAAGCGTCAGCAGGTAAGAACTTTCCATGCCTGGAAACCACGAAAAACCGCCATCCTGCCGTTGCAATGCCCTGAAATGTTCCAGTGCCTTTGCATTGAACGAGCTTACGTACGCACGATCTGCCAAAGCCAGCAATCGTTGTATCCTTTCCGCTTCTTGTCCCGGATAAGCAGACCAGGGTGTTTCTTCCAGGAGCAGAGCTCCAATCCGGCTGTTTTTTTCAAAGACAGAAGCCTGTCCCCATGCATCTGCCCTGAGGGTGTCCAGGATGTAGGGAAAGCGCTCCAGGAGCATGGCTCCCGTGTTGTTGGCATAATAAGCGGCCAACCAGCTGGTCAGGTTATTGCTTTCCGGCTGGCAAAGAACAGGGAGCGCTTTTAACGAGGCGGTAAGCGGGGTGCTTACCTCAAGGTGTGCCTGTGATGACTTATCTTTTTGGAGCAGCGTCAAAACGCTGTTTCCCTGCACTGTTTTTGTCTGGGCGCGGGTAACCTGTTCCAACATGGAAAGAACAGGAATGGTATGTGTTTCCGCGTCGCTGTGGGAAGGGCTTTCAAAACCGGCTTTCAGGGTAACCAGGGGCACGTGCAACGCCTCGGGTCCGGGTATCTGGTAATCCTGCCTAAACAACATGTGGGCTGAGGGGAGGAGCGTCGCCGGCCGGAATACCGTTTCATTGTCGTCTACAGTAAGATAGGCAGCGCCCTGCAGTGTGTCCGATGTCAGGTTGACCACCCTGCAGGTCAGGGAAACACGGTCCCCGGACCTTACGTAGGCCGGGAAATAAGGCAATGCCATCACTTCTTTTCTGACCGTTAAGGTTTCTTCTGCCCATGTGCTCTTTCCGTCTGTTGTATGGGCCAGGGCCAGCAGGCGGAAAGTGCTTAGCAGTCCGTTTGTCTGGAAGGAGACCGGGACATACCCGGTGCTGTCGGGGACCAGATGCGGCAGGAAAGCCAGGGTTTCTTCAAAATCACTCCGGGTCACGGGTTCTTGTTCCTGTGGCTCCGGAGAAAGGGTTTTGGACAGAGAATTTTCCTGATTACTTCCTGTTTGGCCAACGACTGTTTCTTCCATTGCTGCCATATCGCTACCTGCAACCATATCACGGCTTGCCGCCCTGTACATGAAAGGTCCTTTTGTACCCCCTGCGAACCCGGTGGTTGTTTGCATAAAATAATGGCGGACGTAGGAAATGGGCATATACGGGGCACGCGCCGGCTGGTAAAGGAAGCTGTTGGGCTGGAAACGATCGGTACTCTTGTTGAAGATGCTCACCAGCACCTCGGCTTTTTCCTTAACAGGCAATTTAAGGCCAAAGGTTTGGAGGGAATACGGTCCGGCCACCTCTTGCAGGGATACAAATTGCATGGCAAGTTCCAGTCCCGGCGGCTCTTCCCAGCGGTGTCTGAATTCGTGATAAATTCCGTCCCGAATGGCAATAAGCCTTAATTCCAGGGGAAATAATTCCCGGGCAGCATCTCCATAAGAAAAGGTGCGCATTCCGGGCTGCAGGATAAGATGGTCCTTTTTAAGAAGGGAATCGGCAACATACCATTCGACCAGTGCGTAAAGTGTCTGGCCAACAGTCCCCAGCAGGAAGGAAGGACCGGCCGTATTCAGGGGGCAGAAAAAGGCGGCAGTGTCTGCCGGGCTTATGCTGTCCTGCAGGCTCACCAGGAAGAAAGTCTCTTTATGCAGGGGGGCTCCTTCCAGATCGCAGGAGAGTTCCCATTGGCCGGATTCCATCCCGGACCAGGGTGGTTGCGAAGTCTCTTTTCCGGTAAAGGTGCCGGAGTATCTGATTTCATTGTTTCGGGACAGGGAATATGAGCCGGACACTTCCTGATTATAACCCATGCTGTTCCTGACGTTCAGGGCAAGGGCCGGTCCATATTCCCGAACCAGGATACGGTCCGTTACCCCTTTCCCTGCGCCAAGGCGGGAATGGATGGTATAGCGATAATCGCTCACAGGAAGATAGGTTTGCTGTTGCCAGGTTTCTCCTGAAGGATCTACCACAGAAAAGTGCACGTGCAGGATCGTGCCCCGGGGATGATCCTCCCCGTTTTTTGCTGCAGTAATAGCTACCCGGAACCTGCCATCACTGCCGGTGTACAATGTGTCGGCCCAATAGGGCTGTTCCTCTGCCGGGAAGATTTGCCAGTCGCTGTAATAAGGACGGAACATGGGTTGTCTGTATACCTGGCATATGACGGCCACCCCGGGCAGCGGAAATCCCGCATAATTGTTTACCACGCCTTCCTGAATGATGGTGTCCCCATGAGCATAAGCCTGTTTAACGGGTTGCAGATCAACCGAAAAAGAAGGTCTGGTGTATTCTTCTATCCGTATCAGGGCAGAGGCTCCCGGAATGGTTATGCTGTGTTCTCCGTTGAGCCTGACTATGCCGGGAGGAATAAATCCGCTGAAAGATCCGTACTGGTTTGTCACAACATCAACTGTATAGAGCGTGTCCCTGTAACTGGCATTGTTGCGCAGGACAACCGTATAATTTTTCCCTTTTTCCGGCTCACACTTTTTGTTGCTGTAACGGGTTACGATGCCCTTGAAGAAAAGGGTGTCCTGTATCCTGTATAATTTTCTGTCTGTGAAAATTGCGGCAGACGTGGCTTTGTCAGACGGACTTCCGTAATTGAAATCCCAGGGATGCACCGTAAGGGGCACGGCAAAAGTATCCGGAACCGCTTCCAGAGGGGTTGGGGGAGACAGGCGGAACGATTCGCCGGCACGGACATCTACGGGGGTGAATCCGTCCATGTCTGTTAAAAAGGATGGTCTTGCGTCCTTTACAAAACGGACTTCTGCCTTTTTTAAGGGTTCACCGGTTCTAAGATCGGTCGCGTAGACGTATCCCGTGTTGCGGAGGGAGCGAAACATGGCGGCAACCGTACCGCTGTAAAAATTCGTTTCACTTTTTGTACGGCCTTTTTTAACACGAACCCGGTAGTATCCTGCAGCAGGTGCCTGCAGCAGGGTCAGGGTATCTGTTATGGCTTCATAGACAGGTGCTTCCATTCCACTTTTTCTAATACCCGGGATGCGTTTTCCTTGTTCGTTCCTGATTTCAAGCTTGTAACCGGATAAATTCCTGCGGGTGATCATCACCTGCATGGGGGCAAGCGGATATACCTGCTTTTTCAGGCGGATGACGAGCGATGGTTCAGTAAGGAAATCCACCTGCTCTTCAAGAGATTGCCTTACCTGGCTTTTTGGAAATTCCCGGATAATCTGGCGGCTTAGTTGCAGGGCCTGGCTGTATTGTTCCTTTTCTGTCAGAAGGTGCACCTTTTCCAGGTATACAAACGGGATAGGCTCTGTTTTGGGAAACTGCAGGATAAGGCTGTCCAGCCCCGCCATTGTTGCTTCCGGTTGCAAGGGCTTTGACACAGTGCGTAAAAAACGGGCAGCGATCAGGTTGTGCGGCAGGTTGCCGCGGCCGCTTTCCAGAAACGGTATGAGGGCATCATAATTCTTCAGGACAAAAAGAGCCAGCTCATAAAGATCCCTGCAGGGGTATACGATGGCCTGGTCCAGAAAAAAAGCCTGGTAAGGGGTGGCCGGGGTTGTGGATAAATCATGGCCCGATACAGGGAGGACCATGCCGTAAATGTCCCGGCTTTCCGGGAATCGGGTATGCATGTAGAGGTGGTGAACAACCTGCCCTTCAGGGCTCTTTCCAAAGAGCGAAGCATAGCGGGCATAGGTGTTGACCAGACGCGGACGGGCTTTACGGTCTATGGCTGTTTCCATAGTCATCATGCTGTCCATGAGCCAGATCATCTTCTGGTAATCCGGCTTTGAGGCTTCCACCCGGAAAGCCTCCCGCATCCTGGCCAGCGATGTGGCAGGATGATCAGTATCCTGTCCCGCCATCGGGAGTGGTATGAACAGGATAAGCCAGATAAGCCTTTTAAACATGCCGGTTAAATAATCAAATCTGCAGGGTGATTCAGGTAATGTTCGGCAGGAATGTCTTTTCCGTTGCGACTCCCCCATGTAGCCAATGCAAAAGAAATGCCGGCTGCATGCGCACACTGCTGATCATAAAACGTGTCACCTACGAAAAGCACCCCGGCAGGGTCGGCGCCTGTAAGGGAAATGAAGGCCAGCATGGGGTCAGGAGCCGGCTTGTGAGCAGGGGAATCTTCTGCGCAAACAGTAACAGCGAAGAAGTGTCTCCAGCGGGCCATGTACGGGTCGGATTCGAATTCTTCACGGCTACGCGAAGTGACCACCCCCATCACAACGCCTTTTTTTTGCAACGCTTTAAGCGTTTCCTCAATACCGGGAAAAGGAACGGTCAGATGTAAAAGTTCCTGGAAATGATGCTCCCAGACTTCCGCTGCATAGGGGGGATCCTCAAAACCCAACAGAATAACGGCTTCCCAGCTGGGTATCCCAAAATAAGGGTACAAATCTTCCAGGGCCATTTCCCGGCCCGTCAGCTGCTGCACCGTCTGCTGCAGGGATACCATCCCTGTCTTTTCAGTATCCAGCAGGGTGCCGTCAACATCAAATACAATATGTGTATAGTTCACTACAGGTCTTCTATGGTTTTGATCAGGTAGTTGTAATGGGCCCGGGTGCGGTCATCTCCCCGGCCGCGTTTGAGTTTTTTGGCAATGGTTTCCAGTTCTGCGGCAACCAAAGCTTTCACATCGTTATTCTCTATGGAAACACTCATTCTGCGCATCACGGCTACAGGCGCGGCACTGCCAGATGGTTCTTCCGGTTTAATCATCTTGCACAGAGTGTTGACATAGATGTTCTGAAGGCTCCTGCGGTAGATGTCTGTCTGGCCATATTCACCAAATATATATTTGTTCAGATCCTCAAAAAACGCTTCCGGTCTGTAGGCAGCGGGTCCCATCTGTTCTTCTGCCCTAAGCATGCGTACCAGTACATTTTCATTGACCAGTCCTGTAATGGCGCTTCTCTGAATGTTTTCCATGATGGCCAGCCGGCTGGAGGGAAGCAGTTCTGAAAGGTAATCAGGAAGCAGCCACAGCGGGGCCGTGAAAATATGACGTTCCAGGAATGCCATGGCCTCTTTTTGTTTGTTTTTGGGAACGTTCACATAGATGGGACCTTCCTGTTCCACGGTTTTGGCATCGGTATACACCCCGGCCACCCATTTGGAAACATGGCCAATGTAACGGTTGAACTGGGAAGTTATCTGGGGGTATAGTGTGGAGAGACCCCTGTAATTTTCATTGGGAACTTTCGTCCATTCGGGCAGGTTTTGCATAATGACTTTCAAATTTTTGATTCCCAGCTCGCATGTCTCCATCTGGTTGTTTCCCAGGTCTTCCGATTGGGCGCGCGGATCGTTCAATCCCGATTCGGAGCCGCCGTTGAACCTCAGGTAGGGATTCCCGGTCTTTTCAATGACCCACTGATTCAGATAGGGGATCTCCTGGTCTGCATCGGCAAACTGGTAAAAACGCCTGTAGCCCCATTCAATGGCCCAGAAATCGTAGTGGCTTAAACGGGGAAAGAGCAGATCGCGGGGAACGTTGTCTTCCGGCTGCACCACAAAGTTAAACCGTGAATAGTCCATGATGGAGGTGGTGTGTCCGTTGGCCCTCAGGAATTCGGGATCTCTGAGTTGCCCGGTCGTATAATAGGAGGTTGCCCCAAAATTATGACGCAAGCCCAGGGTGTGCCCCACTTCGTGTGAAGACACAAACCGGACCAGTTGTCCCATCAATTCTGTGGGAAAGGTCATGGAGCGCGCCTGGGGATCAACGGGGGAACATTGAACAAAATACCAGTTGTGTACCAGGCTCATCACATTGTGATACCAATTGATGTGACTTTCGATGATCTCTCCCGAGCGCGGATCGCTCACGTGTGGGCCGCTGGCATTGGCTATGGTGGATGGTTTGTAGACAATGGCCGAGTTGCGGGCATCTTCCAGGCTCCAGGAAGGATCTTCTTCCGGTGAGGGGGCTTCCAGTGCATAAATGGCATTTTTAAAGCCTGCTTTTTCAAAGACGGGCTGCCAGTCGTTTACGCCCTGGATCAGATATGGCACCCACTCTTTCGGGGTCGTGGGATCTATGTAAAAAACGATAGGTTTTTCAGGCTCTACCAGTTCGCCCCTTTTGTATTTTTCCAGGTCTTCCGGTTTGGGCTCCAGGCGCCAGCGGGCTATCATACGGATGGTTTTGATTCCCTGAGGATTTTTGTCAAAATCGGTGTAATTGGAAGTGAAATAGCCCACACGTTCATCATAATACCGGGCTTGCATGGGTTCTTTGGGCAACAGCACCAGCGAACAGTTGATCTCGAATGTGAGCGGATCGTCGTTGTCCTGGTGGGTATATGATTTTACACTGCGCAATTCGGTGTTTATGGGGAAAGTTTTTACACTTTTGACATAAGATTTATCGTTCTGCAGGCTGGTCATCTTGGAAGATTTCTTTTGTCTTTTGCTGAAATAAAGGCTTTCGTTGTCGCCTTTCACCAGATCGGTAACATCTATAAGGGAAAGAGTACTGTCTGCATTCAGGGCTTTGATGTCAAAGGAAGCGATGATAGCCGGCCTGTTGGAGCGTACCACGTTATAGTACATAGCCTGGGTGCTGTCCCTGGATTGCTCACGGGCTAGCACTTTGGTCAGGAAGATATTGTTATCGGGTCCCTTTTCAAAACGCAACATGCCACTGTTGATCTGGTCACCGGCATATCCGAAAAAATTGGCACGAAATCCGGCAGGTGTTTCTGACATGCGCGTTACCATAAGGATATCCCTACCCAGGAGAGAATCGGGAATCCCGATATAGTACTTTTTGTCCTGTACGTAAACTGGTGTCATTCCTTCCATAACGGGAGTATCGGCTTTAATGAATTCTTCCAGCCTGGCGGGGCTTTTGGATTCTGTCTTCGCGTCTGTTTTGGTTTCACTCTGGTTGTTGTTCTGTTCCTGGGGACGGCGCTGTGCCGTAACAGGTTGCAGGAAAAGGGCCAGGATGGCCAGCATAAGGAGGATCTTTGTGGATTTCATAATTTACAGGTTATTTATAATGCATTGATTTTTTCATCGAGCGTCTGGATGCGTTCAATCAGTATCTTGCGCATGCGTTCCACGGCCGAGGTATAGGATAAATATTCGTCACCGTTGATAAGTTGCCCCCCGTTCATGTTGCGGGATTCGGCAGGGTCCCACATGTTGAAGTTCAATTCTGCAGAAAGTGCAAGACGCTGGTATTCAATGTCCAGGAATGCCGGGATCTGGTCAAATTTACCCTTGAGTGCATTCCAGCGCTCTTTGGCCAGGGCACGAAATTCAGGGTCTTTGAAAAGTTGTTTGTACCAGATGGCCTCTGTCATGAACAGTTTGCCTTTGGCCTGGGGAGAAGCCTGGTAAGAGAACGTTCCCCAGTCAAAATCCCAGGTGGGGCCTGCAAACAGTTTGGTGTCCCCATCTTTATACATGTAGACACTGCCCGGATTGGCCAGCTCATGGTTGATGCACAATTCAAAGACAAGCCAGTAGTCCACAAAAGACCGCATGTCCAGGTATTTGCGGTAACCGGTCTGCGGATCGGTAAAGTCAGGACCGTAAATGGCCTGCCCGGCCTGGTCTATGTAGTTTTTTATCCAATCCACCTGTGCCGGGGTTATCTCATCTTCATCGGGAAATTTGACGGCAAATGGAATCCCGCCCTGCTGTATGCTCTGCCCGTGCGGCGACATCCACTGGACAGCATTGTCAAAGTGAAAATCCAGCTCCAGGATGTACCCCTGATCTCCAATGGCTACCCGGTTCTTGTCTTCCTTGATCTGTTCTATGAGCATGTAATTGCCCTGGTGGCGGCCGTTGAATATGAGTTCCACCATTTCGTTGCGGGGAGTCCAGGCCAGGGAAGTAGATTGGGCAATCCTGTATGCAATCCGGTTGCGCAGCATGGTGCGGTCCATGAAATTGGCCAGCAACACCCACCGTTTGTGTTTGGGCATGCCCAGAAGCGATGTTTTGCTTTCCAGTTTCAGGGCATAGGGTTTTTTAGGCCAGTACCAGGTGGTGTTTCCGCGACCCCTGATTTCTGTTGCCATTTCGGGCAGGTCTTCAAACAATTGCACCCCCTGGATGCGTATGGTGGCATTCATCCAGTCCTCTTTGGAAGTCACAGGTTGTCCACCCTCTGTGTTTATGATCACCACCGGCAGGCCGGTAAAAAGGTCCACTTCCACCGTATAGGTGAGCAGGGTGCCCTCGTTGGTTAGTACAGTATATTCCACCGGTCTGGAAAAATCATTGACCGTCTTTCCGCTTTCCTGGACAATCCCGTTTACCTTAACAGGATTGCCGCTTGTAAAGGTTGCTATCAGCTTCAGATTATCCAGCCAGCAGGGAATATTGCCTTCAATGGTGTGAACATAAGTTTTTTCAGCAGACAGGATCTTCAGTTCCACATCGGAAACCAGCGCCGGATTGAGTGATTTGGTAAAGGAAAAGGCCGAGATGCCCGCCTGGCTCATAGAGCTGATCACTTCGAAGGCCTGCGTTGTAATCATGGCCTTTCCGTACCCGGCCCGGGAGGTGATCAGGCACAGGACCACCTGTTCCCTGTAGGTAAGGCGAATCCCTTTGTCCTTCAGATAGAGTTGATAAAAGCCCTGCTGTTGTCCCGGCACTATGTTTTGAATGGCGTAGCACTCCGGCTGGTTTGTTGTGCCCTGTACACGCAATTCTACCTGACATTGCGCAGAGTTGATATCGTAATTGAAAACAAAACCCGGTTCATCTACCTGTAAAAGCAGGCTGGCAGTACCTTGAGCCGGAATAATAACCTGCTGTTTGTCAACAGATATGCCCAGAAGCTCAGGGTCTTTTTCTTCGGGAGGATCAGGGATTCTGGTGCAGGTAACGGCCAGCAGGGCAGCGGCTAAAAACAGGTATTGGAGGGGTGTTTGATAATTTCTCATAGGCTTTGGCTTGCAAGATATAAAATTTTACCTTTACCAAAAGATAAAAACACATGCAGTTATGATAAAACGGTTTTTTATTTTCGCGCTGGCGGCGTTGCTTTTCAGTTGCACCTCCCACAAGGAACGAGTCCCCGCAGAGGATTTTATCAGGATTGAAGGACAAAATCTGGTGCGCCATGGGGAGCGTTTTTTTATCAGGGGCACCAACCTGGGAAACTGGCTCAATCCCGAGGGATATATGTTCGGTTTCAGGAAAACCAACTCGGCAAGTTGGATAGACAGGATGTTCCGTGAGCTGGCAGGCCCGGATTTCACGGATGAATTCTGGAAGAACTTCAAGGACCGGTACATAACACATGCAGACATTGCATTCATAGCCTCCACCGGGGCCAATACCATTCGATTGCCCTTTCATTACAAATTGTTTACAGAGGAAGATTATATGGGTCTTACCACTGCACAGGACGGGTTTGACCGCATTGACAGTGTTGTGGCCTGGTGCCGCAGGGAAGGATTGTATGTGATCCTGGACATGCACGATGCCCCAGGTGGACAAACCGGAGACAACATTGACGACAGCCATGGGTATCCCTGGCTTTTTGAAAGCCCGGCCAGCGAACAACTTTTTTATGATATCTGGGAAAGAATCGCCGACAGGTATAAAAACGAGCCGGTTATCCTGGGCTATGACCTGCTGAACGAGCCCATAGCGCCTTATTTCAGCAACAAAGACTCGCTGAACACCATGCTGGAACCTTTGTATAAAAGGGCAGTGGCCCGGATCCGCCAGGTTGACACCAACCACATTGTCATCCTGGGAGCCCCGCAGTGGAACAGCAACTTTGATCCGTTCACGGATTGGTCGTTTGACGATAAAATCATCTACTCGTGCCACCGTTACGGAGGGGATGCCACGGAAGAAGCCATTGCTCATTTCATTGAATTCAGCAATAAAACAGGTCTGCCCATGTATATGGGCGAAATCGGTCACAATACCCTGGAGTGGATGAAAGCATTTTGCAAAGTCATGGAAGACAACAACATCGGGTATACCTTCTGGCCTTATAAAAAAATGGGAGGCTCCTGTTTTGTCTCTGTTGGCACACCGAAAAACTGGGACCAGGTGGTTGCCTTTTCCGAAGCTCCCAGGGATACGTATGCCGCAATACGTGAAGCCAGACCAGACCAGGAACTCATCCGCCTGGCCATGACCCGGTTCCTGGAACTGTGCCTGTTTGAAAATTGCCGTATAGAAGAAGACTACATCAGGGCACTTTGTCTGGATAAAGAAAGGACAGACAACTAGAAGCGCTGTCTGTCCTGACCCATTTAACCTAAAACCTAATAGATGAAAAAAACTATCTGTCCTATAAGTTTGCAAACTGTGTGCCAAACTTTTTTTTATAGAAAAGCCGTTTTTTTTGTTTATTCCAAAGGTTGTAATATCTTTGTGATATCAAAATAATATCAAAAATAGTAAAACAAAAGGTAATAATCATGAAAAACGTTGAAGAAAAATACATTAAGCCCGAGAATGGCTGGCTGATGCTTGTGCTGTCGATTTTCTGTTTTGCTGCAGGGATAGCCCTGCCCATCATATTTACAGAGTCACTGGGCTGGAGTTCGCTGTGGTATCTTCTGCTGATCTTAACCCTGGTTTCTTTTATTTCCATGTTTGGTCTAATGGTTATCAATCCCAACGAAAGCAAGGTTCTTACATTTTTCGGGAAATACGTAGGGACTGTGGTGGATAACGGCTTTTTTATGATCAATCCTTTCATAGTAAGAAAAAACATATCCCTCAAAGCCCGCAACCTGAACAGCGAACCCATCAAGGTCAACGACAAAATGGGGAATCCAATCATGATAGGTGTTGTTTTGGTCTGGAGGGTTAAAGACACTTTCAAGGCCTGTTTTGCAGTAGACAATTATGAAAAATTTGTAGACATACAATCAGAGGCCGCGGTCAGGAATCTGGCGGGCTCCTACCCCTATGACAACCTGGAGGATGAAAATGCCGATATCACACTCCGTTCCGGCGGGGAAGAGGTAAACGATCTGCTGGAAGTGTCTCTCTCCGAGCGATTGAGCATTGCCGGCATTGAGATCATCGAGGCACGTATAAGTTACCTGGCCTATGCCCCGGAGATTGCCAGTGCTATGTTGCAACGCCAGCAGGCAACAGCCATTGTGGCAGCGCGCCACAAGATCGTGGAAGGGGCCGTTAGTATGGTGGAAATGGCACTACAGCAATTGTCGGATAAAGATATCATCGTACTGGACGAAGAAAAGAAGGCTGCCATGGTCAGCAACCTGATGGTTGTTCTGACTTCAGACAGGGCCGCCAGTCCGGTAATCAACACAGGAAGCCTTTACCAGTAAATGAAAAAATCGTTTGTTTTACGCATCGATGCAGAGACATGGGCTGCCCTGGAAAAATGGGCGGCAGATGAGTTCCGTAGCATTAACGGCCAGCTGGAATACATCATACGCGAAGCATTGAAGAAAAACAAAAGATTACCGGAAAAAGAAAACAAGTAAATGGATTTTTTGCTGGAATGGGGCTATCTGGGACTGTTTGTCGGGTCTTTCCTGGCTTCGACCATAATACCGTTCAGTTCAGAATTTCTTTTGGCAGCACTGCTCCTGACCGGAGGCAATCCCTGGATCTGTTTTGTTATGGCCACTACTGGCAACAGTCTGGGGAGCTATACCTGCTATGGCCTGGGGTACCTGGGAAAATGGGAATGGATAGAAAAATGGCTTCGGATAACCAGAGAAAAGCTGGAGAAGCAGCAAAAGGTGATCCTCAAATGGAGCAGCCTGGTGGCCCTGTTGTGCTGGCTGCCTTTTGTTGGGGATATCTTTGCTGTGGGATTGGGCTTTTACAAAGTACCTTTCTTGAAAACGGCCATTCTCATATTCATTGGCAAAGCCCTCAGATTCCTCTTCTTGATAGGACTCTGGTTCCTGACGTAAGGGGTGGAACCTCAGCGCGCCAAAACAGTCCGAGGTTCCACCTGTGGGTGGGGTTCGGGGGAGGTGGTAAGTCGTTGAAAACGCAACCAGGCCTCTAACGTACACATATACAGCGCAATATGCGTTTGTGTAACAAAGTTGTTACTTACCACCCTCCCCACAGCAAATAAAAAATGATTGGTGCTGCTTCGCAGCATATGATAAGCGCCAAACACGTTTGGCGCACCACATTGTAGTTACCTGGTGACGGCACGCATGGGGCGCCAGGTCTTTCTATTTCATCAGGTCCTCAAAGGCAATATCCCTCAGGGGATAGGAACGTGCATTGGTATAATTGTAATGCCACCATTCCGGTTCGTAGGTGTGGAATCCATAGGCTTCCATGATGCCCCGCAACAGGGCCCTGTTTTCCAGTAAGCTATCCGGCAGGTCTGTGAAAGCGTGGGATGCGGTGTCGGAAAATGAATCGAACAGTGTGGGCATTTCCAGTTCTTCTCCGGTATCCAACCGGATTAATGTCAGGTCTACGGCCGCTCCACGGTTGTGAATGGAGCCGGAGCGCGGACTGGCCACAAAAGTGGTGTCGGGATATACCTGGAAAAAATACAAGGTGGCGGCATAGGGGCGGTAGGCATCCAGTATCTTGAATCCCAGACCTGTCTTGTTGAGTGAATCCTGTGCTGCCGCAAGTGCCATAGCTACCGGGCGGCAAAGGAAAGCTTTCGCAGAAGTGTAGATGCGCACACCTGTAAAATTTTCCTCCGTGGCATAAGCGATATGCATTGCAATCCCGGGGATGACTTCTTCAAGATCCATCAATTCGGTGTCCGGATTTTCTTTAACCTGTTGCAGGTATATTTCCATTGTGTTGGCAATAGGAAGGTTATAAGGATTTCGCGGATCTGTCCGGTGGCAACCGGCAACCAGTATTATGGCTACAGGCAGAAATAAAAAGCGTTTCATAGATCTAAGATAAGGAATTAAATATTTTATTTACCTTTGCACCCTTAATCATTCGGGGTGTAGCGCAGTTGGCTAGCGCGCCACGTTCGGGACGTGGAGGCCGAAGGTTCGAGTCCTTTCACCCCGACAAATTTTTTTTGTCCAGAGCTTCTATAAGGCTCTGTTTTTTTGTCTTCATAAGCGCAGACTCCAGGTCTCTTGTTCCGGGTGGTTCTTCAATATCCAAACTTGTTAAAATTTGCGCAGGAGCCTTGCTCAGCACCACGACCCGGTCTCCGAGCAGCAGCGCCTCATCTACATCGTGTGTTACAAATATGACGGTACGTCTGTCTTTTTTCCAGATATCCAGAAACCATCTTATCAGGTTTTTCTTAAGCGATACATCTAGCCCTTTGAGGGGTTCGTCCATCAGGATGATGTCCGAGGGAATGGCAAAAGCCCTGGCAACCGACACCCTTTGGCGCATACCTCCACTAAGCTGGGAGGGGTAATAACCGGCAAAACCATGCAGTTCCACCTGCCGGATCAGGTCTTCGGCCTGTTTTTTCCGCTCTCCGGCATGTAATTCCCGCCTGAGCACAAACTCAATGTTTTCGGTCACTGTTTTCCAGGGCAGCAGACGGGGCTCCTGGAAGACGTAGGAAAACGTTTTGTTGTCGAAACCTTCAAGCGACCCGTTATCGGGCGGAATGATCCCGCCTATGATGTTGAGCAGGGTGGTTTTTCCGCAGCCTGACGGTCCCAGCAGGCAGGTAATGGTGTCTTCGGGAAATGAAATGGAAAAATTCCTGAAGACAGGCTGTTTGTAACTCTTGCTCAGATTATGTATGTGCAGGCTCATGATCCGGTTTGCCAACGAATAAGATGATGTTCTCCCCAGCGTATCAGTTTTTCAAACATAAAACTGATCACCACGGCAATCAATGTCCAGGCAATAACGGCCTCGACATTCAGAAATGACTGGGCGGTCTGCAGCCTGGTCCCTATGCCGTATTGCGGCTGGCTCAGGACTTCGCCAATGATGATGGCGCGCCATCCGATCCCCATGGCGCTTGAAGCCCCGGAAATGATGAAAGGCATTACAGCGGGAATGTAAACCCCGGTAAGGATCCTTCTTTTTTCCACCCTGTAGAACCGGGCCATTTCCACCAATCCGGGATCCACGCTCCTGATGCCGTCGGAAACATTGGTGCAGATGAAGGGGAACATGGTCAGGAACGCGATGAAAACCGGAACAGTGCCGGCGTTGAACCAGATCAACGCAAGCAGGATGAGTGAGATAACAGGAATGGAACGCACAGAGACCAGCATGGGGGTAATAAAGGTGTTGAATCCCGGGCTGATACCTGCCAGAATTCCGGTCAAAATGCCCAGAATGCCCGATATTACAAAGCCGGCTATTCCCCTGAGCACGGTGCTCCCTGCAACGGCCAGAAAGCCCGGCCCGGCAAAAATTTTGATAACGGCCAGAAAGGTGGTTTCCGGGTGGGGAATGATGGAAGGAGCATTGAAGGCAAGGGCCAGCACTTTCCAGATGGCCAGCATCAATACGACTGAAGAAACGGTCAGGATTCTTTTTTCAGTAATAAAAGCCTTCATCCGGCATTTTTCCTCCTGTAGTCTGGGGGTCCATTTCATAAAAAATCCGGAGATATTCCGTAATCTGAGTATGTATGGCAGCAGCCCTTACCAACTTAAGTCCCGATCCGGGGATGGCCTGATATGCGATCCGGGGATTGTCCAGTATCCCGTATCTGACAATCAGCTCTGCAGCGCTGCCGGGATGGCTGTTTACCCATTCCACAGACCTTTCAAAGGCATCCAGAACCTCTTCCACCAGTGCAGGATTGTTCTGTATAACAGAACTTTTCACCATCAGGGCTGTCTGCGGGATGGGCGCCCCCTGGATGGAAATCCATTCCTTGTTCAGGTCGAACAGCATCTTTACCTTGCTGTTAAGATGCATCACCTGGCTGACCAGGGGTTCCGAGATCACGCCCAGGGAGGCCTGGTCCGAGGCTACCGCGTTGGCCAGATCAATATGGGTGGAAAACCGGTAATCCAGTGTTATGTCTTTTCCGGGGTCTATCCCCTTTTTTTGAAGCAGATAGCGGAACAGCAAATCCGGGGTCATTCCGCGTGCCATCACGTGAACTGTCTTGTGCCTGAGATCTTCCCAGGATGTAATGGCCGTGTCCCGGCCAAAGAGATAGAGCGTGCCCCAGACAGGGATGGCTGCCAGCTTGTAATCCAGACCCTTGTTATAGACTATGGCCGCCATGGTTGTGGGCAGCAGGGCAAAGTCTGCCGTGCCGTCCAGCATCATTTTCCTCACCTGCAGGGGCTCGTTCACGATTGTGACTTTAAGACCGGCTTCTGTAGTACCTTCCAGGCTGTCTATCAAGCGGATCATGCCCATGGATGAAGGTCCCTTAAGTGAAGCGATGGTGAAAGGGCCAGCCGTTTTTTTACCACCGGAAGGGTTTCCGCAACTCCCTAAAAGTAAAAAACAAAAGCAAATAATTGCCGGTAAACGCATGATGTAAAGTTTTAACAAAAATAGAACAATTTTTAGGCAGACGGAAAAAATGTCTTATCTTTGTGGCATAAAGCGTAACATGTGCCTGTACTGAGAACTGGATATTCCTTTTCAAGGACGGCACCAAATCAAAACAATAACCAATCTGATTCGGAGGTATTCTGATGGAAAAGAGAGTAGGTACAGTAATCATTCAAATCAACAGCCACGAGGAAGTCGCCCATCTAAACGACATCCTTTCGCAACATGGAGACATCATTCTGGGAAGGCAGGGCCTTCCACGGAGTAATGGCAAAAATCTCATATCCCTGATTCTTGAAGGTACCACAGATCAGATAGGCTCTCTGACCGGCCAGCTGGGCCGGTTGAACGGCATTCAGGTCAAGTCGGTATTATTGAAGAATTCATAAAATGAGAAAAATTGCACTTCCCTTTGCTGCAGCCCTTTTGACGGCTGCTTTATTCCCGGTGGCTGCCTATGGGCAGGAACAAAAAGACACCATGCCGGTTCCACTGGGTGAAATAGTGGTAACCAGCCTGCGGATAGACAGACAGATCAGGAACCTGCCAACATCCATGGTGGTGGTGGATTCGTCTTTATATCAGAAACGCTCTGCATTAACCATAGCCAATGTCCTGGAAGAAGAACCGGGTGTTTCACGGGGTGGGGACGGGGTCTGGTCCACCAACATCAATATCCGCGGTTTTAATGAAGACCGGCTGGTTATCCTCATTGACGGGAACCGGGTAGAGACAGCCACCGATCTGACCGCATCGCTCAGCATGGTAGACGTTAATGATGTAGAGCGGGTGGAAGTTATCAAGGGGGCCCAATCGTCCCTTTACGGAACGGGAGCCATGGGAGGTATAGTGAATATCATTACCAAACAGGGTTATTTTGGCAGGAACCCCTATGTCTCGTCAGAGGTTATATCGGGGTATACATCTGTTAACCGTATGTTTTCTAACCACGCCTCGGTCAGTGCAGGTTCACGCAAATGGTATCTGAACCTGGGTGGCACCTATGCTAAGGCTGGAAATCTGCGCACCCCCGACGGCATGTTGCCAAACAGCCAGTTTAACACCAGCAACATCTCGGCAAAACTGGGCGTCAGACCCCTTGCCAACCATTTGTTTAAAATACAATACCAGCGCAATTGGTCATGGGATGTAGGCGTTCCCGGAGGTGATGCCTTTCCGGGGCCTGCAAAAGCAACCTATACAGATATTGGTCGTCATTTGTTGTCTGCCAGTTACAGGATATCCAACATTACCGAAAAATGGACAACCCTGGAGTTGAAGTATTTCACCCAATACATTGCCCGGGAGGTAATGATGAAACCAAATACGGTAACCCAGGCAAGCCTGCCCAACGGGAACGTGCAGCGCACCACCCCGGAAGTTTTTTACCCTACGGGATATCACCTGACCAACGGGGTGCAACTGCAGGGGACCTGGGAACTGTCCGATAAGAACACACTGATCGCAGGAGTAGATGTTTGGGGCCGCAAGCTGCGTACAGGAAGGGATAAGTACATACGGATAGATATATTGAATCCGGCGGGCACTATTATCAAGACCAACAATGTAGTTCGCGGTGAAACGCCCATCCCCGAATCGAGCTTCAGCAGTGCGGGATTGTTTTTCCAGAATGAGACCCGCTTCATGGACAACAGGCTGACTATGATTCTGGGTGGCCGCTTTGACGGGATCCGGATCAAAAATCAGGAGGGATATGATGTGGATTACATCATCATGAACGGAGAACGGAATGACAATCCCCCCAGCCAGCGTATCACATTTGAAAAAGGGACGGAATATAATATATCCTGGAGTGCGAACGCCGGCTTTCTCTACAAATTGTCAGGGAGTACAGACCTGTCGCTCAATCTTGCCCGGGCTTTCAGGGCACCTTCTCTGGAAGAGAGGTTCAAATACATAGACCTGGGTAATTTTGTCCGCCTGGGAGATCCGGCCCTGAAACCGGAAAAATCTTATTCGGCAGACCTGGGGGTCAGGGTCTGGAAGTCAAAATTCAACCTGCAGGCAGGTGTTTTCATCAACCGGATGAACAATATGATCGTAGAGGTGCCGGGTGAGTTTATCTTCAGGCTTACAGCCGATTCAAAGGCCGATACCATTCCGGCGCTTGTTAATGCCAACGTAAGAAAGGCCCTTCTTTACGGTGCGGATTTTAAATTTGCCTTCAATTTTAGCCGGAATTTCGTGTTTTTTGGCACAGGGGCATATGTTCGCGGCGTAGCCCTAGAAACCGATGCCAACCTGCCATTAATCCCGCCTTTGAACGGGCGGGCCGGACTTAGATATACCTGGCAGGCCGCAGGATCGGCCGAATTATCCGTCTTTGGTGCAGCCCGTCAGGATAAGATTGCCGAAGGAGAACAAGAAACGGCAGGATACTACAGGCTGGATTTTGCCTTGAATACAAAGGCCTTTGATCTGGGTTTCATGAAAATACAAGGTTTTGCCGGTATTGACAACATAACCAACAACCGTTACACCAACCATCTTTCTACCAACCGGGGAGATATTAGCGTAGAACCTGGAAGAAATGTTTATCTACGTCTTAAACTGTCCTTCTGATACTGCCGGATACCGTTTTGTATAGAATCGGGATTTACTTCAAAATCCCGGTTGCGGTGTCTTGGCCCACCGTATCCCTGTCCTGGTCCCGGGGCAGACAACAGTGACTGGAACAGGGTGGCAAGCTTTTCACTTTGCTCCTGATTGAGCACGCTCAGCATATTGAAATAATAATCGAAGGTGATAATTTTGAGATCCCTGTGTTTTTCTCCCAGTGCTTCTGCCAGCTGTGATAGTTTTTCCCGGCTGGGACGGACAGAGTTCAATTCCCTTGCCATGCGGTTACGAATGACATTCATAGAGGCTACCGTCCTGTTGGCTGACCGGTTGTATAAGCGTCTGAATTCCATGAATTTAGCTTGTTGCATTTCATCCAGTTCTAATTCTGAGGCAATGTAATTTCCAAACGGGCGGGGAGGGATGTCGGCCTGGCGGGAAGGGATGTCTGCCGTTTGTTCTGTCTGTTGCAGGTCCCGTGTCAGATGAGCACGGTACGTAATAATAACAGCAATGTTTGTCCCCAGGAGGAAAACCACCAGAATAATCAGAGCCGTTCTTGAAATTTTACGCATGATTGATGAATTAAAAATCTTCTTCCAGGAGCATGTTTTCCATGTTTTCCATCGGGGTTTCATAGAATAGTTCTGCAATTTCATATTCTTGTAGAGAATTTGCCGGGGAAGGGAAAACAGTCAGCTGAGCCATCAATATACCGGAAAAAAGCCCCACAATCAGGACCGCGGCCAGGAACAACGGCCTGAGAACCCTGAATTTCCGGGGTATTTCTGTTTCCTGCAGTCTTCCCTGAATACGGGTAAAAAGGAATGGCTGTAAAGAAGTGCTTTTTTCTTTGTCCAGCAAAGAAAGTGTTTCTTTCAGGAATTCCAGTTTGGCGCTGCATCCGGCACACGAAGCCAGGTGGTTGGTTATTTCCCTGACCTGATCTGCCGGAAGGTTGTTTTCCAGAAAGAAGATCAGTTTGTTTTCCGTAGATATGCAGTCCATTTTCTGTTATTTTGTATGTTTGACACATCAAAACGGAAAAACTTGCGCCCTTTTTGAAAATTATTGTCTGAAAGCACAAGTATTTTCGGATTGCCGTGTCAAATATATTGTTTTTTACAGGACTTTGGACACAAATTTAACAGACAGACTTAAAAAACGCGACGAACAGGCATTTCGTGAACTGGTTGATACATACGGTCAATTGGTGTTCAGAACATGTATGGGCATATTGCATGACCGTGAAGATGCCGATGACGTGGCTCAGGAAGTTTTTATTGAAGTATTCCGGTCTATTGACAGATTTCGCTCCGGTGCTAAAATTTCTACATGGTTGTACAGGATCGCCATAAACAAATCGCTCAATTACCTGCGAGATAACCGACGGCATACAGAGTCCCTCGTGCCCCGGGAAGCGTCTGTTGCCGCTATTTCTGCAGCCGTGACAGGAGACAGTCCGTTGGAAACGTTGCAGGAAAAAGAAAAAAAGAAAATTCTGGAGCAGGCATTGAATGCCTTGCCTGAAAAACAAAAAATTGCTTTCGTTTTAAGTAAGTATGAAGATCTTTCGTATAAACAGATCAGTGAAGTAATGAAATTGTCTGTATCTTCAGTAGAGTCTCTGATTTTCAGGGCAAAACAGAATTTGCAAAAAAAACTTCTGGATTGTTACAGGAAGTCCTGCTGAAAAAAAATCCGTGCAGCGCAAGTTTTCCTGTGGTGTTGGTGTCTTATAGGCAAACAAATCTTAAAAAATTACTACTATGAAAACAACAGCTTATTTGATCGCAGCGTTCATGATGTTGACATCATTGACCGTGTTTGCCCAGGGAGGCAGAGGTAACAGAAATGTCTCTTTCAAAGACCACACCACTTGTATAAATGTTATTCCGGATCTGACACAGGAGCAGATACAACAGATCACTTCTCTGGAATCTGCGCACAAATCTCAAATGGACCAGCTCAGGAATGAACGACGTTCCACCAGGGACATCAGGTCCAGGGAGGACATCCGTGAAAAAATGATCCAGGTACGTGATGCTCACCGCAATCAGGTAAAACAGTTATTGACTCCTGAACAGCAAAGGGTGTATGATGCGTTGCCTTACAGAGGCTACGAAGGCCGGGCTAACTCAAACCACTCCCGGGGTAACAACAGAAACTGCTGTCGCTGATAAAAATTTTGCCATAACCGTAAAAACTTATATCTTTGCGGACCTTTTCTCGGGAAGATAAGGAAGTTAACACAATTTATTAACTTTATAATCAGATTTATGGCAGTAAAAATTCGTCTTGCACGCCATGGCAAAAAGAACTACGCTTATTATCACATTGTAGTTGCCGACTCAAGGGCTCCCCGTAACGGCCGGTTGATAGAGACCCTGGGAACCTATGACCCCAACACCGACCCGGCAAAGATCCAGCTGGATGCAGAAAAAGCCCTTACCTGGCTCAATAACGGTGCTCAACCCACACTAACAGCCCGCAGGCTTCTTTCCTATAAAGGAGTATTGTTGAAAAAACATTTGCAGGAAGGTGTGGCCAAAGGAGCTTTGACCCAGGAGCAGGCAGATGCAAAATGGAATGCCTGGATGCAGGAAAAAGAAGCCAAGGTTGTCGCAAAGAAAGGCAAACTGGAACAGGAGACACGCACAGAAATGAAAAAGCGCCTGGAAGCAGAAGCCAGCGTTAATAAGGAGCGTGCCGCTGCATTGCTGGCAAAACGTCAGGAAGCCGCCGCCAGGCTGGCCGCCGCCGCAGCCGCCGCTGCTGCAAAAGCAGAAGAGACCATCGCCGAAATTGAAGGTACGGCAGTTCCTGAAGCAGAAGAAGATAAAGACCAGGCCGCAACCGAATAGTGATATGGGAGAAAAGGAAAGGTTTCTGCCACTGGCAACAGTGAGGAAAACCTTCGGCAGGGGAGGAGAACTTATTTTGAAATTCCGCCCTGATGTTCCCCAAAACATTATTGACCAGTTGAGCAAAGAAGAACCGGTATTCATCCAGGTGGACGGGATACCGGTTCCTTTTTATTTTACTTCGGTCACTTTGCGGGGAAATGACCAGGCCCTGGTTAGTTTTGAAAATTATCTGACCGAAACCCTGGCCGCCGAATGGGTGGGGAAAACGCTGCTCTACAAAGCAGGGGAGTCGGCAACCCCGTCTGGCGGAACGCTGTTGGTAGGGTATACGTTCCGGGCAAAAGCCCCGGAAGGGCAAAAACGCAGGGGAACGGTCACGGATTTTTTTGATTATCCCGGGAATCCCTGCCTGGAGCTGGAGTTCGAAGACGGAACGCGAACCTTGTTGCCTTTTCACGAAGACTTCATTCAGAAGACCGATACCAAAAGAAAGGTTGTTCACCTGACATTGCCTGAAGGACTCTGACCGGCAGGCCCATTCTGCTAGAGCAGGTTCTTGAACATTATATCTGTATAGCCCGAGGTTCCGCTCGCAGCAAAAGAGACATGAGCGTAGTAGTTGCCATATTTTGGGCCCCAGTATACTATATTCCCGCTGCTGCTGTGATCATTAAACCCGAAATCAGTGATTTTTTCCCTGTATTTTTCTGCGTCTGAATTTCTTGCCCTGATGGTCACGGCCATATAAAACATATTATCACTGTATCCTACAAAAGTACAAGCCCCGGAAAAAGGCGGGTAGCTTTTCAGAAATTCATATTGTGCCGTGATTTTATTCCAGTCTGTATAATCTGCGGGTTGTTCCTCCTCTTCCCCTTCTTTCGCAGGGGGTGTTGTGGTCAGTGTCACTATAATGACATCTCCGGCAGGTACGTCCACTTCCCTTGTAGATTTGTTCCCGTCCGGATCGATGGCCGTTATAAGCCATTTTCCCTTGTTCAGTATGGTGTAGATAAGTTTCTGTCCCTGGTCAACGATATTGCCCAGTGTAACATAAATCGAAGCCATGGAAGAAGAAGTGCTTTGGGTGTTCTGGGCTATGACAATATCGGCCTGGCTCTGCGAATCGTCATCCTCCACAAATACAAAGGAGCGGTTGGTTCCACTGGCATTTTCGGTATTGGTTCTGGCTACTTCCACCACTTCTTTCATGACAGAGGCCATCTTTGATGCATAGCCCGGGCCCATTGCTTTTGCCGTTGGATCGTCGGGCCCCAGGGAGTTGACGGCAGCGGTGATCTCTTGTGCCATCTGGGCGGGATCGGCCTGTGAGCCTGAATTGTATATATCCAGGGTCAGTTCCCCGACATCACCGGCGTCCAGTCCTCCGGAAGTGGTGGTCTGGAGGGCATCAACCATCAGCTCGGTTCCGGCTTCCACCCCTTTGGCTCCTTCGGCCACGAAAATCTTCTGAATGGTCAGGCCCCGCTCAACCGAAGTGTTTCCGAACTCTTCGTTGTCCTGTTGGAAATCGTTGAACATCTGGGCTGCCTGGTAATCGAAGTCCCCTTTTTCCATTTTTTTCCAGAAATCACTTTCACCCGAGGTTTTTGCTTTCCAGTCGGGCCTGAGTTTATTGTAAAGTTCTGTCCGGTCCGATGCGGGTATGTTGGAAGCCACTTTCAGGAGGCGTTCCCGGCTTCTTTCCCCGCTGCCGGTGACCCAGGAAAGGAACTTTGCCCCGGAGGACAGGATGCCTTTGGTGTTAACAGAGGTCAGGATACCTGACTTTTCCAGGTTCTTAAAGGCACTTTCGTAATCCTTTATGTATGGAGCCATTTGGGCAACTGCTCCAAAGAACACGTCGTACTCTTCACTGCTTACCGTCCCTTTGAGGAAATTGCGGGTGAAACCGTCCGAAGTCGCTTTCAGGTAATACAGTGTGATGAATTGTTTTTGTACGGCAAAATCGGCAAAAACTGCGACATCATCCCGGAATTGTTCCGATCCTTCATAATTTTTCCAGCCAAAAAGGCCGGTACAACTACTGGCGAACATTCCCGCGACGACCAGCAGGAGCATGGCGATAACTCTTTTCATTATCATATTGTTATTTACAAATCTAAGATAGAAGAAAATTGTTACTCTACAACAATTCAACCCAAACTTTCTTTGATAAGATGTGCGGCCAGACGTGCACAATGGTCCAGCCCCAGAAGGCCCGCATCAAGAGAGAAGTGATATGAATCGGCCTTTCCCCATTCCTTGTTGGTGAAATAATTGTAATAAGCAGCTCTTTTCTTTTCTTCCTTGACGATGAATGCTTCTGCCTCTTTTGAGGGGATGCCCATGCGTTCAGACACATTGGCTATACGAAGGGGAAGGGGTGCATGTATGAAAATACTGCGCATGCGGGGGTGATCCCGCAGGATATAATCGGCACAGCGTCCAACGATAAGGCAGGGCTGTTCACTGGCAATTTTACGGATCACTCCGGACTGGATACTGAATATCCTGTCTCTTGAGAGGGTTGCGTTCAGAGGGTCAAAAAAGGCTCCCCCCAGAAAATCATGGACATTCAGGACCCGTGAAAGGCCCTGGGAAACTTTCTCATCGGCATTTTCAAAAACTTCTTCACAAAGACCGCTATCTTTGGCTGCATAGTAAAGAAGCTCCTTGTCATAAAAGAAAAGACCGAGGGCCGAGGCGATCATCTTTCCCGTAAGATAACCGCCACTTCCAATCTGGCGGCCAAGAGAAACAACAATGTTATCTGTAGCGTTCATAATCTTTCCTGAATTCTTTCATTTGTTTTGTTATAAGTATTGCAGCCACAACAAAAGAGGCTGCATCGGATACGGGCATACTGGCCCAGACACCGGTAACACCAAAAAAACGCGGAAGAATGAGCAACGAGGGGATAAGGAATATTACCTGACGTGTAAGTGAAAGGAAAATAGCCTTTCCCGGTTTGCGGATGGACTGGAAAAAAGAGGATGTAACCATGGAAAGTGATACCAGAGGAAAAACAGCCAGATCAATGTGCAGTCCTTCCACGGTAAGACGGGCCAGTGTGGGATCATTGGTAAACAGGCTCACGGCCATCACCGGGAAGAATTGCGCTATGATAAAGGCCAGAACACTCACACCAAAAGAACATAGCAGTGTGAGTTTAAAAATTTCGCTCACCCTTTTGTATTGGCGTGCTCCGTAGTTGAATCCCACCAGGGGTTGCATTCCCTGGTTAAAACCGAACATGATCATGACAAAGAAAGATATCATCCGGTTGGCAATTCCATAGGCCCCCACTGCATAATCACCACCGAAATGAAAGAAAGAGCGGTTTATGATTATGATTACCAGGCTACTAACAATGTTCATCAGAAAAGGGGCAAGACCTACGGAAATGATATTGCGCGGCATTCCTTTTTGTATGATGAAAATGCCTTTTTTAAAATGGAGCAGGGATTGTTTGCTGGAATAATGGTTCAACAGGATGATCAGAGCGACAACCTGCGCCAGTACAGTAGCTACGGCGGCTCCGCGGATTCCCCACCTGAATCCGAAAATAAAGAGCGGATCCAGGATGATATTGACACCCACGGCAGTAAGAGTCGCAGCCATGGCTTTTTTGGGATACCCGCTGGCTCTCAGGTTATCGTTCAGACCATAATAAATGTGGGTGATCACATTGCCCCCCAGGATGATCTGCATATATTCCCTGGCATAGGGTACTGTCTGTTCGCTGGCTCCGAAAAAATACAGCACGGAATCCAAAAAAATGAGCGCGACGATCGTATATATAATCCCAATAATGGTGTTAAGTGTTACGGCATTACCCAAAGCAACCTCTGCGGTTTGAACGTCTTTCTGTCCAAGTTTCACAGAAATCAGGGTCGAAGCGCCTACCCCTATCAATGAACCAAAGGCCGCCGAAATATTCATCAGGGGGAGTGTCAGAGAAAGACCGGCTATAGCCATGGCATTGACTCCCTTTCCAATGAAGATGACGTCTGCCAGGTTAAAAAGGCTGGCAGCGGTCATGGATATGATGGCCGGGGCCGCATAACGGAATAGGAGCTTTGGAATGCGCTCCTTATCCAGGGACAGTGTTTTTCTCTGATCAGGCACGCCAGTAAATCTTTTTATTGGAGACCAGCGAAACAAGCCACATGGTAAAGAGCACCAGCAAAAATGAGCTCAGGGTGCCAATCCATGGGTAATCTGCCGGTCTTGACCAACGGTACAATACTTCAAAATATGTAATGCTCATAAGAGGTGTAACAAACATTCCATGTGCCACGTAGCTCATGAGCGGATTGGCTCCTGCTCCTGAAAAAATGCCGGAAAGAAATCTGCAGTGAAAAAACTCCAACAGGTAATCAAGCCACATAAGCAACAGGATGGCAATGCCTCCGCTCACAAAACAATAGGAAAAAGAGCAGGGTACTTTTGTAAGCCCCGGTTCAAAACGTTCTATCCACAGACCTGAAATTATTAGCAAACCCGACAAATAGAGCAGGGGAAGGTATTGGGGTGCCTTTTTTTTAGTCAGCCATACGAGTATAATCAGTGAAAAAATAGAAAACCATTTGCCAGCTGAAAGCCACCGGTTATAACTACTTATGCATATCCACACAACCCAAAGGAACATACCCCAGAATAGAAGGTGGGTAAGAAAACCTCCCCGCCGAATTTCCGCAGTTTGTCCTTCCTGCATGTGAAGCAACCGGTCCCCGACCCAGGTGGCCGGAAGCAGGATCATCAAAAAATTGATCTCCTCCATGTTCAGCAGCCATGAAAGATTATTGTTCTCATACAGCAACTGGTCAAATCCCAGCAAGCGCGATACAAGGCTTACGGCTACAACACCCAGGAATGCCACCAGCCGCCACTTTTGAGAATCACGGGTTATATACCATACAAGGGCGCCGGACAAGTATAAAAAGGCCAGCAGCAGAATAATGATGTTCCGGCTAAAAAGTGTCATCTGTACGTCAAACACAAGCGCATAGAGCGCCAGAAGGCAAAGGGCTGCAGCCCACCCTGCAAGACGGATTTTAAATGACGCGCCTTTCACATATATGAGCCACAATGCCGCAAATCCGGCAAGAATCAGAAATTTTGACCAGTATCCCGGTAAAGAGGGTTGCAGCAGGTTGCATAAATAGGAAAAAGCCAGCAGCCTCAGAAACCGCCCGCCAATATCTTTCATGTCGCGGAGCACATCCTGACCCGAACGTTTCCATTTTGCCCCGAAAGCAAAAGGGATGGCTACTCCCATACAGAAAATGAAAATGGGGAAAACAAGATCTACCCAACCCAGACCATAACTGGCTGTATCCAGAACATGATCCGGGGGTGGAGTCTGTATGTGGTACATCCAGCCCGGAAGTACGCCATGAGGAATGATGGCCGAAAACACCATTCCGAAAATGGACACTCCGCGCAAAACATCCAGCGTAACAAACCTTCTCATGACAATTTACAAATAAGGTTTCAGGATGGTTCGCATCTGGCCGAGTTTCTTTTGAAGCAGCTCCCCGTCTACCGCTTCTGCTATAAAACGCAGGTAAGGTTCGGTGTTGGAAGGCCTGACATTGAACCACCATTGCGGGAATTCTATGCGGTACCCGTCAAAATCGTAAAATGCCGTAGGGGTTTCCCGGGTCGTAAAATACGTTTTAAGGGCATCCATAGCTTCCTTTTTGCGCTCAATTCGATAATTGATTTCCCCGGAACTCTCATATTTTTTGATACCACGGATGATCTCCGACATTGGTTTTCCCAGTTTCACCAAAACATCCAGAACAAGGAGTGCTGCCAGCAACCCGCTGTCTGAATAAAAGAAGTCCCTGAAGTAGTAATGGCCGGCCAGTTCCCCACCGTACAGCCCGTCAATCTCTTTGAGCCTGGGCGCAGCAAAAGCCCTTCCCACACGCCAGGTGTGCATTTGGGCACCCATAGGGGAAAGGTATTCTCCAACGGCTTTGGAGGAACGGATATCCTGCAGCACCCTGGCTGGTTTTCCGTCCAGGAAATGATGGCCGAGCAGGGCTATGATCAGATCGGGAGCAATGAACGATCCGTTCTCATCGGTGAACATGACCCTGTCTGCATCTCCGTCAAAGATGATTCCCACGTCGCATTTTTTATTCCTGACCAGTTCCTGCAGCTGCTTTATGTTTTCAGGAACAAGTGGGTTGGGGGCATGGTTTGGGAAGCGTCCGTCCAGTTCCAGGTTGATATAAAAAACGTTGTCTGTTCCCAGGAGCCTTTCTACAAACAGGCCGGCCATCCCGTTGGAAACATCAATTCCCGCGCGTAATCCTTTCAGTTGCGGCACAAAAGAGCAGAGGTATGTGAAATATTCCTCTTTCAGGTCCAGCGGTGTTACCAGTCCTCTTTTTTCAGTTTTCACGGGTTCTTTATGAAGGACATACTCTTCAAGAAGGTTAAGCCCGTTATTATATCCCACGGGCATGGCTCCGCGCCCCGACACCTTAAGACCGTTGTATTCTGCCCCGTTGTGGGAGGCCGTGATCTGAACCGACCCGTTAAAATGGTGTTTTGCCGTGGCATAATACACCATGGGAGTGGTGGCCAGACCCAGGTCACAGACATGGGCTCCGGCATCACACAACCCGCAGACCAGAAATTGATAAGCTTCAGGAGAAGACACCCTGCAGTCTTGCCCTACTGCAATTCTTCTAGTCTTCAGGACCGTGGGCAGGAAGAAACCCATTTTGTAGATATCTTCAGGCAGCAGATCTTTTCCGTAAACGCCCCTGATGTCATATGCGTGGAATACTCCCATATTACTTTACAATTTTCGTTTTGTAAAATGTCTTGACTTCGCCCTTAGCGATTGCCTGCAGTTTGCTTTGAAGCATTTTTTTGCGGATGGCAGGGGCCAGATCTGTAAAGAGTTCTCCTTCCAGGTGTGAATATTCGTGCTGCACCATCCGGGCAGCCATACCGTGAAACCATTCTTCTACCGGTTTAAAATCCCGCCCTGCATAAGCCAGTTTTACACTTTGTGGACGTTCAATGTCTGCCCAAAGTTTAGGCAGACTCAGACAACCCTCCTGGAGGACAACCGTCTGTTCGCTTACTTCCACTAATCGCGGATTGATGATCAGCCGCTTAAAATCCTTTAATTCGGGCCGGTCTTCCGATAATTCGCTCCCATCCACCATGAACAAACGAATGGAAAGACCTATCTGGGGAGCGGCCAGACCCACTCCGTCGGCATAATACAAGGTTTCCCACATATCCTCTATGAGTTTGTCAAGATTTGGATACCCGGGGGTAATGTCCTGTGCTTTCTGTCTTAGAACGGTAGACCCGTATATGTATATGGGCAATATCATGGTGTATTGTTTTGAAGGTATTCCTGTAATATGATGACTGCGCTTATTTTATCAATAGTAGCTTTATTCCTGCGGTCTTTTTTTTTCACCCCCCCGTCAATCATAGCCTGAAATGCCATTTTTGATGTGAAACGCTCATCGGCCAGCGTTACGGGAATGTTTGGGAAGGTCCTTTGCAAATGCGTCACAAAGGCCGTTACACGGGAAGCGTTCTGAGCCGGGGTATTGTTCAGGTGCTTTGGATAGCCAACCACAAACAAGTCTATGGGCTGTTCCTCATTGTATTTTTTCAGGAAACCGGTCACTTTGTCTACGGTAAGGGTTTCCAGGGGAATGGCAAAGATTCTGAGCGGATCACTCACTGCCAGACCCACCCGCTTCTGACCATAGTCAATACCTATTATCCGTCCCATGATGCAAAGGTAACACAAATTGGAAAATGATTCTTACATTTGCCCTGCAAAGCAAATCTATGACATCTGGTCATTCCAAGAAGAAAGTCCTTAGGGACAGGTACATTTTCGGAGTTTTTGACATTGAATTCCACAAACAGGTTCTCAATTTCAAATTTTCGATTTTACAGTTGCTTTTGGGCCTGTTCGGGATCATCGCAGTCCTGGTGGCCGGGGTTGTACTGCTGATTATCTATACCCCGTTGAGGGAGATTGTTCCCGGTTACCCAAATGCCCAGACCCGCGAAGTAATGATGTACAATGCCCTCAGGGCAGATTCCCTTGAAAAAGTGATACATTTATGGGAAATCCATCTGACCAATCTGCAGCGTGTCCTTGCAAACGAAGATCCTTTGGATCCCGCCCGGATCCTTCCCAAGGCTCAGGCGGCCGATATTCCTGAATTTGCAGTGGGAGGAAGATCCCGGGAAGATTCCCTGCTCAGGGCAGGGGCCGAATTGAAAGAGCAGCAAAGCAGGAGTAGTATCAGTGGCGGGAATCTGCAGATTGAGGGATTGCATTTTTTTCCGCCGGTCAAAGGCCTTGTTTCTTCAGGTTTCAATCCGGCCGGCAACCATTTTGCCATAGATGTGGTAGCCCCTGAGAATTCGGTCATCTATGCCGTGCTGGATGGTACCGTCAACTTTGCCTCGTGGACCGATGAATTTGGGTACGTATTGCAGATACAACACGAAAGTAACCTGCTGTCAATTTATAAGCACTGTTCTCAATTGTTCAGCAAAGTAGGAGACCCGGTGACGGCAGGAACGGCAGTCGGCATCATTGGCAGTCACGGGACGTACTCCACCGGATTTCACCTGCATTTTGAACTCTGGCATAAAGGGGTACCCATGAATCCGGCAGATTACATTAATTTCTGACATGGCATACCAAAAACGTATAGCTGTTCTGGGTTCAACGGGTTCGATAGGAATTCAGACCCTTGACATAATCCGCAGATATCCAGGGCTATTTAAGGCACAGGTTCTTACCGCCCGTAAATCTTCGGATTTACTGATCAGGCAGGCCCTGGAATTCCTGCCCGAGGCTGTGGTGCTAACCTGCCCGGATGCCTGGCAGGAAGCAAGGGACGCCCTTAAGGGAACTCCTGTACAAGTTCTGCATGGAAACGACTCCATAGCCGGAGTGTTGGCCTGGGATTCTATAGACCTGGTTTTAAATGCACTGGTCGGATTCGTGGGGCTCGAGCCTTCCCTTGCCGCCCTTAAAAACCACAAGGCATTAGCACTGGCCAACAAGGAAAGCCTGGTGGCAGGAGGTCACCTGGTCATGCGGGAAGCGGCTGCGGGTAATGGATTTATTTTACCCGTGGACAGTGAACATTCAGCGGTTTTCCAATGTTTAAGAGGAGAGCAGGCCACTATAGAAAAAATTATCCTGACGGCTTCCGGAGGTCCTTTCTTCAGGCGCAGTACCCGGCAATTGGAATCCATAACCAAAGCAGAGGCACTGGACCATCCCACCTGGAATATGGGTAAAAAGGTTACTGTAGATTCGGCAACCCTGATGAACAAAGGCCTGGAAGTGATAGAAGCGTTTTGGCTTTTCGGACAGCCCCTGTCAAGGATAGAGGTAATGATTCACCCCCAGTCCCTGATCCATTCCATGGTTCAGTTTTCTGACGGCACAATCAAAGCCCAGATGGGCTTCCCCGACATGCACCTCCCAATCCTGTACGCTTTGTCTTATCCGCGTCGCCTGGATTACCCCGAGGCACGCAGAATGGAACTTTCACATTTTCGTTCCATGGAATTCCACAAGCCGCCGAAAGAAAAATTCCCGTGCCTTGGAATGGCCTATGAAGCCATGAAAAAAGGAGGCAATATCCCCTGTGCCCTTAATGCGGCAAACGAAGTAGCTGTAGAAGCTTTTTTGAATGAAAACCTGAAATTCAATGCTATACCAAAACTGATTTCGCGAACCCTGGAAAAAATCTCATTTATGCCCGACCCCACATTGTCTGAATTGAAGGACACACACCAGGAAACTCAGAGGGTGGCACAAATTTTGTTGGCAAGTTCTTGATAATATGGAAGTATTGATTAAAATCGCCCAGGTGATCCTGGCTTTGTCTTTATTGATTCTTGTACACGAGGCCGGACACTTTCTTTTTGCCCGGCTTTTCAAGATAAGGGTGGATAAATTTTATCTTTTTTTTGATCCATGGTTTAGCCTGGTGAAATTCAAGCCAAAGAATTCCCATACCGAATACGGGATTGGATGGCTGCCTCTGGGAGGGTATTGCAAAATATCCGGAATGATTGATGAGTCCATGGATAAAGACCAGATGAAAGAGGAACCCAAACCATGGGAATTCCGCAGCAAGCCCGCCTGGCAACGTTTCTTTGTCATGGCCGGAGGTGTACTCTTTAACATAATTCTGGCCATTATTCTCTACGGACTTATTCTCTATACCTGGGGGGAGGAATATATCCGCACACAAGATGCAGCCTATGGTATACAGTGCAGCTCCCTGGCACGGGAGATAGGATTCCGGGACGGAGACCAAATCCTTGCTTTTGATGACCGGTTAGTTGCCGATGAACCTTTTCACACCTTACAGGTTGATCTTATTAGGACAAGACCCGCTGTGATAACAGTACTCAGAGGAGCCGATACCGTCCGTTTTAACTTTGATCAAACCTTTATTGCCCAAATGCTCAACACAAGGGATCTGTTTACACTGCGCTATCCTTTTGTGGTTTCCTCGGTGCCGGACACTTCGCTCAATGCAGGCTCGGGACTGATGACCGGTGACAGGATTGTAAGCTTGAACGATATTCCCACCCCTTCCATACAGGACGCCCGGCAAATCCTGGCAGAAAACAGCGGGGGGATTGTTGTTGCCGGTGTTCAACGAGACCTTGCCCTATTGCAAATTCCCCTGAAGGTTAACCAACAGGGCATGCTCATGGTAGGGGTGACCAATCCCCTGGAATTCATACCGGTCACTGTAAAAGAGTATTCTTTTTTCAGTGCCTTTCCCGCCGGGATTACGAAAGCTTATAAGACAGGGGCCAATTACATACAAGAACTGGGTTTGATATTCACGCCCAGGACCAAGGCATACAAATCTGTGGGAAGTTTCATTGCCATAGGGAGTATCTTCCCCGGATCCTGGAACTGGGAGATTTTCTGGAACATTACCGCCTGGCTCTCGGTCATGCTTGCCATTCTGAATTTGCTGCCCATTCCCGCACTTGACGGTGGTCACCTGGTCATGGTCCTGTACGAGATGATCACCCGAAGAAAGCCTTCCGACAAATTCCTGGAATATTCCCAGATCGTGGGTATGATTCTGCTGCTCGGACTTGTGTTCCTGGCTTTTGGCAATGACATTTACAGATTATTTACCTGACACAATCAAGGAAAACAGATATGAGGATCAAAACATTACTTATTACCGGATGCATTGCTGTTATGGCAACAGCCTGCACAAACGGTCCGCAGCTGAAACAGAACGTAAGCGGCAAAGCAGGAGAAATTCTGGTGGTTATGAATAAAAACATCTGGG
>MWDM01000011.1 GCA_002070565.1 Bacteroidetes bacterium ADurb.Bin139
ATACTTCTAAGTTACTGAAAATCAAGCACTTATCCAAATTATTCAGGCGTTATTTTCCATAATTTTTAACACTTTTTTTGGTCTCTGTTTTATGCCGTTCATAAGATATCGTAAACCATCCTAAAACGGACTGTTGTTTTGTAAGTAATTGATTATTATTTAAATATTAAAATTTTAACGAACCATTGTGATTAACAATTGTTCAAAAATAAAAGCGTGCTACGTCAAAACATGACGTAGGAACACAAATCAGGGACACACCAAGCAAGAGGTGGAACCTCAGCGCGCCAAAATCGCACCTTAATTTTTAATTTCCTATGAATCAGATATTTATAATTTGATCGTGAAAAATGGCGCGCTGAGGTTCCACCTGCGCTCGTTTAACAGAAAAGCTATGATCATAAAATTAAACAAAAACGACCGGATTGCCCGTCGCTTTTTGGCATCCGGTCGGTTTGAGTTTGAATTCGGTCGGTTTGGGTTTGAATTCCGGGAAAATGCACCGGACCAGATGTTTCAATAGTCTCTTTAGTGTGGTAATCTGTAACAAGTAATCTTCAAGGCGGTGCGCCAAACACCTTTGGCGTCTTTGGCGCTTAATAAAAGGCGCTGCTTCGCAGCACCAATCATTCTGTGGGGGAGGTGGTAAGTAACAACTTTGTTACAAAAATGCTTAACAAATTGTTTATGTGACATTTAGAGACGTGATACCACTTTTCTCTACTTACCACCCTCCTCTCAATTCCGGCCGAAGAGGTGGAACCGGTATCCAGCTACTGCACTGTGGCCTTGATATCTTTGTTCTCGGCCATGACATCTTTATCCTTCAAGTATTCCGGGCTGTATTTTCCCCGGGGAATATCCCTGAAGATATAGTAGTTGGCCTTCCTGGCCGCCACTATGTGTTCTGTTGTGGCTGTATTGATGGCAGAGGCGGCCAGGGATACCAGTTGAGCCAATGCAGAATTTGAATCCGAACGGACCTGGAGGTCAAGATACAGTTCACACGTCCTGTCAAAAAGGATTTGGCCGGTGTGCGCCGATTTGATGAAATACCTGAGTGTTGTCTCAATCCCGAAGCCTTTCTTGGCCCAGGTCAGGATTTCAGAAAACACAACGGCATCGGCGCCGAAGAATTGTTGGAATTGGGTGAGCGGAGCGTCCACAAATAGCTCGGCATCGTAAGCGCTCTCCGCCTTGAAGACTTCCATGGCCAGCATGGGTGAAATCACGTAGTAACCGGACTCGGCAAGCGGGCGGCTGATGGAGGTGTACAGGTACTCCTTGGCTTCGACATTGGTTGTGTTGTTGATGGGCGGCATGACCAGGAGGGTGATGGGCTTTTCATCGTACAACTGCGCATACTGGTTGCCCCTGGTGACGTTGCTCAGCATGCCGCATGACGAAAGGACGGCTGCCAACGGGATGATAAACAGTGACTTTTTCATGATCAACGGGCTAATTTTTTAAGGAGGGGCAGGATGAACAGTGAGGACTCGGGATAGTATTCCATCTCTTTATTCAACAGTTCCTGGCCACGTTCAGTGAAAATAGCGGCATAATCCGATCCCTGGAACAGGTTTTTCTGCTTTTTGGTGGCGTATTCTGTAAAGGTAGCCGCTGTGCCAGGTTGCAGGATGAGATAGCCGTATTCGGCGCAAATGCCCGGGGGCGGTATCTGTCTTGACCCGCCCGGATTCCTGACCATATCCTCATAGGCATAGATCAGGGCACAGATGGCCTGCGGGGTTTGTGATCTATAATCCTTGTACGTAAGGTGTTCGTAGACAGAGGCATTATTTGCCTCACCACCCCAGTAATACAACGGTTTTGTCATGCCGCACGATGTCAGTGCAATCAATGTGACAATACTTGCAAGAAGTCTTTTCATAGTTCTATGATATGGTGTTCAGACGCTGACAGGAACAGTTTTTTGGCGAAGATTTCAGTCCCCTCAACCAGGACTTTCACGTTGTAAGTGCCTGGCTTGATGCGGATGGTGTTGTTTGCCGTTTCTTTTATCTTCCGGTCAGCCTTGTATGCCTTGTCCTTCACGGTGCTTATTTCATAAGAACTCTCCTCTATGATCACGGTAATGTCCATGGCTTTGGCCGAGGTGAAAGAAATGCCGGCTACGTCTGATTTCCCGGAAGTGACGGAATAGGTGCCCACACCGCAGTCGTTCAGTAATAAGGTGGATGTCAGGGCAATCATTATGGAAAATAGTGTCTTTTTCATGGTCATTTGTCCGAGATGTAGTAATTGGATAGTATTTCCGTATCGAGCGCCTGACCTTCATACGTACAGAAGGATATCTCAGTTTCCGGGGTGTCTCCAATGGTCTGCAGGATGGTCACCTTGCCCACTTTGGTTCCGGGGAGCTCTACGTCCAGACCGGTTTGAGGATTGTTCACGATCTTCCCTCTTTTGTAAACTATGAAGGAATCGCCGGCCGACAGTCCCTGTGATGCCCCGCCGGATATGACGTAAGAATCGTCGTCCACCGAAAGGATGTATGACCTCCAGGGCTTGTCCATGCATTTGTTGATGATGCTTTCAACCAGCTGGCTCAAGGCCGCTGATATGGCCTTGTCGCTGAGCGTGGCATCAAATCCCGAGGTTCCTCCCAGGCCGAGGGTCTGTTTGGAGGTTGTCTCGGCATACCCTTTCGCCTCGTCGGAATAGATGATCAGGCCGGTGGCGGCCTCGACCAGGCGGATGCTCACCCCGGCTTCCACAGTCTGCGTCTTGGTGGAAGAAAAGACTTTCTGCTGTCCTTCGGCCTTGCGTCCATATTCGGTGATGGAGCCAAGGATGATGTAATCGGCGCCGATCTTTCGCATGGCGTCCCCGGCCTCGGCAACAAGGATGTCAAGATCTTCCCTTTCCAGGAGGATGAATTTTCCGCTCGCTGCCAGTTTCGAAGAAAGGATGTCCAGCGCCTGTTTGCGCATGGGGTCATTTTCCTTATCGTAGAAGAGGCCTTTGGCGTACTGTGTTTCATTGGAGAAGCGGCCGATGGCCACTTTACGCTTGATAGTCTTTTCGCTTTGCGCCGACACCGGAAGCGCCACCAGCACAGCCAATAACGCCGGCAATAAAAATGTGAGGGTTCTTCTCATGATACTATTGTGTTATTACGAGGTAAAAGTAACACAAAAAAGAAGAGGTGGAACCTCAGCGCGCCACTTTTCACGATAAAATTGCAAATATCTGATTCACAGGAAATTAAAAATTAAGGCGCGATTTTGGCGCGCTGAGGTTCCACCTCCGCACGTTCCTCCGCACGTTCCTGCGCACGTTTTTTGCTCCACCTGTTCCACCTCCGCACGTTTTTTGCTCCACCTGTTCCACCTGCGCACGTTTTTTGCTCACAGCAGCAACGGCTGAACCATCAACTAACATCTATTACATCATGAGCGACTTTGACATAACCACCCGCACATCTTCCCCCCGCATAGACCGGCTCGGGGCAGGTGAGATCTTTGTCTTTGGCAGCAACCTTTCCGGAGCCCACGGCGGTGGCGCCGCCTTGCTGGCAGTGAACAAATTCGGAGCCGTATGGGGCCAGGGTGTCGGCCTTCAGGGGCAGTCATACGCCATTCCCACCATGCACGGCGGCCCCAATGCCATCAAACCCTACGTGGACGAGTTCATCGATTTCGCCAGACTCCACCCCGAACTCACTTTCCTGGTCACCGAGATCGGTTGCGGCATTGCCGGCTTCACCCCCGCCCAGATCGCTCCCCTTTTCGCCTCGGCCAAAGACATCCCCAACATCCACCTCCCCGCCCGCTTCTGGGCAGAGCTGCTATAACAGGAGGCTTTCAAAGGCGGTGCACCAAAGGCTTTTGGTGCATAATTAAGGCGCTGCTCCGCAGCACCAATCATTGTCCCCGGCTGCTTTGTGGGAGGTGGTAAGTGATGGTTTTGTGCAAAAACCATTAACCAACTATTATTGTGTGTGTTATGGATGTGAACGCCATTTTGACAACTTACCACCGCCCTGGATTTCAGCGATTTTGCAGGGAGGTGGTAAGTAACAACTATGTTATAAAGTCACACAACGTACTGTTTACGTGCGCATTAGAAGCGCGTTCGTGTTTTTTACGACTTACCACCTCCCCCGGTTTTTGTGGTTTTCTGGTGATTTCGGGGGGAGGTGGTACCTGTTTGATTTTTTACAATTATTATTCGTCTGGTGTAATATATTCCTTACATTTATTCAATGAGACCGAAAATTGATAAGTCAAAGATTGCTAAACTTTCTACGGCAAACGAAATGCTGAATGAAAAGTATGGCAAGACAGGAACTCCTGTCAGAGATGCCTTCGAAGCAAGAGCAAAAGCATGGTACTACGCGGAAGTATTGAAGGAAGCACGTAAGGTTGCAGGTATGACGCAACAGAACCTTGCAGATAGGATCGGCAAAAAGCGAGAATATATTGCTTCCCTCGAAAAAGGTGAGACAGATATGCAACTCTCCACTTTCATATTGATATCCGAGGCCGTAGGACTTAAGATTGCGTTAACTTGCTGACACTAACAGGTAGAACCACTTGCGCCCTGCGCGCAGGCTGCTACGCAGAGAACGAGCAAGGCGACGGCAAACCTAAAGAACCACTTGCGCCCTGCGCGCAGGCTGCTACCTGTGCACTGCAGGCCTGCATGTTACGCTTTGCCTTGCAGAATACCTGAATCTGGGTATTTACAGGCCTGCCTCCTGTGCCTATCTTTGCAACTTGCAAGATTTTCTGTGCTGCGCTTATGGATTCGAAAATACTTCTCCCCTTTTTATTATCGCTCTTTGCCGGTCTGGCAACACTCATAGGCTTTGCCATCACCTTCATAGCCAAACGCACCAACCGCAAACTCTTATCCTATGCCCTGGGACTTTCCGCCGGGGTCATGATCTATGTGGCTTTTGTCGAAATTTTTGCCGAGGCGCGCTCCATTCTCACCGCCTGTATGGAGCCTCGGAAAGGCCTGCTGATGGCTGTCATCTTCTTTTTTGCAGGCATGGGCATCATTGCCCTGATTGACCGGTTTGTTCCTTTGTTCGGCAATCCTCACGAAGCTCACTCCGTAGAGGAGATGGCAAAAAAGGGCCATACAAAACCCAAACTCATGAAAATGGGGGTCATGACGGCCGTAGCCATTGCCGTACACAACTTTCCCGAAGGAATTGCCACTTTCATTGCAGCCATTGATAATCCTGCGCTTGGAATCTCCATTGCCACAGCCGTCGCCATCCACAACATCCCGGAAGGAATTGCCGTTTCCATCCCCATTTTCTATGCCACCGGAAGCCGCAAAAAAGCCTTCGGCTTCACCCTTATTTCGGGACTTGCCGAGCCCCTGGGCGCCTTGATCACCTACCTCATCCTGATGCCCTTCCTTACCCCTGTTGTCATGGGGTGCGTTTTTGCAGTGGTCGCAGGCATCATGGTATACATCTCTGTGGACGAGCTTCTGCCGGGTGCCCACGAATACGGCGAACACCACGTAGCCATCTACGGGCTCATCTCGGGCATGGCAATCATGGCCATCAGCCTGATCCTGTTCGCATAGGCAGCGGGAGTGCCGCGCACTTTTCATCCATCCTGCTGGCTATCAGCAACATAACAAAACAGCTCTCCGGGAGAGCTGTTTTGTTAACCAATTACTAAACAGCGCAATACATCAAAAGTGCGCGGCACTATTTTTTTCTTATCTTTACAATCATGCTCAAACAGGACCAATATACGGCCACAGACAAGATGGGTGACCTGATCTGCGACAATTATCCCCTGCTCTTTGTCATGAGCCGGTTTGGCATATCCCACGGATTTGGCGATAAGACCATAGCCCAGGTATGCCGGCAGAACAACGTGCACACCAATACCTTTCTGGCCGTGGTCAATATGCTCACCAGCGGTAAACGCGACCAAAACGCGGACCCCTCCCTGCCCTGCCTGCTGGACTACCTGCTCAATTCACACAGCCATTTCCTGGACATCCGCCTGCCCGCCATCAGGAAAAAGCTCCTGCAGACCATAGGCACACCCCATGACGGGGTGGCAAAAGCCATCATCCGTTTCTACGATGAATACGTTGAGCAGGTAGTGACCCACATGGCCTACGAGGAACAAACCGTTTTCCCCTACGTGCGCTCGCTGCTCAAAGGGGAACTAAGCGGCAATTATTGCATCCGTGTCTTTTGCAGGCAGCACGCCAGCATTGAATCCAAACTGTCCGAACTCAAAAACATCCTGATCAAATACTATCCCACTGGGAACCCCCATGAACTGAACAACGTGCTTTTTGACATATTTGCCTGTGCGCGGGACCTGGCTTCACACAATTTCATTGAAGACGAGCTGTTCGTTCCCATGATATCGCAGCTGGAACACGACATGCGGCCAGATAGGAAAACCCTCCCAAAAGACTGCCGGAAGCAGCCAACCAAAGAAGCATCCACTGGCAAAGAACTGAGCAAACGGGAAAAAGAGATCATTGCCGGAGTGGCCAGAGGACTCACCAACAAACAGATCGCGGAAGAACTCTTTATCTCGGTACACACCGTCATGACACACCGCAAGAACATCGCCGGAAAGCTCCAGATCCACTCGCCCTCCGGCCTTACCATCTACGCCGTCCTCAACAACCTGGTGGAATTGTGAGTTATTAACCTACGCCGAGGCGTTTACCAGCAGCATGTGTCTGCAACCCGAACCTTTAACCTGAACCTTTAACCTGAACCTTCAACCTGAACCTTTAACCTGAAACCTGAATCTGCAACCTGAACCTGAAACCTGAACCTTTAACCTGAAACCTGAATCTGCAACCTTTAACCTGAACCTTTAACCTGAACCTGAACCTGTAACCTGAAACTTCAACCTATTCCTGTTACCCGAACAATTAATACTCACGATATCATGAAATATACCCGGCAACCCCTTACAGCAATCAAGCTGAACCTTGCAGCACTCAAGCTGAACCTTGCAGCGACCACGCTCTCTCTTGGGCTGGCGTTGTTGGCATGCAGCTGCAAAATTGACATTCCACCCTTCAGCATCGGGGCCGATATGTCTTTCATCCCGCAATACGAATCCCGGGGGATGGCCTTTACAGACACTTCGGGAAAAGAACAGGATGTGCTGGCCATCATGGCGGCCAACGGCTTTGACAACATCCGCCTGCGGATCTTTGTGGATCCCCGGGCGCCGGGAGGCTACTCGGCAGAAGGCTTCTGCGGCCTGGAACAGACGGTGGCCATGGCCCAACGCATAGTTGCAGCCGGGATGACCTTCTCGCTGGATTTCCACTACAGTGATACCTGGGCAGACCCCGACAAGCAATACAAGCCCTCGGCCTGGAACGGCCTGACAGGCAAAGAGCTGGAAAACGCATTGTATCATTACACGCATCATGTACTGACCACGCTTAAGGAAGCAGGCGCTGCCCCGCAGATTATCCAGCCGGGCAACGAGATCAACCACGGCATGGTATGGCCGGAAGGATATATTGATGACAACGCCAAAGAAGAAAATTGGGCTGCCCTGATGGGCCTTTACAAAGCCGCAGTTAAGGCCGCCCGGGAAGTCCTGCCGGAATCCCGCCTGATGGTCCACCTGGCCCTGGGAGGACAAAACACCCTCTGCCGGGAATTCCTGGACACTATGGGCCGGTACGGGGCCGGATACGATATCATAGGGTTATCCTACTACGAACAATGGCACGAAACCTACGATGACCTACAGGCCAACCTGTACGACCTGGCGGCCCGTTACGGCAAACCCCTGTATGTCTGTGAATACGGTGCCAACCCCGATAACATAAGACGTATTAACGACATTGTCCGCTCCGTGCCGGGTGGTCTGGGAGCCGGAACCATGGCCTGGGAACCGGCCCGGGTACTCTTCCCGCAGGGAAAAGCAGATCCCGCCGTAGTGGGCATATACCGCGACATGGCTGTCAGCTATCAGGAAACACCTCCGCAGGAGATTCCCCTGCCCCGGCGCGAGCTGACCTTTGACCGGCCTATCGTAGGCGCCGACATATCGTGGGTACCTGAACAGGAAGGCAAAGGAATCGTATTCTCGGACAACGGGGTGCAAAAGGATGTGATGGAAATCCTGAAGGATAACGGTTTCAACTGGATCCGCCTGCGGCTTTTCATAGACCCGGCGGCTGAAAACGGGTATTCGCCCCAGGGCTATTGCGGACTGGAAAAGACGCTGGAAATGGCTAAACGCGCCAAAAACGCTGGCCTGAAACTGCTGCTCAACTTCCATTACAGCGACACCTGGGCCGATCCGGGCAAGCAATACACCCCGGCATCCTGGGCACAACACACGGGCTCGGGACTGGAAGGACAGGTGTACCGTTACACATACCAGGTCATCAGGCGGTTCATGGAAGAAGGCGTCTGCCCCGACATGGCCCAGACCGGGAACGAGATCAACCACGGAATGCTCTGGCCACAGGGGAAAATTGGAGATTCCTACATGCACTTTGGCGTACTGCTGCGCTGTGCCACGGCCGCCGTGCGTGCCGCCAATCCCTCCATTCCCGTCATGGTGCACATTGCCTGCGGGGGACAAAATGACGAATCGGTCTATTTCCTTGATAAGATCCTGAGCCGTGACGTGAAGTTCGACATCATCGGGCAGTCCTACTATCCCCAATGGCACGGGACCCTGGAGGAGCTGCAGCACAACCTGAACGACCTGGCAGCCAGGTACAACAAGCCCGTGATCGTGGTGGAATACAAGGAGCACCGCCTGGAAGTGAACCAGATTGTACGCGACGTTCCGGGTAACCTGGGACTGGGAACCTTCATCTGGGAGGCTACTTCACCGGTCTGGGGCAACCTGTTCGACAAAAAGGGCTCGACCAATGAAAATATGAAGCTCTACCGGCAATTCCTGGAAAGTTACGATTCCCTCTGATCTTCCAGACCCAGCAATTCTTCCCAATCCAGCTCCAGCCGGGCCAGGATCTCGCCCATCCTTACCGAATCTTCCGTGATCCGGGACAGGGCCCTTTCCGGATCGGACAGCAGGCCTTCCAAACGGGATTTCTCTTCTTCGAGTGCCTGGATCTCTGCCTCCAGCTCTTCCAGGCGTTTTCGCTGCCTGTACGTCAGTTTCCTGACGGTCTGGGCCGAGGCCGGGGCAGCTGTGCGGCCGGCTGCGACAGGACCGGCAGAGCGGTCACCCGTGTCACCGGAACCAAGGTGCGCATCCGAACGGCCGGCAGGAGCAGGGGCAGCTGTGCGGGTACGATAATAATCACTGCACTTTCCGGGATAATCGCGCACGACCCCCTGCCCCTCGAAAACAAAAAGATGGCCGGCCAGCTTGTCCATGAAATAACGGTCGTGTGAAACAATGAGCAGGCAGCCTTTGAAATTTTCCAGGTACTCTTCCAACACGTTGAGTGTGAGAATATCCAGGTCGTTGGTGGGTTCGTCCAGTATCAGGAAATTGGGATTGCGCATGAGGATGGTCAGCAGGTAGAGGCGGCGTTTTTCACCACCGCTCAGGCGTTCCACCTTCACCTGGTGCATCGAGGGAGGAAACAGAAAACGGCTCAGGAAAGAGGCCACGGTGACTTTGCTTCCATCGGCCATGGCCACCACCTCGGCAATGTCATGCACCACATCAAACACAGTGTCCCCGGGGTTGAAGGATATGCCTTCCTGGCGGTAAAACCCGAATCGCACGGTCGTTCCGTGCTGCAGGGTTCCCGACAGCGGTTCCAATTCCCCGGCCAGGAGCTTTAAGAACGTGGTCTTCCCCACCCCGTTCCCGCCAACGACCCCGATTTTCTCGTTCCGGGAAAAATTATAGGTGAAGTCGCTCAGCAAAGGTTCTTCACCATAGGCAAAGGATAAATTCTTACAATGTATGATTTTCGTTCCCAGGCGCGCTATCCCGGCATTGATTTCCAGGGCTCGGGTGTTGCCTGCCGGGCCGATTTTTTCTTTCAGCTTGCCAAAGCTTTCGAGCCTGGATCTTGATTTTCCGGTCCGTGCACAGGGGGTGCTCCGTATCCACTGCAATTCCCGGCGGTACAGGTTGCGCGCCTTGTCGGTCTCTGCTGCCCGGTTGGCCAGGCGCTCCTCCCGCTTTTCAAGGAACAGGCTGTAATTGCCTTTGTAGGTGAACAGTTCCCCGTTTTCCAGTTCGTATATGGTATTGCACACCCTGTCCAGGAAATAACGGTCGTGCGTTACCATGAACAGGGTGGCTTGCGTGGCAGAAAGATAATCTTCCAGGTATTGGATGACTTCTATATCCAGGTGGTTTGTAGGCTCGTCCATGATTATGAAAGGGGCTTCCTGAATGAGCATACCGGCCAGGGCCACTTTCTTGACCTCCCCGCCCGAAAGGGTCCCCATCTTCCTGTCAATTGCTCCAAACTGAAGGTGGTTCAGGATACGCGCGATTTTCTGGTCATAATTCCAGCCGTCCAGACGGTCCATGTCGTTGAGGGCTTTTTCCAGCCGTTTCCTGTCTTCCGTTCCCAATGCCTTCCTGTAGGCAGTCAACGCCTGCAGAACCTTTGTGTCGGCAGAGCGCACCTGCTCCAATACCGTAAAGTCCGGATTGTAAGACGGGTCCTGTTCCAGGTAAGCTACCTGTATCCCGCTCATGAATGTTATGGTTCCTTCGCCTTCCGGGGACTCTTTGCCGGCCAGCACATCAAGCAGGGAAGTCTTTCCGCTGCCGTTAGACGCTACAAGGGCTACCTTGTCACCCTGGTTTATGTGGAAAGAGATCTTGTTGAACAAGACCCTGTCTCCGTATGATTTAGTGAGGTTGTCAACCTGAAGGTAGGCGGCCATGGTGGTTTTCTGTAACAGGCAAATGTAAAAATTATTATCTTTATGCGACTAATAACAATAAACAATGAAATCAATATCCTATATCCGTTACTCTGCCCTCAGGGGATTACTGGGGATAGTCCTGGGAGTTTTCCTGTTGGTGAATCCCGAAGCCGGCGTACGTACCCTGATAAGGCTTCTGGCAGCCATACTCCTGGTAGGCGGTCTGTTTGCCTTGTATTTTGCCTTAAGAAACAACCGGCAGGCCAGCGCTTCTACTTTGAGCAACAAGGCAAACCCGGACCAGGGGTTACAGCGCCTGCTGTACATGACTTCCCTGGTTTTCATAATCTTTGCCCTGCTTCTGATCCTGTTCCCCGGTTTTTTTGCCGGGCTTACCATGTTCCTTACCGGGATTGTTCTGCTGCTGTCTTCCCTGACACAGATCACCGGTATCATTCAATTCCGCAAGGCCAATCCCATAGGATTGCCCTGGTATATTTACATCAATCCTGTCATTATTTTGATCCTGAGCGTAGTGATCATGCTCAACCCCTTTGATTCGGCAGCCACCCTGATCCTATTTGCAGGGATCATCTGTCTGGTATATGCAGTTACGGAAATCGTACAGGCAATAGTCCAGTACCGCCTGATTAGAAAAAGCAAAACACCGGTATCGTGAAAATTGTGGTTACCATGGATTCCTTCAAAGGGAGCCTGACCTCTTTTGATGCAGGACATGCTGTTGACCGGGGTATTGAAAAAGCCTGGCAGCATTTGTCCCTGCCTCTTCCCAGGGTGAAGGTACTCCCCCTGGCAGACGGCGGAGAAGGGACTGTCACTGCCATGATCCAGGGACTTGGAGGTGTCTACAGGAACATCAAAGTAAGGGGTCCCCTGAAAGGCCAGGTAGAAGCCATCTACGGCATAGTCAATACAGCAGGAGGAATGCCTACGGCCGTCATTGAAATGGCAGCAGCCGCCGGTTTGTGGTTAGTCCCTGAAAAAGAAAGGAATCCATTGAATACTACAACATACGGTGTGGGGGAGCTCATCCTGCATGCCCTCTCCAAAGGGTGCCGCAACTTCCTGGTTGGCATAGGCGGAAGCGCAACCAACGACGGGGGCATTGGCATGCTGACGGCCCTGGGTTTTGAATTCCGGGACAACCGGGGCCGGGAAACCGGGGTGTACGGCAAAGACCTGAACCACATCGCTTCCATTCGCACTTCGGGCAAACATCCGGCACTGGCTGAATGCACGTTCCGTGTAGCGTGTGATGTGAACAATCCCCTTTGTGGACCCCATGGGGCCGCAGCCGTTTTTGGCCCTCAGAAAGGAGCTTCACCGGCCGAAGTCTGCAGGCTGGACAAAGGCCTGGCCAACCTGGCCGATGTAGCTTCCAAAATGACTTCGCGTGATGCCGGGACCCGGGACAACCGGGATGTGCCGGGAGCCGGTGCCGCCGGTGGCCTGGGGTACGCCTTTGTGCAGTTTTTGAACGGAAAACTGGAGCCGGGCGCTGCGATGATCATAGATGCCATTGGCCTGGAAGAGGCCATACGCGATGCAGACCTGGTCATAACCGGGGAAGGGAGGATGGATGAGCAGACAGCCATGGGTAAGGCGCCCATGGGGGTGGCACGCCTGGCAAAGAAACACGGGAAAAAAGTGATCGCTTTTTGCGGTTGCGTGGATCCTTCCGCATCCGCTGTCAAAGAGGACCTGTTTGACTTCTGTCTTGCCGTAACGCCCCCCGGCGCATCCCTGGAACTGGCATCGGAGTGGTTGCAGCAAGCAGTTTTTGAACATTTCACTACGAACAAAGCAGTTTTATAACGATGAAAAGGCTTTGGCTCCCCCTGCTTTTACTGGTACTCATGGTGGCGGACCTGTTCCTGGGATCGGTCAGCCTGTCTGCATCGGACGTATGGGCGGCCCTGTGGGGCCACGGATCTTCAGATATCGTTCAGAAAATCGTCTGGAACTTCAGGTTTCCCAAGATGGTTACGGCCCTCCTGGCCGGGATGTCCCTGTCTGTGTGCGGGGTCCAGATGCAGACCTTGTTCAGGAATCCGCTGGCAGATCCCTATGTGCTGGGAATCAGCTCGGGAGCAGGCCTTGGTGTGGCTTTTTTCGTGATGGGGTCTTCGCTCTTCGGCGTAGGGATGCTCTCTGTCTCCTGGATGTTTGACCTGGGTACGGCAGCCTTTGCGTGGATGGGAGCGCTGGCGGTCATGCTGCTTGTACTGGCGGCTTCAAGAAGGCTCAAAAGCAACATGAGCCTGCTCATCCTGGGGATCATGACCGGTTCTGCCGCCTCGGCCCTGATTGGATTAATCCAGTATTTTTCAGATGCCCCGGCCTTGAAATCCTATATGCTCTGGACCATGGGCAGTTTTGGGAACGTCACCGGAGCACGGCTGCTCATCATGACTGTGCTATGCCTGTCTGGTTTGCTCATCTCTGTTTACAACATCAAGGACCTGAACGTATTGTTGATGGGAGAAGAGTATGCCCAAAACCTGGGTATCTCCCTGACAAAAGTCAGGAACAGGATATTTCTGGCAACCACCCTACTGGCCGGTAGCGTGACCGCATTCTGTGGCCCCATTGGCTTTATTGGTATTGCCGTGCCGCATATATCCCGGATGCTTTTCCGCAACGCCAACCACCGGATCCTTATACCGGCAGCAGCCCTTACGGGAGCCTGCATGATGATCCTGGCCGATATCATATCGCAGCTGCCCGGAACGCAAAGCGTTTTACCGGTCAATACGGTGGCAGCCCTGATGGGCATTCCGGTGATCATCTATGTAATATTCAAAAACAGGGCTGTTGACTTATGAGCGTAATTCTGGACATTGTGAATGTGTCGGTCGGGTATTCCAGGCATAAACCGCTCTTTGAGCATATCAACGCACAGCTGGTCAGAGGTACGGTGACCGGACTCCTGGGACCCAACGGGATCGGCAAGTCTACCCTGCTCAAAACCATTGCCGGCCTGCTGCCTCCCCTGCAGGGTTCCATCAGGCACGGGGAGGGCGCACAAAAAAACAATTTCTGTGCTTTTGTGCCCTCGCAGCCCCTGCGGGCAGCACATTTTTCTGTCCGGGACACGGTCAGTACAGGAAGGCACCGGTATACCAACTGGCTGGGCATTGAAGACAGGGAAGGAAAACAAATCGTGGAAAACGTGCTGGAACGCACCGGAATCAAACACCTGGCAGAAAGGAACAGTGCCAGCTTGTCTGACGGGGAATTCCACCGGGTGGCCATTGCCCGCGCCCTGGTGCAGGACACTCCCCTTATCCTGCTGGACGAACCCACCGCATTCCTGGATATTGCCAACAAGCGTTCCATAGCGCTTTTGCTGCGTAAATTGGCTCTGGAGGAAAATAAAGGGATCCTGTTCTCTACCCACGATCTTACCCTGGCCATGGAACAGTGCGATTATTTCTGGATCATGACCCCGGAAGGGGAATTGCACCGGGGAACCCCTGCGCTGATGCAGGAAAATGGAATTATTGACCGTTTGTATTATTGATTTTCATAAGATGAACATGCTGGATTATATCAGAAAAAACAGGTCTTGCAGAAGGTTTGTGCAGGACGTTAAGATCGGGGCACCTGAACTGGAGTCCATGATAGAGGCAGCGCGGCTGAGCCCATCTGCAGCCAACAGGCAACCCCTGAAGTATATCCTGTGCGGCGATGCGGATTCGGCTAAGGGCCGGGAAATTTTCGAGTGCCTGGCCTGGGCGGCCTATCTCAAAGACTGGCCGGGCCCTGCAGAAGGAGAGCGGCCTGCAGCGTACGTTATCATGCTCCACGACAAGACCATTCATCAGAATGTGCTTTGCGATCCGGGACTTGCTCTGCAGAGCATGCTGCTTCAGGCGGTTTACCTGGGATATGCCGGCTGTATTTTTGCTTCTGTGAACAGGCCCCGGCTGCAACAAGCCCTGTCCCTGCCGGAAAAATACGAGATCCTGTATGTGGTCGCCCTGGGCAAACCGGCCGAAACCATTGTCCTGGAAAAAATTAACCCCGACCTGCCGGCCGGGGAAAATATCAAATACTGGAGGGATGCCCAAGGGGTGCATCACGTTCCCAAACGTTCGCTTGAAGAGCTGATAATCAACCTTTAGCCTTCTTGTTCTCCATCATCTGTCGAATCGAGTCGGCCAGGCGGCGAACTCCTTCTTCTGCGCGAGATTCTTCCATGTAGGAAAAGTTGATGCGCAGGGTATTCTTACCCGAACCGTCGCAGTGGAAGGCTTCGCCAATAACAAAGGCCACATCTTTTTCAACCGCGATGCGGAACAATTCAGAAGCATCAAAACCTTCGGGCAGGGTGACAAAGAGGAACAGACCCCCTTCCGGGTTGGTCCAGGTCACCCCTTTGGGCATGTATTTTTCGAAGGCGGCCATCATATTGTCGCGCTTGTTGCGGTAATTGATCTTGATCCGTTCTATGTTCTTGTCAAAGTACCCTTTCTCCATGTAGCGGGCAGCAATGAACTGGTTGAATACCGGGGCGCACAGGTCTGTTGATTGTTTTACGATCTCTAGCTTTTCAATGATTGCCGGCGGAGCCATGACCCATCCCAGACGGAAGCCGGGAAGGAATGTTTTGGAGAAGGTGCCCAGCAACATGGTTCTGCCCTCCTTGTCCAGAGAATAGATCAGGGGCATGGGTTCCCCACTGAAGCGGATTTCGCGGTAGGGACTGTCTTCCAGGATGAGAAGATCAAATTCTTTGGCTACTTCCAGTACGTTCAACCTTTGATCCATAGTCATGGTGACTCCCGAGGGATTCTGGAAATCGGGAATAGCATAGATGAATTTGGGTTTTTTTCCTGCTGTGACCAGCGCACTCACCACCGTACGCAATTCTTCATCTTTTGGTATGCCAACGGGATTTGCCCTATGGGCATAAAAAGCCTGAAGGGCACCCAGATAGGATGGCAGGCCGCAGACCAGCGTATCACCCGGATTGATGAAGAGCTGGGTAACCATATCAATGGCCTGTTGCGACGAGGTGGTTATAATGAAATTTTCGTAGGTCACATCTATGCCCTGTTTGCGGTAGTGGGCGGCCAGTGCTTCGCGCAACCTTTTCACCCCCAGGGTTTCTCCGTACTGCAACGCCTGTAATGCGTTTTCGTCCAGTACTTCCTGTATTACTTCCCTGAGTTCATCCACCGGAAAGGCTGTGATGTCAGGGAAACCTCCGCCAAAGGAGATGATCTCGGGACGTGTAGCCATTTTTAGAAGGTCCCTGATAGCGGAACGCCTCATGTTTTTAGCATTGTCGGAGATAATAGAATTTAAGTATTCGTTTTGCATAATCTGTTTTAGTTTAGTAGAGCAAAACTAAATAAGTTTAACCATATAAGCAAAAAAACTGTCATTTATATAGTTAAGAATGTAAATAATGACAAAATCATAAGTCAGGAGCAGCTCTCAGATAAAAGTCTTACATTTGTAACAATAACCGCGCTCTATGTCTGAACTGCATATTACCAGAGAATTTCGCTTTGAAGGGGCACACGCCCTTACCCATTATGATGGGAAATGCCGTCACATCCACGGACATTCATACCGGTTGATGGTTACCGTCAAAGGAGAGCCGTCCCTGGTCCCCGGAGATCCAAAATCGGGTATGATCATGGATTTCAACGACCTTAAAAAGATCGTCACCCGGTACATCATAGAACCACTGGATCATTCCCTGATGCTACGCCAAGACGCGCCGCTTTCCAGGGAACTGGCACAACATTACGACAATGTCATCATTTTTGATTTTCAGCCTACCTGCGAACAGCTTGTCCTGCACATTGCCCAAATCCTTGAACCGGTCATCACGCCGCCTAACCGGCTCCACCGCGTACGATTGTATGAAACCCCCACATCATTTGCCGAATGGGTGAAATGAAACGAATATTCATGATCGACGGACACGCCCTGCTCTACCGGGCGTACTTTGCTTTTATAAACCGTCCCATGATCAATACAAAAGGAGTGGATACCTCTGCCGTGTACGGATTCTGCCGCTCTCTTTTTGACATCATACTGAAGGAAAAGCCCACCCATCTGTTTGTGGCTTTTGATCCGGGAGGAAAGAATTTCAGACACGAAGCCTATCCCCCGTACAAGGCCAACCGCCCCGAAACACCCCCGGTAATCAAAAATTCGCTTCCCATAGTACGGGAGTTCCTGGAATCGTGCAGGATCCCTGTGCTGACCATAGAAAATGCCGAGGCCGATGATGTGATCGGAACCCTTTCCAAACGGGCAGAAAATGAGGGATTCCGGGTGTATATGGTCACCCCCGACAAGGATTATGGACAATTGGTATCGGAAAACATTCTGATGTACCGTCCGCTTAGCCGCGGGGATGGCTGGGAGGTGCTGGGGACAAAGGAAATCTGTGAAAAATACGACATACAGGACCCGGAACAGGTGATAGACGTTCTGGCCATATGGGGCGATGCTTCCGACAATATTCCGGGAGTAAGGGGCATAGGTGAAGTGGGTGCCAAAAAACTGGTATCGCGTTACGGCTCTGTGGAAAACGTGCTGGATCATCTTCCGGAACTATCTTCTTCCCTGCAAGAAAAACTGAACCAATCCCGTCAGACACTCTTTCTGTCAAAGGATCTGGTCACCATACGCACCCAGCTTGATATCCCCTGGGATGAGGAATCTTTCAGGATAGAAGCGCCCGACCTTGTCCGCCTGAAAGAACTGTTCAGGGAGTATGAATTCCATTCCCTGTCGCGCCTGCTGCCCAAATTGGAGGATTTGTTCTGCTGCAACGGTAATCAGGCTCCTGATCCCGTTTCCGCCCCCCTGTCCCCGCCCGACGGTTTCATACCGGCAAACAGTGCCCGTATGATGGAACCCATTGTCAAAGAAGCGCTCAAAAAAGGGAAGGTTGGCCTGGCAGGCAATCCGCAACAGCTGGTACTCTATACCGGCGATAAGGCATACCTGACAACAGCCGCACTGGCTGCCCCGCTGCTGGAAAACAGGAACATTCCAAAATGCGGTTTCAAGCTTAAGGAACTTATGCTTCCCCTGTGGCGGCAAAACATCTCGCTCCATGGAATGCTCTGGGATCCGGAACTGATGCATTACCTGGTGAATCCGGAAAGAAACCACCGTCCTGCCGATCTGGCCATTCAATACCTGAACTATTTTCCCGCCGACAAACCCATGGAAAACCGTAACCTTTTTGATGCCGGTCAGGAAGATGATCCCGGGATTCAGAACCTGGTAACCGAAGCCTTCATTGCCTTCCACCTGAAAGAACCCCTTCAGGGCGTGCTTCGTAACGACGGTACGGAAAACCTTTATTCGGACCTTGAAATGCCCCTGATGGAAGTGCTGGCCGCCATGGAGCGGGAAGGGGTAAAAGTGGATATCCGCCAGCTGGAAGAATATGGCAATGAGCTGAACAGCACGGCGTTGAACATTGAAAGACAAATCAGGGAGTATGCCGGCGACCCTGCCCTGAACGTGTCCTCTCCCAAACAGGTGGGAATCGTGTTGTACGACAAACTGAAGGTAGACGACCGGTCACGCAAGGGGAAAAAACAGTACACAACAGACGAGGAGACCCTTGGCGCACTGGCCCACCGGCATCCCATCATACCGCTTATCCTGGAATACAGGTCCCTGAAGAAACTGCTTTCCTCCTACATAGAAAGCCTTCCTTTGCTGGTTGACCCGGTTACGGGCCGCATCCACACCACGTTCAACCAGACGGTGACGGCAACCGGCCGGCTCAGTTCACAGAAGCCGAACCTGCAAAATATCCCCATCAGAGAAGAACGGGGACGGGAAATCAGGAAATTTTTCGTTCCCCGGGATCAGGACCACCTGCTGATGTCTGCAGACTATTCACAAATAGAATTACGTATCCTGGCCCACATGAGCCGGGATGAAGATTTCATTGCCGCATTCAATGCCGGTGCAGATATCCATACGGCCACCGCGGCAAAGATCTTCCATTGCAATCAAAGTGAAGTGACACCCGAACAAAGGAGTAAAGCCAAAACAGCCAATTTCGGCATCATTTATGGGATATCGGCGTTCGGGCTGGCTTCAAGGCTCAGGATACCCAGAAAAGAGGCAAGTGACCTGATAGACGGATATTATGAGCATTACCCCAAAGTGAAAGAATACCTGGATAGTACAATTGAAGGGGCAAAAGAAAAAGGATATGTGAGCACCATGTTCAACCGCAGGCGCTATGCGCCCGATATCAAGGCACCCAATCCCATGCTCCGGGGACTGGCCGAACGCAATGCCATCAATGCACCCATCCAGGGAACCGCAGCCGACATCATTAAAAAAGCCATGGTCGCGGTTCACCGGGCAATCCTGGAAAAGGGCCTCAGGAGCCGGATGATCCTGCAGGTGCACGACGAATTGCTGTTTGATGTATATAGTCCGGAAAAAGAAATGATGGGACAACTGGTGCGTTCTGTCATGGAAAACATTACCGCTTTGAGCGTTCCCCTGTCCGTAGATATCGGGATCGGGGAAAACTGGGACGAGGCACATTAACTATGACTATGGATCTGACTTTTTTCTACCAGGACCCCCTGCTATACATCCTTATACTGGCTTTTTTCGGGGGTATCACCCTGTTTTTGTTCCTGCAGTATGCCCATCCTGCTTTTGGGAAAAAGGACCGGAACCTATCATTGGATGATGGTGCGCCCGGTGTATCTATAGTACTTTGTGTGAGGAACGAATACGAAAACCTGGTACGGTTGCTCCCTGCATTACTGGAACAGGAATACAAATCCTTTGAAATTGTTGTGGTAGACAAAAATTCGGAAGACGACACGGAAGTGCTGCTGGCCTCCCTGGAACATTTTCATAAAAATTTGACAATCAGAACTTTGAGCGCCAACGCCAAATTCGGACGGGATGATTTGATGGCCCTTGGCGTGGGCATACGGGCTGCCACGTATCCTTACGTGATTTTTTTCAGACCCGATTGCCTTCCTTCTTCCAGGACATGGCTTGTTTCCCTGGTAAAAACAGCCTGGGGTAAAAAAGCAGATACCGTCCTGGGGTATACCTCGTTCAAAGGGAGCAACCTGCTCATCCGCCACGATATGATGGAGCAGCAAATGCACCAGATGGGTACCACGCGTAAGAAAATGCCTTACGTATCGTGGGGTAATAACATCTTGTTTCCTAAAGAAAGGTTTTTGTCCGGTAAAGAGTTCAAAACCAGCACCACAGCCTGGAATCAAAGTGAACAGGCCATCGTTTCCCATATACTTGAAAAAGACAGTACCATCGCCTGCCTGAACCCCGGTGGCAGGGTTATCATGAACCGGCGGTTACCGGCAGGAGAATACCATATGAACCGGGTAAATGGACTGTGTACCATGGCACTCACCAAAAGCCGGGGGTATTGGTTCCTTATAGGGGAGAAAATGTTTGTGGCCGCTTTTTACGTTTCCCAGGGTCTGGCCTTTGCCCGGATAGGGAAAAACGGGGACTCACTCCTGATGCTCATTCCCGGAGGTTTGTTGCTGCTGCGCTGGGTTACTTTATGGATCCGGCATGCCGGATATGGAAGTCATTTTAATGATAAAGGGCTGGCTTATACTGCTCCCTTGTGGGACCTGTTATCTCCTGTCGTGCATTTTTACTATCTTGCTGCCGCCCTAATCAAGCGGCTGAAGAACTGATCTTATGTCTGAATCATTGGACCAACTGGATGATCGCGCCCTGGTGGAACTGGCCCTGCAGAACCGTCAGGAAGCCTACACAAGGCTTCTTGTAAGACACAAAGACCGCGTACAGGCTTTTATCAATAAACTGATAATCAATTCATCCGAGTCGGAAGACCTGGTTCTGATGAGTTTTGACAAAGCATTCAGGAACCTGAAGAATTACAATCCCAAATACGCTTTTTCCACATGGCTCTACAGCATTGTCCAGAATTTGTGCATAGACCATTACAGGAAGAACAAACAGTTCTTCGTTTCCCTGGAAGAAGCACAGGAGACGGAGGATGTTAACCCGGAAGATGTTTTGATAGCGCAACAACAGAAGCAAATCATGGAAAATATGATCGCGCGGCTGAAACCGGAATATGCAGAAGTGATCTCTTTGCGTTATATGCAGCATTATGCCTATGAAGAGATCGCAAACGAGCTTAATATTCCGCTGGGAACTGTGAAAACAAGGCTACACAGGGCCAAAGTCAACCTGGCACAGATCATAGAACAGGAAAGCAAAAAGTAACATGGACGCCGGGATCGTTTTCCGTTATTTCCCCCACCTGGATTCGACTGCCAGGGAACGTTACCTGCAGCTGGGTGCACTTTATTCATACTGGAATAAACGCATCAATGTGATCAGCCGCAAGGATATGGAACACCTGTATGTAAGGCATGTACTTCATTCGCTGGCGCTTTCTGCAGCTACCACCGGCAATCTTTTCACTGCCGGTTCCACTGTCCTGGATGCCGGTACGGGAGGTGGTTTTCCTGGAATCCCTCTGGCCATAATGCACCCTCAGACGCATTTCATTTTGTGTGATTCCATTACAAAAAAAATTAAAGTGGTCAGGGGAGTCTCGACTTCACTGGGTTTGGATAATGTGACGGCTGTGGTTTCGCGTGTTGAACTAATGCCCGGCGGGTGTTGTGATGTGATCGTGTCCCGGGCTGTGACAAGCCTTGCCGGATTTCTTCCATGGACACGGGACAAGCTAAGGGAACGGGGACGGATGCTCTTTCTCAAGGGCGGTGATCTTACGGGTGAAATCGAGGAGGCTGCCGCCAAATACCGCATACCACTAACCTGTTTCTCGGTAATAGCGCTAAAAGACACATTTCCGGGGCTGGAGGATGACTTTTTTGAAACTAAAAAAATTTGTGAAATCAAACAAACTTCGTACCTTTGCGCTCCCCAATTGAAAAGTAGTTAAAGTAGCAAAATTATATGAAAAGGACATTTCAACCCTCTCAACGCAAACGCCGTAACAAACACGGGTTTCGTGAGCGTATGTCTACTCCCAACGGACGTCGCGTTCTTGCTGCCCGCCGCCGTCGCGGACGTAAAAAACTAACCGTATCCGACGAAGATCAGTTCTAGGAAGTGCCTGATAAAAAAACCATAAGGAGGCCGATCCTCAGAAATTTACTGAGGATTTTTGTGTTCCTTACTCTGCTTTTTATTATCACATACAGCTCTTTACACCTCTTCACACGTCACGGAAAAGGATTCCTGCTACCCGATTTTTCCGGCCTGTCGCTGGAAGAAGCACAGGAGGCAGCCAGACCATTGCATCTGCGACTGGAAGTAACCGACTCGCTATACATCCCGGAATTACCCGCAGGCGTTGTCTTCAGACAGGTTCCTCCCGCCGGCCGGCATGTCAAAAAGAACCGCAGGGTTGAACTGACCGTCAACTCACTGCTCCCACGTCAGGTTGCCGTACCTTCCCTGGTAGGCTTTTCTCTAAGGCAGGCCAAGGCAGAGCTGGCTTCCATAGGCCTGAAGCCCGGGCGCCTGATTTATATACCCGATATTGCCACCAACAACGTGCTTCAACAGCTTTACCAGGGCCAGCCGGTAGCACCCGGAGCATCTGTCAACATATACAGTGCTATTGACCTGGTGCTGGGGATGGCACAGGATCACGAGCTGGCTTACATTCCCATGTTGACAGGAAAGAGCCTGGAAGCTGCGTTGGACATCCTAAGTGATCATTCTTTAAACCCGGGGAATATCACGTATGACAATAGTGTTCTCACCGCTGCCGACACGCTGGCTGCCCGTGTTTTCAGGCAATCCCCGGATTATACGCAGCAACCGGAGTGGCCTCTGGGAACGTCAGTGCACCTGAGCCTGACCGTCAATCCCGATCTGCTCATTCCCCGTCAGATCCCCCTCACAGAAGATGACCTGTAAATGATAGATGAACAGGAACTGTTTGAACATTTTCATATTGTCGTGGACAAAGGGCAATCCCCTCTGAGAATTGACAGGTTCCTCGCATCAAAACTTGAAGCCACTTCACGAAACCGCATTCAGCTAGCCGCAGAATCTGAATACATTCTGGTAAACGGATCTCCTGTTAAAAGCAATTATAAAGTAAAACCACTGGACAATGTGCAGATCATGCTGCCTTTTGAAAAAAGGGAATTCCGGCTCATTGCCCAGGAAATGCCACTTGATATCGTATACCAGGATCAGGATATCCTGGTGGTCAACAAACCGGCAGGACTTACCGTCCATCCGGGGCACGGCAATTACACCGGGACCCTGCTCAACGGGCTGGCCTGGTATTTTGGGGAGCGTGGAACGGTAAATACTGACGATTCACGTATGGGAGTCCTGGTACACCGGATAGACAAAGACACATCGGGACTTCTGGTGGTAGCTCGCTCAGAAGTAGCGCAATTCCGGCTGGCCAGACAATTCTTTGACCACACAGCAGAACGGTTGTATATCGCTTTGGTTTGGGGAGATATGGAAAATGACGAAGGTACGGTAACAGGCGATATCGCACGTCATCCCTCTGACCGTCTACGGTTCCGTGTCTGCCCCCGGGGGGTGACCGGCAGGCATGCCGTGACCCATTACAGGGTTGTGGAACGTTTTGGCTACGTTACTCTTGTGGAGTGCCGGCTGGAAACAGGCAGGACCCACCAGATAAGGGTCCATATGGAACATATCGGGCACCCCCTCTTTGGCGATGTGCGTTATGGAGGAGACCGCATCCGCAAAGGGACAGTCTACAGCAAATACAAACAGTTCATTGATAATTGCTTTGAGATTCTCCCCAGGCAGGCCCTCCATGCCAAAACACTGGGATTTATTCATCCTTCAACCGGAGAAAAAATGGTTTTCGAGGCACCTCTACCCCATGATATGAGTGAGGTTTTGAATAAATGGCGCCGGTTTGCTATTTCCGCACAATCCTCTGCGGATTCTTAGACACAAATGCTTTCCACGAACCGGCCGGGGCTGTTTTTTGGGGCAATATCAACTGGTTGGCATGACATACGGCGACCGCCAGGGCATCTGTGGCATCCAGGGATTCGGGCTCTTCAGAAAAATGCAGCATTTGCTTCAACATGACGGCTACCTGTTCCTTAGAAGCCGCGCCCCTTCCGGTGACTGCCATCTTTATCTTGCGTGGGGCATATTCACATACAGGCACATTGCGTGATAAAGCCGCTGCGATAGCCACTCCCTGGGCCCTGCCCAGCTTGAGCATAGACTGGACATTCTTGCTGTAAAAAGGAGCTTCTATGGCCATGCAGTCCGGATGGAATTCATCCAGCAGTTCGTACATTTTTTCCAGAATATGACTCATCCTGCGGTAGTGATCCTGTATGGACGACATCCGGACAACACCCAGCGCCAGGGTTTCCATCCTGGCCCCGTTGGTACGGATAACCCCATACCCCATAAGGCGTGTTCCGGGGTCTATCCCAATTATGATCCTTTCTTTTGTCACTTGAGTTATATCATGGAGAAATGTAGGTATTTGTGCAATACATCGGGGATCATGATCCCATCCTGCGTCTGGTTGTTCTCTAGCAGGGCTGCAACAATACGGGGCAATGCCAGGGCGCTCCCGTTAAGGGTGTGCACCAGTTGGGTTTTGCCGTCTTCTGCCCTGAAACGGGCTTTGAGCCTGTTGGACTGAAAGGTTTCAAAGTTAGAGACAGAACTGACCTCCAGCCAGCGCTGCTGGGCCGCTGAATACACTTCAAAATCATAGGTCATGGCCGATGTAAAGCTCAAATCAGCTCCGCACAGGCGCAGGATGCGGTACGGTAGCCCTAGTAGCTGTACCAGATGTTCCACATGTTGGACCATCTGATCCAGTGTAGAGTATGAATGGCTGGGATGCGTAAGCTGGACTATTTCCACCTTGTCAAACTGGTGAAGCCTGTTCAGCCCCCTGACATCTTTTCCGTAAGAGCCGGCTTCACGGCGGAAGCAGGGTGTATAGGCGGTAAGTTTCACGGGCAAACTGACTGCATCCAGGATGGTGTCGCGGTAAATGTTGGTAAGGGGTACTTCGGCAGTCGGGATCAGGTAATAATTGTCGAGTCCTGCATGGTACATCTGCTCCCCCTTGTCGGGCAGTTGTCCCGTTCCGTATCCTGAATCTTCATTCACCAGTATCGGAGGCATGATCTCTGTGTATCCCGCCAGGGCATTCTGATCCAGGAAAAATTGGATCAGACCCATCTGCAAACGGGCTCCTTTACCTTTGTACACGGGAAAACCTGCCCCTGTGAGCTTGACTCCCAGATCAAAATCGATCAGGTCATATTTTTTGGCCAGATCCCAGTGTGGAAGTGCTTCCTCTGGCAGACTTGGTTTTTGCCCGCCTTCACGGACCAAAACATTGTCCTTAGCTCCTTCTCCCCTGGCCACCAGCTTATTGGGAATATTGGGAAGCGTAACAAGCAGGTTGTTCAGTTCTTTGTCAAGCTTTTCCTGTTCTGCTATCAGAGCCCTTACCTTCTCCTTACTTTCACCTGCGCTCTTTTTGACCTCAGAAACCTGATCATGTTTCCCTTCTGCCATGAGCACCCCGATCCGGGATGCCGTCTTTTTTTGTTCTGCAGTCAAAGCATCGGCTTCTGTCTGTGCAGCCCTCCTGCGGACATCCAGATCCAATATCTGCCGGATGATGGGAGCTGCATCAAGATTCCTTATGGCCAGCCGTTCAGCCACAAAGTCGGGGTCTTCTCTTAATAGTTTGATTGTTAACATTTTATCATGATTTAGTTTCCATGATAGATTCGGAAACATTGATTATATAGTCCCCTGTCCTTTCCAGTTCTGCAATTAGGTCCATATAATAAACGCCTGTAAGGTAATCATATTCATTTTTCCCCAAACTTAATAAATTGCCCTCTCTTATCATATCGCGGTATTTGTTGATGTCTTTTTCGGCGTCCAGGGCACTGTCTATGTTGTGTAGTCTTGTATTGTCCTCCTGAAGGTTGAGTAACATAATCTCAAAACCTTTGTCAATCAGGTCCATCATGCCGTAAATATTGCGGTTAATACGTTCATCAAAAATAACGTTGTTGATCCGCTTTCTCTGCAGGATCCTACCCAGGCTGTATCCCGAGTCGCCCATGCTTTCCATTTCTCCAATGATCTTATACATGGACTGGATCCTGTCCCCGGACTCTGAGCTGAGCCCAACATCCCCTATCTGGTTCAGGTATTCTGCAATTTCGAATTCTATCCTGTCGGTAACTTCCTCATAGTAAGAAATCTTTTTGAACAACGTATCAAATTCATCATTATCCTTGACATCCAGGGCATTCCTGATAATAGAATATTGTCGTGTTATGATATTCCCAAAATGAATGATCTCCTGCTTGACCTGGTTTAGGGATAATTCAGCCGTGCTAAACAAACCTGCCTGTATGAATTTAAGCCGGTACTTTTCTTCTTCTTTCGGGCTCTTTATGACAAAGGTTACTATTTTCAACAAAACAGGAATAAACCAGATCAACAGGGATGTGTTGATTACGTTGAACAGGGTATGGAGCGTAGATATGGCATAGATCATGGCATTGCCAGATGCCACAGGATCTGCTGCCTGGGCTATGGGAATGAAAGGATCCGCCCCGCCAAGTCCGGTAATTATTTGTCCCACAAGCCTAAGGAAGGGACGGAATAAAGCCACTGCCCAAATCACCCCTATCATATTAAAAAACGTATGCGCCAGGGCAGCCCGTTTAGCAGAAACATTTCCCACGGCCGCTGCAATATTGGCTGTAATGGTAGTCCCAATATTTTCTCCCAGCACCATGGCTGCTGCGATCTCGAACGGGATCCATCCATAATTGACCATGACCAGGGTAAGGGCCATGGTGGCACTGGAAGATTGTAAAATCATGGTAAGCAGGGTGCCAACTCCCACAAAGATCAGAACAGACCCGAATCCCCTTCCGGTAAAGGATTGAAGAAATTTTAGGGTATCGGGGCTCGAACTCAGATCGGGTACGGATTCTTTCAGGAAGGTAAGCCCAAGAAACAAAAGTGCAAATCCTATGATCATCTCACCGGTGTGTTTCCGTTTCTGCCTTTTGGACATGAACATGATGAATCCGACGGCTATCAGCGGTACGGCCAATATGGCTATATCGGCTTTGAAACCTAACAGGGATACGATCCAGGCGGTAACTGTTGTGCCGATATTGGCTCCCATGATCACCCCAATTGCCTGCGCGAGGGTTAGCAATCCTGCATTGACAAAACTCACTACCATCACCGTGGTGGCGCTGGAAGATTGTATGATGGACGTGATGGCAAGTCCGGTAAGAACACCTTTCAGGGGATTGGATGTTATGGAGGAAAGAATACGTCTTAGTCTGTCTCCGGCAATTTTCTGCAGCGATTCACTCATCAGGGTCATGCCATAAAGAAAAAGACCCAGTGAACCTGCAAGGTTAAGAATTTGCAGTACAGTACTCATATTTCAAAAATTTCACTGCAAAGATGCATTGTTTTTTGTATTTTTGGTAAAGAAAATCATGACAATTATGAACACACGCAGTATATTCCTGTTGGTTATTTCCACTGCAAGCCTGCTAACTTCCTATGCACAAAGCTCTCCGGCCACCACCGCTGCTGTTTCTCCGGCCACCACCGCTGCTGTTTCTCCGGCCACCACCGCTGCTGTTGCCCCGGCCCCGGCTCTTGCCCCTGCCCCTGCCCCGGCTCTTGCTCTTGCCCCTGCCCCTGCCCCGGCTGTTGCCCCGGTCAGGATCCTGGCGTTCTATAACCCACAGGAGGACCCGTCCCATGTTGCTTTTGCAGAAAGTGCCGTGTCCTTTTTTTCCGGATTCAACGGGAGCAGAAATCTTAGCTTTGAATCCACTACAGATCCTGCAGCCATGGACAAGGAGGGCCTGAAAGATGTTGATGTGATTATGATGCTCAATCACGTTCCCCTGGACAAGAAGCAACGAAAAGTGTTTGAAGAATATATGGAAAACGGAGGCCGTTGGATGGGTTTTCATAAATCCGCATTATACAGGGAAGGAGAATGGCCCTGGTTCACCCGGTTTCTGGGAGGAGTGGTTTTTGCAGATTATAACTGGCCGCCCCTTCCAACCCCCATACAGATAGAAGACCCCCTGCACCCGGTCTGCCGTGGTGTCCCGGAACGTTTCACAGCCCCTGCCAACGAATGGTACCGTTTTTCACCAGGTTTGCGTGAGAACCCGGCGGTTCAGGTGCTGGCCAGCGTGGCAGCAGAATCGTTCCCCCTGGGCATATCCAGGGTTTTTGTTAGCGAAGACCTCCCCATTGCATGGGCAAACAGACAATACCGCATGGTATATCTGAATATGGGGCACGGTAGCAACGGATTTTCGGATGCATCGCAGAACCTGCTTTTTACCAACGCATTACAGTGGCTTCTGGCCACCGGAATGCCCGTAGAGGAGAAAGTGGCTGTTGCCTATGTGACTTCATGGAAAGCAGCGATTCCTGATCCTGCCTTTGTCACCCACATCAACTATGCCTTCGGACACGTTAATGAAACTTTTGACGGGGTGATCGTTGACAATCCCGACAGGCTCCGGCAGATCGTTGCCTTAAAAAAACAAAAACCATCCCTCAAAGTGCTGCTCTCCATTGGCGGCTGGGGCAGCGGTCGCTTTAGTGAAATGGTGGCCAGCGAAACCTACAGAGCCTCTTTTGCATGTGATTGCGGTCGTGTTGTAAAAGAATTCGGCCTGGACGGCATTGATATCGATTGGGAATATCCCACCAACCAGGGACCCGGAATTTCCCATGCTCCGGAAGACACCAGGAATTTCACGTTCCTGATGCGCGATATCCGCAAACAACTTCCTAACGGCATGCTGCTAACCCTGGCTTCCGCTGCCAGCGGAAAATTCATAGATTTCAAAGCTATAACAGGTTATGTGGATTTTGTCAATATCATGACTTACGATATCTCCCTGCCCCCCTTCCATCATTCCGGTCTGTATCCTTCTTCCATGACAGGAAACCTTTCCTGCTATGAATCGGTCCTGGCGCATGTCAGGGCAGGCTTCCCTTTAGACAGGCTTGTTTTGGGAATACCTTTCTATGGAAAAACTTCCCCTGATTTTCCTCAAGGCATGGGAAGCTACGGAAAGCTCATACAACTGGAAGAATTTGAAAAATGCTGGGATGACATCGCCAAAGGCCCTTACCTTAAAGACAGCAACGGCAAGATTGTATGCACATATGACAATCCACGCTCCATAGGTTACAAATCCCGATTTATCAACGATTATGGAATGAAAGGCGCCATGTACTGGGAATACGAGGGAGATGACCGGGAGGGCTCCCTCAGAAAGGCTGTTTTTGAAGGTGTTTTTGAGGGTGTTTTTGAAGCAGAATAATCATGGTCATCTTGTTTCAATTCTGTTCAGGGGGCACTTCCAGTTTAATTAATTATTAGATCATGGAGTATTTGTATCACAATTTTTCAAATCATCCGGAATGTTCGGTACAGGTTTCCTCATTCACACCCTCCCCTGGTAAAAATTCCGAGCACCACATGATTTTTCAATTCTCCGGACAGGGAGACAATGAACCAGAAGCAAAAGATGCTGGTATTGAATGCATAGCCGTTTTGCATTCATGCATGCAAGAGTGGCTAACCCGTGATTCATACCGTGATTCTGAACGCGTATTTGCCAGGTATTTCCTGAAAGATGCTGCAGTGCAACGGCCCCGTATCCATACCAGGGAGCTGTTTCCGTTAACATGCGCTGTGTCTTTTATAGAACAGCCGCCTGCTAACAATACAGAACTGGCCGTATGGGTCTATTTGAGAGACAAAGGAAGTGTTCTGGAAAAATACAGGCACTTATGGACTACAGAAAAATTTTGTCTGGCAGGCAATGTGACCCAACAGACACGCAAATTGCTAATGGATTACCAGCAATGGCTGCACGCCAAAGGATGCAACATGAAGGACCACTGTATGCGGACCTGGTTCTTTATAAAAGATATTGATACCAATTACGCGGCCTTTGCCAAATCCCGTACCCAATACTTTGCAGAGACCGGTATGGATAAGGACACTCACTACATTGCCAGTACGGGGATAGAAGGAAGTAACGGGGCTCCTGCCTCGTATGTGACCATGGACGCCTACGCTGTCAGTGGCCTGGAAGCTGACCGTATTACCTACCTCAGGGGGCTGACCCACCTGAGTCCCACCAATATATACGGGGTCACCTTTGAGCGGGGCGTGGCACTACGGTTTGATGACCGCACCCAGGTCCTGATCTCGGGCACTGCCAGCATTGACCAATGGGGCAATGTGATGCACCTGGACGATATCACGTCACAGACCCTCAGGATGTGGGAAAACGTAGAAGTGTTGTTGCATGAAGCGGGAAGTAATTTTGAAGACGTTGCACAGATCATTGTATACCTGCGCAGGCAGGAAGATAATGAGCTGGTTCATGATCTCTTCCGCAGCCGCTTCCCGTCCATCCCCACCATCATTGTCATGGGCAGAGTCTGCCGCCCCGCCTGGCTCATAGAAATGGAATGCATAGCTACCACCCAGCCTTAACTAAAACCAGGACTTCAAGGCTGCAAGATTGCAAGGCTTCCCTTTCCTTTTTGCCGAGGCTTCCATTTCCTTGTGGTGGCAGCGACCTTGGCATTTATGCACGTTCATGCTCAAACAACCGCCCGATGGTCTTCAAGGCGGTGCGCCAAACGTGTTTGGCGCTTATCATATGCTGCTTTGCAGCACCAATCTGATATTCAGCAGCTGTTCCTCTGTAAGCATCAATGCCAAAACTCCAGCCCGGTGGTCTTTCAAGGCGGTGCGCCAAACACGTTTGGCGCTTATTTTACGCTGCGAAGCAGCACCAATCATTTTTTACTTGCTGGGGGGAGGATGGTAAGTAACAACTTTGTTACAAAAACGTATATTGCGCTGTATATGTGTGCGTTATAAGCTTGACCGCGTTTTTAACTACTTACCACCTCCCCCCTATTTTGCCGTTTTTGGCGCTTTTTGGGGGAGGGTAGTAAGTAACAACTTTGTTACAAAAACGTATAACGCACTGTATACGTGTGCACTAGAAGCTTGCTCGCGTTTTTAGCTACTTACCACCCTCCTGGGATTTGTGATTTTGGGGGGGAGGTAGTAAGTAGTGTTTTGACATAACATTTTGTAACCTATTGTTAAAGAGCATGTTATAGACTTTTCGCTGTTTTGGCTACTTACTACCTTCCCTCCAAACCCAACCCGAGGTGGAACCTCAGCGCGCCAAAATGTGCACTGAAATTTTAACCAGCTATAATACAGCGCTTTGCAAATTATCGTTGAGTTTTGGCGCGCTGAGGTTCCACCTTGTATGCTGGGGCGGTCGCTGCAGGCTGCAGGCAGCAGGTAGCAGGCTGCAGGCAGCAGGTAGCAGGCTGCAGGCAGCAGGTAGCAGGCAGCAGACAGCAGGCAGTAAAAAAAAGACTAGCCAAAAAATGGCCAGTCTCTCTCAGTTTCTCTCTCAGTCTCTCTAAAATGTAGATCCGTTGGACTTATGCCTGGGCAGTATCTGCCGGCTGAATGGAAATATATGATTTGTTATTGGCTTTCTTGCGGAAAACCACAACTCCATCTTTCAGGGCATACAACGTATGATCTTTCCCTATCCCTACGTTTTCACCGGGATTGTGTACCGTGCCTCTCTGACGAACCAAAATATTACCAGCTTTGGCAATCTGTCCGCCAAATAACTTGATGCCTAAACGTTTACTGTGTGATTCGCGGCCGTTCTTTGAACTACCGACACCTTTTTTGTGAGCCATAATTCTACGTTTTAGATGTTATGAAATGGTGTTGATCCGGATTTGTGTCAGATGCTGACGGTGTCCGTTGCATTTTTGGGTTCCTTTCCTTCTTTTCTTCTTAAATACCAGTACTTTAGAACCTTTCAGGTGTTTGAGCACTGTTGCATTGACTGCAGCTCCTTCCAGGTAAGGTTTACCAACAAGAACGTTTCCGTCCTGATCCTTGAGCAACACTTTCTCAAAATTAACACTTTCTCCCTCTTCAACCTCAAGCCGGTTTACGAAAACTTTCCAGCCTTCTTCTACTTTGAATTGTTGTCCGGCAATGTCTACAATTGCATACATAATAAAAATTATTCTGGTTTTAATCGTAAGCGGGTATCAACAAATACCTCTTATACAATAGCTTAACGATTGTCTTCTGTTTATCGCTAAAAAACGGATTGCAAAGGTAAAAAAGTTTCCCGGAATACCAAAGAAAAAGTATCTTTGTTGATTACAATCACTATGTTATGAATTCACCGTTTCTATATAACCGTCCACTGCAGGCGCCAGAAGTCCTGGGAAGGACAGCCGGTGCAGACTGGCTGGCCTCCAATCTTATAAAGGGACAGCATTCCGTTGTGTGGAATACACCCAAAACGGGAAAAAGCTCCTTTATCAACAAAGTGCTGGCCCAGATCCGTAAAAATGAACAGGCTCCCCTGATCTGTCGTTTGTCCTGTTTCAACATCCGGAGTGAACATTCCTTGTATGCCGCTCTGGCAAACGCACTTTTTGGCTGTGTGGCCAATACTTTGGGGGAGTGGGAAAATCTGGCGGCCACCCTCTTGCCGGTAAGCAAACCCGGGATTCCGGTACCTAACCACCAGGGACATGAATTTTACCTGGTTTTTGCTGACGATCTGCCCGCAGAAGCTTACCTGGAGCTGGCCCGGTTTCCCCAGGCTTTTTCAACACATATGAACAGACGCGTAATCATTGTTTTAGAGTCTTTTCATACGCTGGTAGAGTTTTCAGGAGCCCATGCCCGTTCGCAATTCCAGAAAATAGCTGAACTGTGGAAAAGCATGCCTGATGTAACCTGGCTCATCTGCGGATCCGGTAGCACAGCTTCTTCCGGTTACTCTGTTTTCCGGGAACTCTTTGACGAGCGCAGGCCCTTTTACCGTTTTGCTGAACACGTACCCCTGGAACCTATAGATGAAAAGGAGTTCACAGACTACATCATCCGAAGTTTTGCCAAAGCAGGGCGGGTGATATCCAGGGATTACGCAGGGATGATCTACCAGAAAATGGAAGGTCATCCATATTATGTTCAATACCTGTCAGATATTTGCTTTTCCAACACAAAGGGATACATGAACGACGCCATGTTCCAGGGTGGTTTGGAAGAGCTGCTAGACATTTTCCAACAACCTTTCGAATGTATATGCCAGGAACTGACCACTCCTCAGATTTATTTCCTGCGGGCCATCAGCCAGGGGGTAGAACAGTTCTGTTCCATAGAAGTGATGGATAAATATTTTCTCAAATCTTCAGGGAATGTTTCCCGGACAAGAGATGCCCTGGAAAGAAAAGGCATTATTGAAACAGTCCGCAAAAAACCACATTTCATTGATCCCTTGTTCAAGTTTTGGTTTGAAGAACGATTCTGTAAAACATACTGGTTGAGATGAAAAAAATTGTAGTACTGACCGGAGCCGGAATGAGTGCCCAAAGTGGTATCAGTACCTTTCGCGACAGCGGAGGACTTTGGGAAAACCACCCTGTAGAGGAAGTAGCCTCGATAGAAGGCTGGTACAGGAACCCAAAAATAATGCTTGCTTTTTATAACGAACGCCGGGCAGCCCTGCAAGGGGTGTACCCCAACAAGGGTCATGAGATTCTGGCCGGTCTGGAAAAACACTTCGATGTATCTATTGTTACCCAGAATGTAGACGACCTGCACGAACGCGCGGGCAGCAGAAAAATCCTGCACCTGCACGGACAATTGACAAAAGCAAGAAGTTCCGAAAATCCGGACCTGATCATTGACATTGGTTATGCTCCCATTGCCTGGGGTGATAAAGCCCCGGACGGTACACAACTCCGTCCGCATGTGGTATGGTTTGGTGAAGCCGTTCCGCAAATGGAGCGTGCCATGCAATGGACCCGCCAGGCAGATATCATGGTGGTCGTTGGCACTTCCCTGGCCGTATATCCTGCAGCAGGACTTATTGATTTTGCACATCATGAAATCCCTTTGTTCCTGGTTGACCCAAAACCAGCAGCCCCTGTTAGGAGAAAAAACCTGCATGTTATTGCCCAAAAGGCTGTAGAAGGTCTGGAACAACTGGAAAAGATCCTGCTTAACAATTATTTATGAAATCTGAGAATCCATTTTTCGGCATATTACAGCCGGACCGCATTAAAACAGATTATTTGCACCGTCTGGCCTGGGGAACCGATGCCAGTTTTTACCGTAAAATACCCCGCCTGGTCTTGTTTCCCGACACCGAAGAAGAAGTGTCCGGGATCCTGGAAATTTGCAACAATAAACAAATTGCCGTGACTTTCCGGGCTGCCGGGACCAGCCTCTCGGGTCAAAGCCTTTCTGACAGTGTCCTGCTGGTGGCTGCTACTGGTTGGGATCAATACCAGGTACACGGTGACGGAGCAACCATATCACTCCAGCCCGGCATTGTCGGAGACCGCGTTAATGAGATTCTCAAGCCTTATGGCAGAAAATTCTCCCCCGATCCGGCATCGCTTTCTTCTGCCATGGTGGGTGGCATTATGGCCAATAATGCCTCGGGCATGAATTGCGGAACCCATGCCAACAGCGACAGGATTGTCCGGTCCATGCGCCTGGTCCTGGCAGACGGCACCATACTGGACACCGGAGATAAGCAATCCCGGGAATCTTTCTGCCGTACCCACGCAAGATTCCTGACCGAATTGTTGCAGATCCGTGAAAAGGTAATGGGCAATCCTGACCTTGTCAAGCATATCCGGTACAAATACAGCATCAAGAACGTAACGGGCCTGAATCTGCTTCCTTTTGTGGAATTTGAAGATCCCTTTGACCTGATAACACATCTTATCATAGGATCGGAAGGTACGCTGGCTTTCTTCTCCCGGGTTACGGTCAGCACCGAGCCTCTCTGGCCGATTCGTGCCAGTTCCATGACGTATTTCACATCCATAGAAGAAGCCTGCCGGGCCGTCCAGGCCCTGAAAGAGCTTCCCGTCATAGGGACGGAACTTCTGGACAGAAAAGCCCTTTTTTCTGTGGAAGGTCGCAAGGGAATGCCGGATTATATAAAAGATTTCCCGGACGGCACCACCGCGCTTCTGATAGAAACAGCAGCCCATGATAAAACGGAGCTTGAGGATAAGATACTTGCCATCACCCGTGGCCTGGAACGTTTTGAAAAATGGCGCCCGGTAACCTTTACCGACAAGCCGGAAGAATATGCTGTATTATGGAACATACGCTCCGGTATCTTCCCATCCATTGGTGGCATGAGGCCTCCAGGGTCTACCTGCCTGATTGAAGACGTGGCCTTCCATTTGGAAGATCTGCCCCGGGCTGTTGCAGAACTTCAGGAAATCCTTGTCAGACATCAGTACCGGGACAGCGCCATATACGGACATGCCCTGGAAGGCAACTTCCATTTTATCCTGAACCAGTCTTTCGATACACCTCAGGAAGTGGCACGATATCAGGCGCTTATGCAGGACGTAATCACCATGGTTACCGACAAATACCATGGATCGCTCAAGGCAGAACACGGGACAGGAAGGAACATGGCTCCCTTTGTGGAAAAGGAATGGGGCAAGGAAGCTTTCTCTGTCATGAGGCGTATCAAAGAGCTGTTCGATCCAAAGAACATCCTGAATCCCGGAGTGATCTTCAATGAGGACCCGCTATGCCATATAAAAGACTTTAAACCCCTGCCGGTGGTGCATCCGGTAGTGGACAAATGCATAGAATGCGGCTTTTGTGAAGTCAATTGCCTGACCTGGGGCAAAACCCTCAGTTCCAGGCAAAGGATCATTGTGCAAAGGGAGATCCAACGGCTCAAAAATACAGGGGAGAATCCCAAATTGCTAAAACAGCTGGACAAAGACTATTTCTATCCGGGGAGGGCTACCTGCGCAGGAGACGGACTTTGCGCCACCTCCTGCCCCATGGAGATCAATACGGGAGAATTCACGCATTTCCTGCGCGAGCAGGCTCATCCTCAGGGCTCTCGCGACTACGTACTAGGCATGCTTTCCGCCCACCATTTCCTGGGACTGAAAAACAGTATGAGGATTGTATTGCGCCTTGCCCGTACCGCACACATAGTGCTTGGAACACACCTGATGAGCTGGATTTGCAAAGTCGCCAATAAGATGGGCTTTCCGCTCTGGACCCCGGCCATGCCCGGAGCCCACCGGGTGAAACCGCTATACCAGGAAAGTGCAGAAGATACGGTTGTTTACTTTCCTTCCTGTATCAACCAGAGCATGGGCGTAGCCCGTGGGGCACCTGACAACACACCCCTGACCGATAAAATGGTAAACCTGCTTCAAAAAGCCGGCTATCGTGTTGTTTTTCCGGATCATATGGACAACCTTTGCTGCGGTACCATATGGGAAAGCAAGGGGATGCCCCAAATAGCCGATGAAAAAACGGCAGAATTGAGCGGTGCACTCTGGGTTGCCAGCCAGGCAGGCAAATACCCCGTACTTTGCGATCAGAGCCCCTGTCTCTACCGGATGCGGGAAAAGATCAAAAAACTGGATCTTTACGAACCGGTGGAATTCATTGAAAAGTTCCTTGTGCCGAGGCTTGATTTCCATCCTACCGACGAACCGGTGGCGCTGCACATCACCTGCACCACACAGAAGATGCACCTTGACAATGACATGCTCCGCCTGGCCCAAAGGTGTTCCACCCGGGTGCTCGTCCCTTCGGAAGTGGGATGCTGCGGCTTTGCCGGTGACAAAGGCTTTACCCGACCCGAGATCAATGCCTATGCCCTGAGGAAGCTAAGGCCGCAACTGGAAGCAGCCGGCATCCGCAAAGGGTATTCCAACAGCCGTACCTGCGAGATAGGATTGATGACCAACGGGGGCATTCCCTACATGTCCCTGGTTTATCTTGTGGATTCCTGTACGACCCCGAAAAAATTGGTTTAATAATAAAATAAATGAAAATCCGGATATTAAGTGTTTTGGCAGCCTGCTGCCTGATGTGTGGTTGTAATACAGACAGTGGAACTAGTTTTGCCCTGATAGCAGACACACATATCAACAGCAATTCCTCGGCCAACAGTGAAGTATTATTGACCATCATCCGGGACATCAACTCCCGGGATAGCATTGATTTTGTGATCCTTGCCGGGGATGTCACCGAATTTGGTTCGGACTTGGAAATTGAACTGGCCAGAAATCTGCTGGACTCGCTGCAAAAGCCCTGGTACATCCTGTCCGGGAACCACGACTCCAAATGGTCTGAAAGCGGATGCAACACCTTCCTGGAAACCTTTGGCTACGAACAGTTTTATTTTGTCCACAATCATATTGCATACATTGGCACCAACTCGGGACCCAACATGCGCATGGCCCCCGCCCTTGTACCAAGGGAAAGCCTTGTGTGGCTTGACAGCGTGCTGCGGACCATCCCTGCACGAATGCCTGTTGTATATGTGAACCATTACCCCTTGACCGAAGACATGAGCAATTACCGCAAGGTCATTGAACTGCTCTCCACCAGGAACATCCAGCTGACCTTATGCGGCCATTACCATACGAACGAAGCCTTCACCACGCTGGGCATTCCTGCCGTAAAATGCCGGACAGCCCTGCCCGGAAAGACTCAAGGACCGGGATACAACCTGGTAAACATTCACAAAGGAAAAGTGACATTCCGGGAGCGTATTGTCCGCAAACAACCTGACAGTTCGTATACCCTGCCCGCGTGGCATTCGGTGACTTTTACAAAAGGCCCGTCCCAAATTGCAGACACCCTGACCGCTGAAGAGAAACAGCAACCGGCCCAGGGGGCTGCAAAAAAACAGCAACCGGCCCAGGCCGCTGCAAAGAAACAGGGGGCTGCAGAGAAACAGGCCGCTGCAGAGAATGGCGTTGAGGTTCTCTGGAGCTTGCAGGACGAGGGTGATATTGGCTCGGCTGCCATGGCAGATACGCTTTCAGGGATTGTTGTTTTTGCCAACACCAAAGGAATAGTCAAGGCCGTAGGCCTGGAAGACGGTAAAGCGCTCTGGAGTACGCCTACAAGAGGCAAGATCTTCTCTACCCCTGCCATTGATAAAGACCGGGTCTTCATAGGGTCGACAGACAAAAATGTGTATTGTCTGGACCTGCACAGTGGCAGGATCATATGGACCTACCCCGCCGGCAAGTCCATCGTGGCCTCCCCTGCGGTCATGGACGGCATCGTGTACATTGGCGGATCTGATGGTACGTTCCGTGCCCTGGATGCAGCAAACGGGTCGCTCCTCTGGGAATATCCGCACATAAGCGGCTTTATGGAATCAAAGCCTTATGCAGACCCATCCCAGGTGGTTGCCGGTTCCTGGGGCAATGAGCTTTACTCGTTTCATCCAAAAACGGGAGCGATACAGTGGGTATGGGAAAACAGGCACCGGGGACGCGGGTACTCCCCTGCAGCCACCTGGCCGGTGAAAGCTAACGGTAAGATATTCATAACCACGCCCGAAAGAAAGTGCTACGCCATTGATGCCCGTACAGGGAAAACCATGTGGGAAGCCCTGGGAGGGAGGGAAAGCATAGGACTCTCAGAAGATGGGCAGCTGGTTTATGTTAAGACCATGTCCGATTCCCTGTATGCCTTTCAGACTGCCCCGCAGAAAATTGTGTCCCAATGGCGGGTTTCGGGAGGCTTCGGTTATGAGATAGGGCCTTCCCCGGTAACAGAGCAGGACGGCCTGGTCTTTGTTCCCTCAGCCACGGGATCATTATATGCCTACCACCGGCAGGACGGCTCTAAAGCCTGGCAAGTCCTCCTTTCGGACGGACTTGTCAATTACGCACAACCTACCGGACATTCCAGACTGGTGGTTTCCACTATGGATGGCAGGGTGCTGCTTATTTCATACAAAAAAGACGGGCCTGGGTAAACATCCCGAGCCAGGGGGAAACAGCGTCAGAAGGCCTGTTGGCAGGATAGTACGCCCAGTTCCAGGGATAAATACAGCGTTCCGGATGCGGCATCATGGCCAGGTGACGCCCGCAGGCACTGGTAACAGCGGCCACAGCTCCGGGTGACCCGTTGGGATTGGCCGGATACAGATCGTAAGAGTACCTTGCTGCTACCGCGTAATTCGCTTCATCCCGGTGAATTGATGAGAATTTACCTTCACCATGGGCAACCCATATGCCCAGACGGCTTCCCTGCAAGGGCTTCAGAAATATCGAGTTGCTTTCTTCAATGGTGATATTGACAAAATTACACTCAAATTTTCCCGATTCATTGGGCTGAATTTTGGGGGACTTTTCCCGGTCAGCCGGGGTGATCAAGCCCAGTTCAGCCATCAGCTGGCAACCGTTGCATATCCCCAGGCTGAGGGTATCCTTGCGGGCATAATAGCGGTCAAGGGTCTCTTTGGCTTTGGAATTGTATAAAAAAGCCCCGGCCCATCCCTTGGCGGAACCCAGGGTGTCTGCGTTGGAAAACCCGCCCACGAAGACTATCAGGCGTATGTCATCCAGTGTTTCGCGTCCACTGATAAGGTCAGTAGTGTGGACATCGCGCACGTCAAATCCGGCCAGGTAGAGCATCCAGGCCATTTCCCTGTCGCATTGCGATCCCTTTTCCCTGACGATGGCTGCTTTTGGCAAAGGCTTGTTTCCCCCGGATAGGTCTGGCATTTCAAGGGTTCCGTCAAACCAGGCCGGAAATTTAAATTTCAACGGCGTTTTGGCGAAATTTTCAAACCGTTCGCGTGCTTTTACCGGGCTGCACTGACGTTTGTCCATCAGGTAAGAACTGTGGAACCAAAGGTTCCTGAACCGGTCTATATCAAAGGAAAGGGTTTCATCTACCTTGATCATCCGTTCTTCACAGGGAGTTCCCAGCAACCAGGTTTTCACATCATTTTGCAGCAACAGCCCCAAAGCCTGGTGGATCTTGTCGGTGCGAACCTGCAGGACGACTCCGGGATACTCGGCAAAAAGGGCGGCCACCCTGTCGGCTCCGGAAATTTCTTCCAGCACATGTTCCATGAGGCGGATCCCTCCTCCTGTATTGGCAAAACACATTTCCAGCAGGCTGGTCAGCAGGCCTCCGGCCGAAATATCGTGCCCGGCAAGCACCATGTCCTGCGCTATCAATTCCCGTACGGTTTCAAATCCGCGTTTAAAGGCCACGGCATCTTCCACGTCGGGACAATTGGCGCCCACTTTTCCCAGGCACTGGGCAAGCGCCGAGCCGCCCAGGTGGCAGGTGCGTTCTTTCCTTCCCGAAAAATCCACATACAGGAGGGCCGAGGCGGTCGTGCGATCCATCACCGGTTGCACCTTGCGGCGGACATCGCTCACCGGAGCCACCGCAGATATGATGACCGTACCCGGAGAGAGCACTTTGCTTCCGTCGGGGTACTTCTGGGTCATGGAAAGGGAATCCTTCCCCGTTGGGATGTTGATGCCCAGTTGACAGGCAAAATCACTGGCAGCCTTCACAGCGCGGTACAGTCGGGCATCTTCACCCCTGTTGCGGCAGGGCCACATCCAGTTGGCGCTCAGTGAAACATCGCGCAATCCATTGTCCGGGGCAACAAACACCAGGTTGGTCAGGGCCTCGGCAATGGATAAACGGCTGCCTGCAGCCGGATCGATAAGTCCCGCCACAGGGGCGTGTCCCAGGGAAGTGGCAATGCCGGAGAAACCTTTTGGAGAAGGTACAAAACCTATGGCAGTAAGTCCGTAATCATTCAGGGGCAACTGCAAGGGTCCGGCACACTGCTGACCGGCAACCCAACCTGTGACCGAGCGGTCAACCTTGTTGGTGAGCCAGTCTTTACAGGCAACCGATTCAAGCTGTATCACCTGTTGGGCATAATCAACCAGCGATTCATTGTCCTGGCTGCAGGTTACTGGCTCAAACACCATGTTGCACGTCTGATCCTCCGTGATCGTGCGTGGAACTGAACCAAATAAATCTTTGATTGCCAGATCTATTGGTTTTTCTCCGGTTTCGGAATTTTCAAAAATAAAGCGCCCGTCCCCGGTAATTTCTCCAATCACATACAGGGGAGCTCTTTCCCTTTCTGCCGTCTTCCGGAGCAAGTCCACATCCTGCAGGTGCATTACCAGGCCCATGCGTTCCTGTGATTCATTTCCAATGATCTCCTTGGCACTCAGGGTGGGATCCCCCAGGGGGAGTTTCTCCATATGGATCTTGCCGCCTTCATGTTCCACCAGCTCGGCAAGGCAGTTCAGGTGGCCGCCAGCTCCGTGGTCGTGAATGGAAACAATGGGATTAACGCCGTTCTCGGCCAGGGAACGGATGGTGTTGTAGACGCGTTTCTGCATTTCGGGGTTGGAGCGCTGTACCGCGTTCAGTTCTATGGCATTGCCAAATTCACCCGTAGCTACGGACGAAACAGCCCCGCCACCCATGCCGATCCTGTAATTATCTCCGCCCAGTAGAAGGATCTTATCTCCTTGGGCGGGTTTTTCCTTAATGGCATCTTCCAGGCGGGCAAAACCAACACCGCCGGCCTGCATGATCACCTTGTCGTACCCGTATTGGCGGTCATTTTCCCTGTGTTCAAAACACAAAAGCGAACCGCAAATCAGGGGCTGTCCAAATTTGTTTCCATAGTCACTGGCCCCGTTAGAGGCTTTTGTCAGGATGTCTTCCGGAGTGTGATACATCCAGGGGCGGGCACCGGGTCTTTGGGACCCGCCTTCCAGCCTGGGCAGGGATGTCATGTAAACGGCTGTGCCGGCTATGGGAAAAGAGGCTTTACCCCCGGCCATCCGGTCCCTGATCTCTCCCCCGCTGCCGGTCGCTGCTCCGTTGAAAGGTTCAACGGTGGTGGGAAAATTATGGGTCTCGGCCTTCAGGCTGATCACCGTGTCGTAAGGGACAGTTTTGAAATAACCGGGACGGTCCGGAAATTCGGGTATGAAAAAAACGTGCTGCTGAGGCCCGGTTATAAAGGCACAATTGTCCCTATAGGCAGAGACTATACGGTTTGGATTCACAGCTGCTGTTTTTTTGATCATTTCAAATAAGGTGGCAGGCTGCTTTTCTCCATCAATAATGAATGTCCCGTTGAATATCTTGTGCCGGCAATGTTCTGAATTTGCCTGTGAAAATCCAAATATTTCCGAGTCTGTCAGGGGTCGGTTCAAGCGTCGGGAAAGATCCTGCAGATAGCGTATTTCGTCTTCATTCAGTGCCAGGCCTTCTTCACGGTTGTATGCCTCAATATCCCGGATCTCTCTGACCGGTTCCGGAATCCGTCCTGTCCGGAACACCTGCTGGTCCAGTCCATGGTACATTTCCTGCAACATGGGATCAAAGGTGTCGGTTTCCCGGGCGGGGAAAAACTCTTCAATACGGATAACGCCAGGAATATTCATGCTCTGGCAGATCTCGGTTGCCACCGTGCTCCAGGGCGTGACCATTTCGCGTCGCGGGCCTTTAAACCATCCCTGGAGGACGGGGTCGCGGGGGTCTGCAGGGGTCGCTCCTGAGAACAACCAGGTCAGGGCTTCCAGATGAGGATTGGACAAAGCCAGCTCTGTCTGAACGACCAGTACCCCGGAACGGTTTTTCAGAAAAAAACAGATCATAGATCAAATACTTAACTACGTAGTGAATGGACGTACAGGTATATCTTTGCGGCAGTATTGAGTGTATCCACGGCATCAAATACTTCCAGAATATTGGTTCCCGTTCCCAGGACGCCGTGGCGCTCCCACAACATGATGCGGAAGCTCTTAAGGTCTTTAATACTTGCTTTAGCCAGTTCCATGGATCCGGGCATCTCGTAGGGGACCCATGCCAATCCGTTGGGCACGCACATTTTGACTTCTGCATGCATTTCGTACAATGCTTCGGTTATGGCCCGCGTACTTTTCAATTCGCCAATATGGGACAGGGCTATCAATTCATTGGGATGTGTGTGGAACACCACGCGTCTGCCTGCCGACACGGGGACACCCTGTTGTATGGCTTCCTGTGCGAAGACCTGGTGCATGAGCAAGTGGGAAGGCAGCTCTATGGTAGGTGGCAAGTCTTTGTCTGCCAGTACGTCTATGCTTTTACCATCTGCTGCCACCCGGGTGATGATCCCCTGGTCCATGGGGTTCCTGGCTACATCACGCATCCTGGAGCCTGCGCTGGTCACGTAATAATACTGTCCTCCCAGCTCGGGAATCGTATGGTAAAGGGGAATTTTGGTGATTGCGGGCAGGTTTTTATTCTCATCTCCTATAAATTCGGTCACGTTAACAGTAATGTTCCCGGCATTCCTCTCTGCCCATCCTTTTTGCCACATGTATTCGGCCACTCTGGCAATGTCGTTGATCTGCATCTGCAAAGGCCCATTGTATTTCAGAATCATTTTTTCAACTTTTAACTAATAAACAAATTTTCATAATAACCAGGTCCAGTGTCCTGTGACTGTAAGTTTCAAAGGGAATCTTGTTGCCTACCAGGATGTCGATGATCTTTTCATCCAGTTCCAGAGACTGTTCCAGGTTGTGGATGCGGCCTTCCTGTTCAAAATAAGCAGTTCTTTGAATAAACAGGTTAAAATTGTTGAACCGGTTGAAATTCTTAATGATTTCATTACGAAAAGAATCCGACACGTTTACTCCAAAGACCAGGCTGTTCAACAGGGTGGCATCTGTAACCACAACGTCAACTTTTCCAACCAGCCTTTCCACACGGTGCGTCTGTACTTCAAATATGTGGTGCTGGTGGGGCTCGGTGCCATCCAGGATGTCAAATTTTTCATCCCACACTAGTTCTTTAGCGTATTCCGAAACGTATTCCGTTACAAGCCGCTGCTTTTTTAATTTACTGGCAATCTCCCAGGCACAGGTAGTCTTGCCCGCGGCAGGACCCCCAAAAAGATTGACAATCAAAGTGTTTTTGGATGGCATTTTTTGTATTTCAGGGTGCAGCAAATATACTACTTTTTCAGAAAGGAGTACGGCAATTTTTCATTCCGGAAGGACCTTCCCCTGACAGGATGGTCTGTCATGCTGAATTCCAGTATTCCCCCCTGCAGGAGTTGTCCGTGTGTAATATAGGAAGAATCCAGTACTTTCCCATTCCATTTCACTTCTTTAACATAAATATTCTTATCTGTCAGCCTGGGTGCTTCTATGGTCAGTACTCTGCCGCCTTCCAGGCGGACGGTCATTTTCTTGAAATACGGAGCGCCCAGGACATATTGATCCGTTCCGGGACACAACGGGTACAGTCCCAGGGCCGAAAATACAAACCAGGCTGGCGATTCATCTTCCGGGCAGTAAGCATTCATCATTTCCCGGATCTTCTCCTGGCCTTTCCAGGGCGCGGCTGTCCAGGTATACAAATAAGGAAGCTCCCTGAAAGTTGAGGCACTATCCAGCCGCTGTTCAAATCCTTTCCTGCCCCCTGTCCTTTCAACGATATCAGCCATATTGTGCGGAACAAACAGCAGGGCATCCCGGCAGGCCAGGGAATCTATATGCCATTGATAAGCTGTTACATAAGGACGTACACGGTTTACGGTTTCCATATAACCTTCCCCTGATGCCATAACCATCAGACACCAGTTTGCGTAGGAAAAATCTTTGGTCAGCCCCTGGAAGGGTGTTTGCAGTGTTGTGGTCATGGCCTCAAGAAAGCGGGGTGTCAGCGAGGCCGGCAGAATACCCTTGACACAGGCATCTGTAAGATGTGACATGGCTTTGTGTAGTACGCTTTCTCCGGGCAACAATTTGGGCACACTCCTGTCATAATAGGCCAGGGCAGAGGCGGCGAATTGACGGCTTCTGTCGGGTTTAATGAATGTCATAAGAGCGTCCCTGACCATACAGCCGGGATAAAGAGCGGCATAATTTACATGATACTCAGAGGTATGTATGTTGTTGTCGTTGCCACGGAACCTGCCATCCACATCATGTGACAAGGCAGGATACATTATTGTTTGTGACAAAGAACTGTAAAACAGCGTCCTGCGCGATTCCAGCAATTCGTTTCCCAGGAGATCGTCAACCGTAATGACATCCAGTTCCTTTTCCCATAGCTGACCGGCTTCCCAAAGAAGCGTTTCAAAACTTTTTCCCTCCTGCTCTGCTTTCAGGTTATTCAAGGCTCCCAGGGCATCTACAGAGGAAAAAGCGACCTGGATTTCCAGAACACCGTCTCCCACAAATTGCTGACCGTCCCTGACCAGGTCAAATACGAATACGGCTTCCAGTCCTGGTCCGCCCATCAGGGGATAATTTTCGGGAGCTATGCTGCTGTCGGTTGCGTAAAAATATTTCACAGGCCGGGAAAAACGCATGGCAAAGAATGTGTGCCGGGTTTCTTTGCCAGCACGGTTTATGATACTTCCGGTAACGGTATTCGGATCTTCTATCCTCAGACCTACCCACAGGAGCCCGGAGCCGGGGTTATCCCCGGCGCCTGGACTTTCTCCTGAACCGGGATTTTCACCGGAGCCATGATTTTTCCAGGTGCCTGGACTTTTCCCGGCGCCTGGACTTTCTCCTGAGCCGGGATTATGCCCGGCTGCTGAAAGGTCCAGCAAAATCCTGCCTTCTTTTTGAGGTTCACCCGATGGGGTAAAAAAGGCATACCGGTGCATAGCTCCCCTTGGCGTGGCTGTAACCATAAGATCCATATCCGGATTCCTGGTTATTATGTGCAACGATCCCGGAGCCTGGGGAGCAGTTCCTTCCTGCAGGGATAAGGGCCCGGCAGAGGGAACTAATCCCATGCTGCCGTATGCAAGACCTGACCCATGATTAAAAAACCTGTGTTCTATAGTCAGGGTTTTCCCCGCCTGGTGTTCTGAAATGCGCGGTACAACCTTAACACCACCAAAAGGAACGCAAATCCCCTGGTCAAGACTGCCTGCTGAAAGAATAGCCGGGAAACATACGGCCAGGACAAACCAGGAAAACCGTCTTATCATATTTCAATCAGGGTATAGGTGCGTGAGCCGAGCTTCATCTTTTCTGCGTAGGCAAGTCCAAACTCCCCGTCTGTGCGCGGATGTACAAAAGCAAACTTATTTTCCCCTTCGTGCGAATGGGCGCTTTCCGGATCGGCCATGCTGCCCGGAGTGGCAGGAGCCGATTTGACCATGTCGAAACAGGCCTGATCCAGTGCCAGCGGATCAAAAGAGGCCAGCATGCCAATGTCGGGCACAATGGCTGTATCGTTCATGCTCCAACAATCGCAGTGTGGCGAAACATCCATGATAAAACTCACGTGAAAATGCGCTTTTCCCTGCAATGCCGCCCAGGCATATTCGGCGATCTTGGCCGTCAAGCCTTGTGCCGAGGAGGATTCCCCGGCCCGGGCTGCATCGTACTGGCAAACAGCAACGCATTGCCCGCACCCCACACATAAGTCATAATTGATCACCGCGATCTTTTCCGCATCCAGGGTTACTGCCCCGTGGCGGCAATTGATCACACACTGCCGGCATCCCGTGCAATTGGCCCGTTCAATGACCGGCTGTGAATCTGAATGCAAATGCAATTTCCCGGCAACGCTGGCACATCCCATCCCGATATTTTTCAACGCCCCGCCAAATCCCGCTTGTTCATGTCCCTTGAAATGCGTCATGCTGACCAACACATCGGCCTTAGCAATGCCGGAAGCGATGCGGGCTTCTTTGCAATATTCTCCTTCGGGTATGGGGATGATCGCTTCATCGGTCCCTTTCAACCCGTCGGCAATGATGACCGGAGCTCCCGGTACGCTTATGGGGTTGTACCCATTCAGGTAAGCCGTCCGTAAATGATCCACGGCATTGGACCGGGAACCGCTGTAAAGCGTATTGGTATCGGTCAAAAAGGTGCGGGCACCCATTTGCCGCAACAGTTCCGCCATTCGGGAAGCGTAATTGTGACGCAGGAAAGCCATGTTGCCCAATTCCCCAAAATGGATCTTGATTGCCGTAAACTTATCTTTACAGTCCAGGGTTCCTATGCCGGCCGCTTTGACCAGGAGTTCCATTTTTTTGGGAAGGCTCCGGCCGGGACGGGATCTGAAATTCGTAAAAAAGACTTCGCTCATACCGTTGTGTTTTCAGGGGCTAAGGTAACAAGATTTTACGTATCTTTAGGAAGAATTCTCAACGTATCTGATCATGAAAACAGTAGCCCGGTGCAGTACCCATTTCCAGGCAGATGTCATAAAGGGGAACCTGGAAAACGAAGGATTTCATCCAGTCGTTTTTGACAACAGCATGAACTCGTTCCTACCCGTAAATACAACAAACGGAAAAAACCTGATAGATGTTCGTGTCCCCGACCAGGAATACGAAGCCGCCCTGGCCTACCTTGACACCAAAAAAAACCAACCTGACTAAGACTTTTTCGCTATAGCCGGCATTTTAATTGAAGGGGACAAGCCTGGACTACTATAGGTCACTGCTTTACAAGACAAAGGGAGCTTTTTTGTATTGCCGAGGCTTCCTTTGTCTTGTGAGGCAGTGACCAAGCAGTGATCTTACACTTTGGGGGAGGTGGTAAGTAACTACTTTGATATAAAATCTCGTAACATACTGTTTATGTGTGCATTGGATGCGTTTTCGCAGTTTTCGCCACTTACTACCTTCCCCGGTTTTGGCCGCTTTTCGGCAAATTGAGGGGGAGGTGGTAAGTAACCACTGTACTACAAAAACGCGCAACACGTTGTATACGTGTGCATTGGATGCGTTTTCGCAGTTTTCGCCACTTACTACCCTCCTCGGTTTTTGCAGCTTTCCGGTGATTTGCGGGGGAGGTAGTAAGTACCAGCAATATAAAGAAATTTCGCATCTTGCTGTTATCAAGCGTATTATAGAATTTTGCTCTGTTTTGGCTACTTACCACCCTCCAGTCATAATGATTCCTTTGAGAGCACCATTTAGGTCAGACGGTATTATGACTGTTTTAGGCGATATTGATATTATTCCAGATGGTTTTGTTAATAATTTGACAGACAATCATACTTGAACAATTATTAAAAATGTGCATCTTTAAGAATTAATTAAACCTGTTATATTATTATTACAGTCAAGCACTCAAGACTGTTACCAACAGTGTAAGTATATAATTAATTCTAATTTTAATCGCTAAAATGTTAATAAAAAACAGATTTTCGACATTGCTTACATTCATACTGATTGGAATCATCGTGTCAGGTTGTAACCCAATTGAACAAACAACAAAAAATATTAGAGCCACAAAAAGCAATGAACATTCTTCAATATTTATTGTTAAGTTAAATTATGAAGAGTCACTATCTCTTCAGTATAAAAAAAGGGGAACTTATTGTATTAGTTCTGAAGAAGCTATCGATAAAGTGATGACTATAGCAGAACAGAAAGGGGGGAAGTGTAAAAATATGATTTTTTCTTCATGTAAACTCATTGAAAATAATAATAAAAAAGGGGCGTATTATCAAGTTGAATTTGAAAGTCAAAAAGGAAAAGGATACGCCATTATACCAGCAGACATACGAGTACCAAAACCTATGTGTTATGTGGAAAATGGCTTTTTAACCGACACATCATTTATTGAGCCACTAAAATATTATTTTCGTCACATTCCCGAGTATATTGAAAAAAAACAAAATGACAAATATGATATTGATAAATATTATGCAAATGCTATAAGTAAAATCAACAACGGAACAGGTTCTAAATCAGTTCCGCCATTTGATCCGGCACTGTCCAGTATTTTGTGTAAATGACAATTGAGTTTCATAATTACAACAGCACCCTGTCTTCAAAAATA
>MWDM01000012.1 GCA_002070565.1 Bacteroidetes bacterium ADurb.Bin139
AGGTGAAAGGGGCAAGTGCGGCTGACAACGACTACCTGAAGGAAGCCATTACCAATATCGGGGAGAAGGTAAGCCACGATACACTAGAGAAAATCTACGCCGATGGAGCATACCAATCGAAGGATAACAGGGAGTGTCAAAAGAACGAAGGACATTTACTCCTGAGGATCGTTTATCAATATTACAGGAAGCGCAACGGGAAGCCCAGACCCAAAAATACAATCTATCAAATCAGTAATAAATAGATGGAGGGAATCCCGGAAGTTATAGTTTGCGGAGCCGGGCAAATTTCAGGAGCAGGGTTTTTGCCCCGCCGAATTCAAACTCAATGACAGCCCGGGTGTTGGGCATTTCACCTTCCAGGGAGAGGATGCGGCCCCGGCCAAAACGGTCGTGTTCTATGTCCATTCCCACGGTAAGGGAAGAGACATCGGCCGCCTGAAAGTCTTCCCTGCTGGAAATGCTTTGGGGTGTAGTGCGGCCATCGCGGCCGACAGTGCCTTCGGCCTTGAATCCTTGTACGCCGGGGCGTTCTGCAGGAGTACTCCCGTGGTTTTTGGCGTAAGAGCCGCCATGGGATCCGAAGTTTCCCCGGCGGGACCAGGAGCTTCTGCCATCCTGTTCTTCAGTGCCGGAGCCAAACACATCGGGGATAGGCTGGTTCAGGAAACCGGGGTCTATTTCTCGCAGAAAGCGACTGGGCGGGTTGGATTCCATGCTGCCCCAATGCATACGGGTGCGGGAAAAGGAGAGGGTGAGCGATTTCTTGGCCCGGGTCATGGCCACGTAAAACAACCTTCGCTCTTCTTCCAGCTCGGCCTGTGTATTGCTCGAGAGCAGGGAGGGAAACAATCTTTCTTCCATTCCCACCACATAAATATGGGAAAATTCAAGGCCTTTGGCCGAATGGACCGTCATCAGGCTCACCCGTTCATTGTCCGGCTGCTCCTGTTCGTCCATCTGGGTGAGCAGGGTAACGTTGTTCAGGAACCTTTCCAGGGTGGGTGCAGATTCTCCGTTATCCGGCACCGTAACTTCTGTTTCCAGTTTCACGCCTTCTGCCGCCACCCCGCAATAGGCCTGGATGCTGTTGAGCAGTTCTTCCACGTTATCCAGTTTAGACATGCCTTCTATGGATTTGTCTTCCCTGAGCATGTGAAGATAACCAGACAGCCGGGCCACTTCCATGGCCACCTGGTAGGCATTGGCTCCTTCTTCCTGTATGTGGCGAACGGCTTCTATCATTTCTATGAAGGCTTTCAGCCGTCCGGCAATGTTTCCCCTTATTCCGGCCGCCTCCAGGTCACCCTGCAGGATATACCCAAAAGAGGACAGCCCGGCAAACAGGGCTGCTGTTCCAAGTTTCTGCAATGAAACATCGCCGATACCGCGGGCAGGCGTGGCCACAGCGCGGCGAAAAGCTTCTTCGTCGTTGGGATTGACCACCAGGCGCATGTATGCCATCAGATCTTTCACCTCGGCCCTTTCGTAAAAGGAAAAACCTCCGTAGACCTTATAAGGGATGTTTCTTTTGCGGAGGGCTTCCTCAAGGAGCCTGGATTGCGCATTTGTACGGTACAGGATGGCGAATTCGCCGTAACCCTGGCGGATTCTGTATACTTTATCCAGGATGGATGAGACCACCACGAAGGCTTCTTCTGCATCGGTATAGGCACTCAGCAAAGCAATCTTTTCCCCGGGCTCGGACCGGGTAAAGCATTCTTTGCGCATGCGGCGGGCATTGTGTTTGATCAGGCTGTTGGCCGCATTCACCACGGTCTGTGTGGAGCGGTAATTCTGTTCCAGCCTGTATTCTTTAGCCTCGGGAAAGTCCTTGGAAAAATTCAGGATATTTTCTATCCTGGCTCCGCGGAAAGCATAAATGCTCTGGGCGTCATCCCCCACTACGGCTATGTTGCGGTGTTCCTGCGCCAGGCTTTTAATGATCAGGTATTGTGCCAGGTTGGTGTCCTGGTATTCATCTACCAGGATATAGCGGAAGCGGTCCCGGTAAAAGTCCAGTATCTGCGGGTTCTGCTGAAACAGGATGTTGGTATAGAGCAACAGGTCATCAAAATCCATGGCACCGGCCAGACGGCACTTTTTGGCATACAGTGCGTAAATGTCTGCAATACGGGGTTTGCGGGCTGCTTCATCGGCCTGCATGGCCTGGTCGTCGGCCGCATAGGCAGATGCTGTCCTGAGGTTGTTTTTGGCCCTGGATATGCGTGACATCACCTCTGAAGGAGGATAGGCCTTTTCGTCCAGTTTCAGCTCTTTGATACAGCTTCTGATGGCCGACTTGCTGTCGGATTTGTCATAAATGGTAAAATTCCGGGGAAAATCCAGCAAATGTGCTTCTGCACGCAGAATACGCGCAAAAACAGAATGGAAAGTACCCATCCACAGGTGCCGGACTTTTTCCGTCCCAACCAGGGCAGACACGCGTTCTTTCATCTCTTTGGCCGCCTTGTTGGTGAATGTAAGGGCAAGCAGCGCAGAAGCGGGAATTCCCTGTTCCAGCATATTGGCAATCCGGCATGTAAGTACTTTTGTTTTGCCACTCCCGGCTCCCGCGATGATCAACGATGGACCTGTGATATCTTCAACCGCCTGTCTCTGAGCCTCGTTCAACTCCTTCAAATAGTTCTCCTTCATATGGGCAAATATAAATAAAAATGCCGATGAAAATTTTATCTTTGTAGTGCTAATAAAAGTATATGTCTGCTTGTTTTAAGTTACGCCGGGGGTTGGATGTTCCCCTCAAAGGCAGTGCCCACCCGATGGCAACTCCTTTGGCTTGCTCCCCGCTGTATACGTTGAAACCAGGCGATTTCAAAAACATCACCCCAAAACTTCTGATCAGGGAAGGGGACACCGTTCAGGCCGGATCCCCTGTATATTGCGACAAAGAAAATCCCCGGATTTTATTTACCGCCCCGGTCAGCGGCACCATCCAAAAGATCGTACGGGGTGAAAAAAGAAAAATCACCGGAATTCAGATCCTTGCCCATCAGGAGCAAATGCAGGAGCAGTTTCCGGTGGCCGATCCGGAAAAGCTTTCCCCCGAACAGATCCGGGAACTTTTGTTGCAAAGCGGCTGCTGGCCGCTCATCACCCGCAGGCCGTACGGTATTCCGGCCCACCCGGAAGAAACACCAAAAGCCATTTATATCAGCTGTTTTGACTCGGCTCCGCTCGCTCCCCACTACGATTTTACCTTTGCCGGATCTTTTGAACCCCTGCAGATGGGCCTGAAGGTTCTTGAACGTCTTTGCCCCGGAAAGGTACACCTTGGACTTAGGGATACCACATCACCGCACAGCGTTTTCCGGCGGCTCCCGGGCATTGTGCACACTTTTTCAGGGCCGCATCCGGCCGGGAATCCCGGGGTACAAATGCATCACGTTTGTCCCGTGGGAAAGGACCAGGTGGTCTGGACCCTTACTCCCTTGGGGTTGTCAATTATTGGAAAGCTTTTTCTCTACGGAATTTTCGATTCTACCAGGATGGTTGCCGTTACCGGTCCGGCTTTAACCAGAACAGGTTATATCACTTGTCATGCCGGTTTCCAGGTTGGCGCACTTACGTCGTTCCCGCTTAAAGACGGCATGCAGGCACGCATCATCAGCGGAAATCCGCTTACCGGTGACCTTGTTGGCCCGGAAGGCTTCCTGGGATTTCACCACCAGCAGATCACCTGCCTGCCTGAAGGCGGGTCCAGGGAGCTGCTGGGCTGGGCCAGACCATTGCGCCTGAATAAATTCAGCGCCGCACGCACCTACATAACCTACCTGGCTCCCCTGCTGGGTAAAACAGGCCGCTTTAGCCTGGATACCAATCTGAACGGTGGCGAAAGGGCCTTTGTCATTACACGGGATTACCAGAAAGTCCTGCCCATGGATATCTTTGTATCGCATCTGATCAAAGCCATTCTGGCAGAAGACATTGACAAGATGGAAAAATTGGGGATCTATGAAGTGTTGCCGGAAGACCTGGCCCTGTGCGAGTTCGTCTGCCCGTCCAAGATCGGGATCCAGGACATCCTTCAGAAGGGCATAGATCTGATGATAAAGGAAATGCAATGAAGTGGATAGAAAAAATCATAGATAAGATAAAGCCCACCTTCAGTAAAGGCGGCAGGCTGGCTTTTCTGCATTCAACTTTCGATGCCTTTGAAACATTCCTGCTTGTTCCCGGAACCGTTACCGGCAAAGGGTCCCACATAAGAGACTGCAACGACCTTAAACGCGTCATGATTGTTGTAGTGATAGCCCTTGTCCCCTGCCTGCTTTTTGGCATGTACAACACGGGGCTGCAACATTTTCTGGCTTCAGGTCCGGAGGAAGACCTGCCCGGTTTTCTCTCTGTTTTCTGGTTCGGTTTTCTTAAAGTCCTGCCCCTGGTGATCGTTTCTTACGTGGTCGGACTGGGCATAGAATTTACCATAGCTCAGATCAGAGGCCACCAGGTAAACGAAGGATACCTGGTAACAGGAATGCTCATACCCCTGATAGTCCCGGTAACCATTCCGTTGTGGATGCTAACGCTGGCCGTGGCTTTTGCAGTGCTCATAGGTAAAGAGATTTTTGGGGGAACGGGAATGAACATCTGGAACCCTGCCCTGCTGGCACGTGCTTTCCTGTTTTTCTCCTATCCCCGTTATATGACAGGAAACAATGTCTGGGTGGTTGACGGCACCAGTGGTGCCACACCGCTGGCAGCCCTGGCAGAAGGAACGCCTCTGCAGGAACTGCCTTCCTGGACAGATATGTTCCTGGGTTTTATACCAGGTTCTGTGGGAGAAACTTCGGTAGTATGTATCCTGCTGGGAGCTGCCATCCTGCTGTATACCGGGGTAGCCAGCTGGAAGATCATGATTTCCTGTGTGGCCGGAGCCGCTCTGTTAAGCCTTGCAGGGGATATCCCCGTACATTACCACCTGGTGGCGGGAGGTTTTGCCTTTGGATGCGTCTTTATGGCCACCGATCCTGTTACCAGTCCACAAACCGAAACCGGGAAATGGATCTACGGATTTTTAACCGGGGCGTTCACTGTGACCATACGCCTTTTCAATCCCGGATACCCTGAGGGGATGATGCTCGCCATATTGCTTATGAACACTTTTTCTCCGCTGATAGATCATATGGTGGTTTCCGTCAATGTAAAGCGGAGAATAAAAAGAATTGCCAGCCATGGATAACGGGAAAAGAAACGGGAACATCTACACCATAGTGTATGCCGCCCTAATGGTCGTCCTGGTGGCCGCCCTGCTTACCTTCGCTTCACAGCTGCTCAAGCCCAGGCAGGTTGCCAATATGATGGCAGAAACACAGCGAAGCATCCTCCGGTCAGTCCACCTGGAAAGTCAGCCTTATGAAAAATACATCTCCGATACGGTTGCAGGACCGGACCAATTGCCTCTTTTCATCTGCACACTGGACGATGGCACCCGCAAATACATCATCCCCCTGCATGGTAAAGGCCTCTGGGGCCCCTTGTGGGGATACCTGGCACTGAACGATGATTTCAGGACCATATACGGGGCCGTATTTGACCACAGTTCCGAAACGCCCGGACTGGGGGCCGAGATTGCCAACCCTTTCTTCAGCGAACCGTTCCGGGGAAAATCCCTGTACAGCGGCGATGAGTTTGTATCCATTTCTGTTCTGAAACAGGGACATTCACAAAACAACCCCCATGCCGTTGACGGCATTTCAGGCGGTACGCTCACCAGCCGTGGTGTAGAGAATATGATACGGGAATCCCTGGAACCCTATTTACCTTTTTTAAGACATTATGAATAAACGCATATTCCTGGACCCGCTTTTCAAGAACAATCCCATTCCGGTACTGGCCCTGGGGATCTGTTCCGCACTAGCTGTGACCGTAAAACTGGAACCGGCCATGGTGATGGCCCTTTCGGTGACCCTGGTGACCGGGTTCTCTTCTATGATCCTTTCCCTGCTGCGCAACACCATTCCCAACCGCATCAGGATCATAGTACAACTTGTGGTGGTGGCCACACTGGTCATTCTGGTAGACCAGGTCCTTAAAGCCTTTGCATGGGAGATAAGCAAACAACTGTCCGTTTTTGTAGGACTGATTATTACCAACTGTATCATTATGGGACGGATAGAAGCTTTTGCCCTCTATAACAAGCCGTTTCCATCGTTGGTGGATGGTCTGGCCAATGGTCTGGGATACGGGATCATACTCATTGCCGTATCTGTTGTCAGGGAACTCCTGGGATCGGGGACTTTAATGGGTTACCAGGTAATCCCACAGCAGTGGTATGTTGCAAACGGGGGGGTATACGAGAACAACGGACTCTTTATCCTTCCTCCCATGGCCCTGATCATACTGGGTCTGATCGTATGGGTATTCAATGCCAAAAATGCAAAGAGGGTATAGCGTATGGAACAGATAGCCAATATATTTGTCAAAAGCATCTTTGTAGAGAACATGATCTTTGCCTATTTCCTGGGCATGTGTTCCTACCTTGCAGTGTCCAAAACGGTAAAAACTGCTTCGGGACTGGGTCTGGCTGTGATCTTTGTGCTGCTCATCACACTTCCGGTAAATTACCTGCTGGACCGTTATGTTCTCGCCCCGGGAGCCCTGGCCTGGATCAACCCCCAATGGGCCGGGACAGACCTGAGTTTTTTAAGTTTTATCCTCTTCATAGCGGTGATTGCCGCTATGGTGCAACTGGTAGAGATGGTGGTAGAAAAATTTGCACCGGCTCTGTACAACAGCCTGGGCATATTCCTTCCCCTGATCGCGGTCAACTGTGCCATCCTGGGAGCTTCGCTTTTCATGCAGGAAAGAGACTACCGCAATATTCAGGAGGTTATTACATTCGCGCTCGGTTCCGGGATCGGGTGGTACCTGGCCATTGTATCCATAGCCGCTATCCGGGAAAAACTGAGTTATTCCAATATTCCGGCACCCATGCGGGGCCTGGGCATTGCTTTTATCATTACCGGACTTATGGGTATTGCTTTTATGAGTTTTATGGGGATACAAATTTAAACACAACCAATGACCATTTTCCAATTCCTGCTGCTGACCATTGCCGTCATACTGACTGTCACCCTGGTTCTGGTTGCTGTATTGCTATATGCCAAAGCCAGGCTCAGCCCGGGGGGTAAAGTGACCATTAAGGTCAACGGCAAAAAAACGCTGGAGGTTGAACCCGGGAACAACCTGCTGACCACCCTGGCTCAACATAAAATCTACCTGCCTTCGGCCTGCGGCGGCAGCGGAACCTGCGGGCTCTGCAAATGCCGCGTACTGTCAGGAGGAGGATCCATACTGTCTACAGAAACGGGCTTTTTTACCCGGCGCGAGCAGCAAAGCCAATGGCGGCTGGGATGTCAGGTCAGGGTCCGGGAAGACATGGAAATCGGCATTCCCGCCCAGGTACTGGGTGTAAAAAAATGGGAATGCGAGGTGATCAGCAACCGTAACGTGGCCTCTTTCATAAAAGAGTTTGTAATTCAGCTCCCCCAGGGCGAAAATCTGGATTTCCGCTCGGGAGGCTATGTTCAGATTGATGTTCCCCCTGTTACTGTGGACTTCTCCAAAGATATCCATATAGACGAACCCTTCCTGGAAGACTGGAACTCATTGCATATCGGGGAACTGAAAATGGTAAACAATGAATACAGTTTCAGGGCTTATTCCATGGCCAACCACCCTGCAGAAGGGGACCGCATCATGTTGAACGTGCGCATTGCCACCCCGCCCTGGGACCGCTCCAGGGGAGCGTTTATGAAGGTCAATCCCGGTATTTGCTCTTCCTATATCTTTTCCAGGAAACCCGGGGATAAAGTGATGATATCCGGGCCGTTCGGAGAGTTCTTCCTGAAAGGGACCACGGCTGAAAAAATATTCATTGGCGGAGGGGCCGGTATGGCACCCATGCGCTCCCATATATTTCATCTGTTTAAAACGCTTGACACAACAGACAAGGTTTCATTCTGGTACGGGGCCCGTTCCAGACGCGAGATCTTTTATGAGGATGAATTCCGCAGGATAGAAAAAGAATTCCCCAATTTTTCATTCCACATAGCCCTCTCGGAACCCAGGCCACAGGACAACTGGACCGGTCATACGGGTTTTATCCACAAGGTACTGTACGATCAATACCTGAAAGACCATCCGGAACCTGAAGAAGCGGAATTTTACATATGCGGACCACCCCTTATGACATCGGCCGTGACCGGAATGCTCGACAATCTGGGCGTTCCTGCGGATCATATTCTGTTTGATGACTTTGGCGGATAAACAGTTTTTTAATTACCTTTGTTCACAAACAATCTCTGAAAAATAACTACAGTATATGGAAGTAATAATCAGCAACGATCCCGTTCCCGTAATTTCTATCAACGGGAGAATGGACACAGGCAATACTGCCATCTTTGAAGAAGCCATCGTTCCCATTCTTAAAAGCAACACCCGGGAACTCATCATAGACGGAACCGGTCTGGAATACATCAGCAGCTCAGGTCTGCGTCAATTCCTGGTTCTTCAGAAAAACATAAAAGAAAAAGGCGGGACCCTGACGGTAAGGAATCTACGGGCAGAGATCAAAGATATCTTCGATCTGACAGGCTTTACCAATATTTTTACCATCGTTTAGATACTGTTCTCCAACCAGGATCTTGATAGATAAATAGGACATATCCAGACGCTCTTCCAGATCTTTGCGGGATACCCATTCCGCTTTTTCAATTCCTTCTTCTGTCTGTGGAACCAGGGTTGTTTCGGGACTGGCTGTCATAGGGAACCAGGCGGTCATCTTGAGTACATTGTTTCCTTTATAATGATAACAATGAAACGTTGTGGCCAGTTGATCTCCCAGAAGTTTCAGACCCATGGTTCCGGTTTCTTCTGCCACTTCCCGGAGTGCGGTATCGCTCAGTTTTTCGCCCTTTTCCTGCTTTCCCTTGGGTAAATCCCATTTACCGTAACGGTAGATCATCAACAGGGCATCTTGTCCGTTGGTGACAAGTCCACCGGCAGCCGGCATAATGGTGAAATTTTTACAGATATGAAGAAAGGAAGTGCGTGGATTGTCAACCGGTACCACTACGTGTCTCAGGTTGGTGTTGCATTGGAAACTGACTATCAATTCTTCCCAGGAAGGGTGGTTTTCCAGCGATTCTACCGTAACTGTAGGAAGCAGACAAAGGGGGCTGTCGGGACGGCATAATTGAAGTCGTCTATTATTGAAGAAAATACTGTACATTTGTACAAAGATATGTGATTATTATGGAATCTGTTGAAAAAAGAGTTGCACAATTGCTACTGGAAATTGAGGCCGTGCAACTCAACATTGAAAGACCTTTTGAATGGGCTTCCGGTTGGTTGTCTCCCATATATTGTGACAACAGAAAAGTTATGTCGGTCCCCGGGGTAAGGGACTATATATGTGATGCCCTTTGCCGGTCCATTCATCAAAACTACCCCTCTACAGATGTTGTCGCAGGGGTGGCAACCGGGGCCATTGCCATGGGTGCCCTGATAGCCGACCGGCTTAAAAAGCCTTTCATATATGTCCGTCCCCGCAAAAAAGACCACGGAACCGGTGCCCGCATAGAAGGTACCCTGACCCCCGGATCCAATGTGGTGGTGGTGGAAGATTTGATTTCTACCGGTCACTCTGCGATTTCTGCCGTCGATTGCCTAAAGATGGCGTGCGCCAATGTACTGGGCGTGGTAGCCACTTTTTCATACAATTTTGATGTGGCCCGCAGGGCGTTTGAAAAAAGCAACTGTGAACTGCATACGCTAACCAATTACAACACGCTCATACAGGAAGCTGCAGAGAAAAACTACGTGAGCAAAGAACAACTCGAAACACTGAATATTTGGCGTCTTACGCCAAACACCTGGGGAAGGTAATTATGGGAAATACACGTATTGAAGGAGATCCCTGTTATGTTAACAAACCGGCAGGAGTGGTTTATGACCTTTTTTCCGATTTTTCCAGATTTTCGGACCGTCTGCCCAAAGATAAAAAGGATAAGGTAATTATAACAAAAGACACCATCCTGGCCGAGGCGCAGGGAATGCAGATGGGAGTCAAAGTAACAAAAAGAGAAGAACCTTCCCTGATTGTGATGGAACAGCACGGCAACGTTCCCTTTGCATTCAACCTGAACCTTCATATCCGGCCCCGGGAAGAAGGTTGTGAATTTCAACTGGTTCTGGACGCAAACCTCAACATGATGCTCAAAATGATGCTGGGTGGAAAAATCAAGGATTTTGTCAATCAATTTACAACGCAGTTGGCCCAGGGACTGAACCGATAACCAGCAGACCAGGTCAGACACTCATGACGGACTTCAGAAATATGATGGAGGCAGCCCTCTTGCCCGGTGATGTATCCCCCCTGCTGGCTGCCCTGGAAAGCACGCCACCTGTTAGTATCCGCCAACATATAAGGAAAGCGCCTGGAGAACTTTTTCCGGGTTCTGATCCTGTGCCCTGGTGCCCCACAGGAAGGTACCTGGAAGAAAGGCCTGTGTTCACGCTTGATCCGCGTTTTCATGCCGGGGCCTATTACGTTCAGGAAGCCTCGGGCATGTCGCTCTGGCAACTGGCACCCTATCTGAGCGCCATAACCTCTCCCCGCGTTCTGGACGCCTGCGCTGCGCCCGGTGGCAAGAGTACCCTGCTGCTTGATATCCTGCCGCAGAACGGCCTTCTGGTAAGCAATGAAGTCATCCGGACCCGGGTTCCCATCCTGGCCGAGAATCTGGCCAGGTGGGGATATGGAAATGTGGTGGTCACACAAAATGATCCTGCAGACCTGGGCAGGTTAACGGAATATTTTGATGTGGTGGTGGCCGATGTACCCTGTTCCGGGGAAGGTCTGTTCCGCAAAGAACCCGAGTCCAGAAAAAAATGGTCGCCTGCGGTGGTAGCATTGTGCGTTTCCAGGCAGAGGCGCATCCTGAGCGACCTGTGGCCCTGCCTGAGACAGGGAGGACTGCTGCTTTACAGCACCTGCACCTTCAACCGTATGGAAGATGAAGAACAGGTTGACTGGATCAGGGATCATCTGGGTGCCCGCCTGCTGCTCGGCCCGGAAAAATACCTGCCCCACCGGATCAGGGGAGAGGGTTTTTTCATGGCACTGCTGGAAAAGACCGGGACGTGCCATACAGGACCGGGGAAATCCCTTCCTCTTGGGGGCGGGAAAAAAGGCGGAAGCCCCTCACGGGTACCTGCAGACGCACCGCAACACCTGGAAGGCCCCTATTCCTGGTATATGAAAGGGCCGTTTCTAAAAGCGTTCCCTCAGGAACTGATCCCTCAAGCAGAGTTGCTGGGATCCATGCTCAATGTTTTTCATTCGGGTATTGCCGTTGCCACAAAAAAGGGAAAGGACTGGGTGCCCCGGGCGGATCTTGCCCTGGCATTAGATCTAAAAAAAGAAGCCTATCCGGTATTCAGGGTAAACCGGGAGCAGGCAGTAGCTTTTCTCAGACGGGATCCCCTGGTCTTTCCAGATGGGACAGAAAGAGGATACCTGCTGCTTACTTACAACGACCTGCCTTTGGGTTTTGTCAAGAATCTGGGTATGCGGTCCAACAACCTGTATCCTGTTTCCCGAAGGATATTTCTCTCACTCAAACCATCCGATCATTAAACAAACAATCATAGACCATGAAAATTCTTACACCGAAGCAATACCAGGTCAAAGGCAAACGTATTCAAAAAATGGAGAAAATATTTTCAAAGATCCGGTATGCCTCAATCAAGAACTTGAACGCATCGCTGCGTAAAGAAGTGTTTATGGAAACAGAATACGGGCGCACACGGACCGTATGGTACGGATTTGAACACCCCTCACCCGGTCCGCTGCTTATAGATCTGCACGGAGGCGGGTTTATCCTGGGAAGTCCGGAAATGGATGAAAAAATGAATATTGCCTGGAGCCGTATCCTGGGATGCAGGATCATCAGCATAGATTATCCTAAAGCACCTGACCATCCTTTTCCTGCAGCCGTAAACCAGGTGTATGCGCTGCTTGAATACCTGTACGATCATGCCAGGGTATACGGAATTGACCCGGCAAGGATTGCCCTTGCAGGCCACAGTGCAGGAGCCAATCTGGCCACCGTTACTTGCATTAAGGCCGGAAAAGAAGGAAAAATCCGGCCTGTGTGCCAGGTGTTGAATTGCCCTCCGTTGGATCTGGCCACTACAGCCATGGAAAAACCAAAACCCAAAGGCAGCATACCTCCAAAGCTCTCTTACATGTTCGACAGTTGCTATCTTGCAGGCCATGACGGGCATGATCCTTATATTTCACCTGTTTATGCACAGGATCAGGATCTGACAGGACTGCCTCCGGCATTGATCATTGTAGCCGGAAGGGATTCCCTGCATGACGAAGGGGTCAGGTATTACAACCGTCTGATTGACAACGGTGTTGACACTCAATTGCTGGATTATCCTACCGGACTTCATTGTTTTATGTTAAAAAAATCCGTTCTGACGACAGATGCTTTTGAAAAAATAACACAATTCCTGCAACAGCACCTGCAGGGAACCTCATCGGGAGAAATCAGGTAAAAAGAACCCGGCAGGCCGGGCAGGTCCTGTCCTGAAAGACGATATTGTTACCGGGTATTGTGTCCCATCGGCCAGGGCATATCGGATATACAAGGGTTTCAGGCTGTCGGCTGTCAGGGCTATGATCACATAAGTAAAGGGTGATTCAATGGAATTGGGAACCAGGGTCAGTTCCCACAGGGTATTTCCTGTCGCGCTTTCTTTCCGAAGGGGAGTACCCCCATGGTAATAGTCCTGGTTGAGCCGGGCAAAGAAAGCAGAGGGGTTTTCCAGAATATCGGGAGAGTTTTTATCGTGAGGCATTTCCTCCCACTGGTCTATTCCCTGGTTGTAATACCATTTTTTTTCTCCGTTGCAGAAGACATAAAATTCGTCCATTTTCAGGGTGAACATCCCGCCCTGGAGCACCATGGTTCCGGGAACCGTTTCATTCCAAATGAATTCAATTTCCACGGCAGGTGCTTTTGCTACCTTTTGTGCAAAATCCCTGAGCAGGTCATCTGTAGTCTGTGCCTGGAGGGTTATGGCCGTTGCCACTATAATCATACCTGTGAATAGGGCTCTTTTTTTCATTTTTTCAAAAAATCATCCAGCATTTCCTGGCTGGAAATCAACAATTCCCTGGGATTGCTTCCCCTGGGAGGACCCACAATTCCTGCCTCTTCAAGCTGGTCCATAATCCTTCCCGCCCTGTTGTAACCCAGATGAAACCTGCGCTGCAGCAGCGAAGTGGATCCTTCTCCGTTTTGTATCAATAACCTTGCCGCTTCTTCAAACAACTCATCACGTTGTCCGGAAGAGGGATTGAGCATATCCTGCCTGTCGGTTTCTGAATATTCGGGGAGTTCAAATGGCCCGGAATAGCCAGGCTGGTCCCCGATAAAATCGACCATGCGTTCTACTTCCCGCGTATCAATGAAAGCACACTGGACACGCTGAAGGTCGGTACCTGCCGATATGAGCATATCGCCCCGACCCACCAGCTGGCTTGCTTCTGATACATCTATGATCACCCTGGAGTCGATCTTTGAGGCTACTCTGAATGCCATCCTGGCAGGGAAGTTGGCTTTTATGGTCCCGGTAATGATATTGGTGGTAGGCCGTTGTGTGGCAATAACCAGATGGATACCCGTAGCACGCCCCATCTGCGCCAGCCGTGTAAGGGGACCTTCCACATCCCTTCCGGCCGTCATGATCAGATCGGCAAACTCATCTATGATCAATACGATAAACGGCATGAACCGATGCCCTTTAAGTGGGTTGAGTACCCTTTCCTGGAATTTCTTATTGTATTCCTTAATGTTCCTTACGCCTGCCATATTGTACAATTCCAGGCGGTTATCCATTTCTATACACAAAGAGTTGAGCGTATAGACTACCTTTTTGGTATCTATGATAATGGAGCTGTCTGCATCAGGAAGCCTGGCCAGGAAGTGATTTTCCAGCTTGGAATATAGATTCAGTTCTACCCGCTTGGGATCAACCAGGACCAGTTTGAGATAAGCCGGGTGCATTTTGTAGAGCAACGATGTCAGAATGGCGTTCAGAGCCACAGACTTCCCCTGTCCAGTAGCGCCTGCCACCAGCAGGTGCGGCAGGCGGGCAAGGTCCAGCATCACAATCTCGTTAGAGATGCTTTTTCCCAGAACAATGGGCAGGTCGTCCTTAGATTCCTTGAATTTGGTAGAATCCAGGACGCTTTTCATAGGAACAAGGGATGGTTTGTCATTGGCCACTTCAATGCCCACCATATTGGTGCCCGGTATGGGTGCAATAACCCGCATACCCCGGGCTGCAAGAGAAAGCATGATGTCGTCCTCCAGGCGGGTGAACTGCGAAATCCTGATACCCGGCGAAAGCACAATCTTGTACAGGGTGACAGTGGGCCCGGGTGTTGCCACAATCTTTTCTATCTGAATGTCAAATGTTCTGAGGCATTCCACGATTTTCTGATTGTTCCGCTCCAATTCTTCCTGGGGCACTTCCGTAATACGGTTCTTGTAATCTTCCAGAAGATCCAGCGGGGGTTTTTTGTAATGGGACAAATCTTGCTTTGGATCGTAAAAGTGCATCTTTCCGGAAGTAGAGGTTTCTCCTGTCTTTTCCACTTCAAATACAGGCAGAGGGGGAACCGGAGCAGCCGGTGTCACCGGCACCTCTTTTTTTACAGGAACCCCGGCCACAGATTCCACTTCGAATTCGGATGGCGCAGGTTCTGATAAGGGTGCTGCCTGGCGTTTTTCTTTTCTCTTTTGTATCAGGCGGTATATAAAAGGTAAAGGGATAGCCGTAAGGATAAAGAAAAGAACCACACCGGTACCCACGGTTCCCAATATGCTAATAAGCCATTCATTGACTCGGTACCCATAAGTTCCTCCGATTCCTGCCCCAAAAACATACCTCAGGCTGGTGAAACTGAAAATGTATCCAAGAGCAATGGAGAGAATTATGCAGACAAAGGCGGTTGTGAAGAACAGCGGGATGATGCGGACACTGCGTATTTTAAGTAAAAAAACAGATACGGCGACACAAAAAAAGGGGATGATAAAAGCACTCAGGCCAAAGAGTTGCCCAATGAACAGATTGGCAAGGCGATTGCCTGCGAAACCTCCGCTGTTGGCTGCTTTGTCTTCTGGAATTAACAGGTTGTCTCCAGACAGGAGGCTCTGATCAACGGTCCAGTTGAACAGGTAGGAGACAAAGGCAACCAACAGGAAAACTCCCAGGCCCAGGAATATCCACCCTGCAGTAAGCCTGACTATCTCCCGGCTATGTTTTTTTCTTTCAGGTTCACTGGCCATTAGATGGTGACCTTTTCTTCTTTTTATTCTTATGCCATTGGCTCTGGCGTTGCGGTGCACGTTGTGAATTGGGCTGCCTGAACTCTCCCTGGATCTCGGATAATTTTGCCCCTTCGGGAACAGTCAGTGTTCCACCGGACAAGCTGCGAATGTCGTTGAAAATGGTATGATCAGAGACAGTATCCTTGTTCCAGATCAGGTATTGTTTACGCATGTAAGAGGCCAGGGCCATGGTCATGGCATCACGTTCTTCGTCTTCAGGTTTAGAGGCAATGGCCATAACCATGTTCTGGATATTTCTTCCGTAATGCATGATCCTGACAGGTTCAAGCTCGGCACCTATAGCGTGCGGCTTGGTAACAAAATCTTCCCGTAAAGGAGGGGGAAACGGGGCATCCACGTCAAGTTCATAATCAGCCATAATGTATACATGATCCCATAATTTGTGCTGGTAATCGTTGACTTCACGCAAATGAGGGTTCAGCAAGCTCATGGCATTGATGATAGCCTTAATTTGCCGGGTGCGCGCTTCTTTGTCCGGGATCTTTTTGGCGTCCTGTACCATATTGTGTATGTAACGGCCGTATTCGGGCAGTATAAGCTTCTCTCTCTGTGTGTTATAATCCATTTTAACAAATTTTCAACCTACTAATATACAAAAACTATCTCATTCAGCGCTACCCAGCCCTGGCGCCCATCTTCCAGTTCTATCCGTGCCCAGTCTCCCATTTGCTCAAGCACACGAAGCCGGGTACCTTCGTGAATTACCAGCAGGTCCTTACCCTGTGTCCCGGGCGCAGAACGGACGGAACTTACGGCTGCCAGCACAATGGCCAGATCTTCACGCGTTGCCTCTTTCCTGGATTTCCAGGCTAAGGCAGCAGACAGTATGACAAAAAGAAAAATTACAAGGGAAAGGATAAAGGAAGCCTTGCGGAACCTGACTCCCCTTGCAAAAAGGAAAACCAGGAAAAAGACAAGTGCCAGAACCAGCAGGCCAATGGATATTACCGACCACATGCCCGAAGATAATATCTGGTGGCTTTTACGAATCCATTCAGCCACAAAAAATGCCGGTACAGGTTCTATCCTGTCTATGCATTGTTCTCTTGCCACCTGCAGGTTATAGAGGATATCCTGATTATTGGGCTCCAGACGCAGGGCTTTTTCGTAATAGAGAATGGCATAGGCAATATAGCGCATTTTAAAATATGTGTTGCCGATATTGTAATACAAGGCGGCAGATTCCTTTCCCGAACTTTCTATCTGAAGGTAGTTCTCCAGTGCTTCCTGGTATTGGGCATTGGCATAACGGGCGTTGGCATCATTCCAAAGGCTGTCTTCCACATCCTGTGCTCCTGCTGCCAGGAATGCAGAAAAACATATGACAATCAACAGAATTATCCTTTTCATACTACAATCTGTTTAAGGGCTTGTTCCATCTTGCTGATAACCTCAACGGCCTTTTCAAAAATCCTTTCTTTTTCCAGCTGACCGGGATCGGGTGCATAGCGGGCAAATTCACAGGATTCAATCAGGTTGGTATAATCGCTTACAAGGTGCGGTTCAACATTTCTCCCCAGAAGCATCTCCCGGATCCGTTCACGGAAACAGTCTGCCTGGGATAAAGCCAGTTTGTCTGCAATATACCCCCACAGGGCACGGTGCAATTCTTCGTAATATCCTTCAAAATGTTCCTGCTTCAACAACATGGCGGCTGTTTTTAAACGGGTCCGGGCTACCTTGTTGGCCCTGCTGTTACGCACCTTAACCACGTCGCTGCGGTGCGCACGCCTTTTATCCAGAAAAACGTATACTCCTGCCGTTAAACCAAATATGGTCAGGATAATCAAAAAATATGACAGACTGCCCGTAAAATATGATCCTTTTTTCCGCCAGGATTGGAGCGAGGTATTAATATAACGGATATCCTCTCCAAGGCTTTCAACTGCGCGGCGGTGCGTCCCCTGAGTCAGGGGCACTCCTGCAGGTGTCACCTGAGAACCTCTTTCCACTTTCAGTGTCAGAGGCTGGGTACGCAAGGTCTTGTATGCTCCCGCTTCTATATCATAATAGGAAAAAGTTACCGGTTCAATGGTGAAATTCCCGTGACTTCTCGGAATTACAGGATATTCAAATGTTTTTGATCCCGAGAAGGAGCCCCCCGTACTCCGTAAATTGTCCGTAACTTTGGGATCATATATCTCAAAATCCGGGGGAAACTGCACAGACGGGGCCTCCAGCAGGTTGATGTTCCCTTCGCCTGTAACAGTAATATACAATGAAAGGGCATCGTGTGCGCTAACCGAATCTTTCCCAAGGTTGGCCTTTATGGTGAATTTACCCACTGCCCCCTTAAAGGAAGCAGGTGCCCCTGCCGGCCAATCGTTCACTCTTACTGTAACCGGCGGGGCAATTACCCGTTTGCGGACCGTCTGGTATGAATCAAAGAACTCATCCAGCAGGGATTGTCCCTTACGGGTATTGCGGACCTGTATCACGCATACGATCTCAGAGGGATCAATCCGGATGTCTCCTGTTTGCTGGGGCAGCAAAACATAACTTCTCAGGGTCGCCACCTGGAATATTTCTCCATCCACGTTTTCACGTTGCCATTCAATTTGTTGGGGTGCATAGACTTCCTGGCTCCAGAATCCGTTGAATGTGGGGAAACGGATATCTTCTGCACCTGCCACGTTTACACGCGTATATAGCTTGAGTGTAGCCGTAAGCGGTTCTCCTTTAACGACCCTGCGCTTATTGACAGCAAGCCGCAAAAAGACGTCCTTGTCTGTAATGTTTGTTTCTGAAGTAATTCTTTCTTGCTGTAAAGGCCTGTCGGGAGTTGTTGTCCCCCGGATAACTTCTATGGTAGCCGGCTTGGTCTTGTATGTAACATTATCGGATACGATAGAGGCCTCCCCGATGGTGTATTTTCCGGGCTCGCCCGCCTCCAGGATGTATGTATAGCTTACAGAACGGCTTTGCGTCCTGCGTCCGTTTATGTACTCCATCCTGTTCATGGTGGAAGTGGTGGGTCCTGCCAGGAGCAGGAACCCCTCCACAGCCGGTGGGGTGAAAGTCTCGTGAGGGAGGTCTGTCGCTGTAAATACCAGGCGGAACCGCTCTCCGGAAGCAACCACGTTGGGAACCTCAATGGTGAACTGACCCTGCGCGTTTGCCTGCACAAGGCTTAAAACAGCCAGTATTAACAGAATTGTCTTTTTCATATATCCTGTACTTTTACCAGTTTTTACCCTTCCGGACCGGCACTGCTGCGCGGGCCTTTTCTTTGCTCACTTTTTCCTGCGTCTCACGCTCTTTCTGTTGTACGGCTTCCAGCATTTGCTGGGCGGCCTGGGGGGTTATTTTTGGGGGTGCCTGCTGATCCTGATTGTCCTGCTGCGGATCCTGATTGTCCTGCTGCTGATCTTGTTTGTTCTCCTGATCCTGCTTATCCTGCTGCTGGTCCTGCTGTTCCTGCTGTTCCTGCTGTTCCTGCTGCTCCTGCTGCTGGTCTTTCAGCATTTTCTGCGCATAGGCCAGGTTGGTCTTCGTTTCCATGTCCCCGGGTCGTATGCGTAAAGTGTTTTTGTAGGCCTCAATACTTTCTGCATATTGTTTGGCAGACAGCTGGAAATTTCCGGAATTGTGCCAGGCATCGGCCTTTTGTTCCGGATTGTGCAAAGAATCGGGAACTGTGGCCATAGTAGCAGAAGCCTGCCGGTAATCCCCAACCAGGTGCATGGTGTTGGCCAGATTGTACCTGGCTTTGAGCGAGGTGGAATCCTTAGCCACCGCCCTGTTGTAATCCAGCTGTGCTTTTTCCAGGTCACCCCTTCGGAAAGCCCTGTTTCCGGCACGGATGTCTTTCTTATCGGCCTGGGCCGAGGCCGATAGCGATAGTGTTGTAAAAAAAACAAAGACTACCGCAATTTTTGAAAAGATATCAAAACTTTTAAAACGACGCCCTTTTCTTTCACCTATCAAAGTTTCCAGGAAAAGAAAAAAGAATGCGATCCCAAAAAAGTACATGTACTGTTCATTAAAATCCTCAAAAACGACCGCCTGAAATTCCTGCTGATCCATCTGACGGACCGAATCCACAATTCCCTGGAGTCCAAAATCGGAATTCCCGGCCCTGACGTAAACACCTCCTCCGGCCCGCGCCACATCCATCAATGTTGCTTCGTCAAGTTTTGTTACTACGGTATTTCCCTCTTCGTCCTTGAGCAAGCTGCCATCGGGCATGGGTATTGGTTTTCCGAATTCAGAACCTATACCAATGCAATGAACCCGGATACCCTGGCCGGCTGCCTCGGTGGCCGCGGCTACCGCATCATCTTCGTGGTTCTCTCCATCCGTTATCAGGATCAGTGCCCTGCTTCCCGGGGTGTCCAGACTAAAGCTCCTGATCCCTGTCAGGATGGCCTGGCCAAGGGCTGTGCCCTGGCGCGGCACAGAACCTGTATTGATGGTGTTGAGGAAAAGTTTTGCGCTTACGTAGTCCGTTGTCACGGGAAGTTGCACAAAGGCATCCCCGGCAAAAACAATCAGTCCTATCCTGTCACGCCCCAGGTTGTCAGCCAGGCGCGAAACAGCCAGCTTAGCCCGTTCCAGGCGGTTGGGGGTGTAATCCTCGGCCAACATGGAATTGGATACATCAAGGGCAATAATGATTTCCACGCCCGTTCGTTTTAGTTCTTTAACGCGGGCCCCGGTACGGGGACGCGACAGACCCAGGGCAAAGAAAAAAATCCCTGCACAAAAGAGACTTATCTTGATCCATCCCTTGCAGCGCGACACAGATGGCATGAGCGGTCTGAGCAATTCAGGGTCACCGAACCGTCTGAGCATCTTGCGACCATGTCTGCGGTATAAGCCGTATACAACCAACAGCAGCGGAATGGCCGCTATGATCCATAAATACTGAACTTGTGCCAATTGTATCATATCTCTCTAGGGTATTCTTCTCAATACGATCCAACGTAAAATAAATTCCAGGACCAGTGAGAACAAAGCAACCAGGGCAAAATTCATGAACAATTCCTTGTACACGGGAAATGAATCCACCTGTGTCCTGCTTTTTTCCATCTGGTTAATCTGGCTATAAATAGACATCAATTTGGTATTGTCGGTGGCCCGGAAATACTCACCTCCGGTTATCTGGGCAATCTGTTTGAGCAATTCCTCATCAATTTCCACAGGTATCTGTTGTATCTGAACGCCATAGGGCGTCATTACGGGATAAGGAGCCATCCCGTGCGCACCAACTCCAATGGTATAAACACGGACACCATAGGTGCGTGCTATTTCGGCCGCGGTAAGCGGTGTAACTTCTCCCCGGTTGTTCACCCCGTCTGTAAGCAGAATGACCACCCGGCTTATAGCCTCTGAATCTTTTAACCGGGCCACGGCGGTTGCCAACCCGTTCCCAATGGCCGTTCCGTCCTCAATCAGTCCGGTCTGGATCTCCTTCATCATGTTTATCAAAGTGATACGGTCTGTTGTCAGGGGACACTGTGTATACGATTCACCGGCAAAAACAGCAATGCCAATCCGGTCTGCCGGACGTTCTGAAATAAATTGAATCGCTATGTCCTTTGCGGCTGCAATCCTGTCTGGCTGGAAATCCCGGGCTAGCATAGATGTGGATACGTCCATGGCCATCATGATATCAATCCCTTCTGTGACAGTTGTCTCATAATCCGAAGAGGAGCGCGGCCTGGCCATGGCCACGATCAGGGCAGCCAGTGCAATGGTCCTCAGGACAAAAGGCACGTGATACAACACCCTTTTGTATGAAAGTTTTTCTTTCTCAAAAGGTTGCAGAGACGAAACCTGGAGCGAAGGATCATGCTTCCCCTTCAGTTGCCTGTATATGTACCACGCTGCCAGTGGAATCAGCAGAAGCAATAAAAAAAGGAGTTTGGGGTATTCAAAAAACATAACAGGTCATCTTATTCTTCTTTTTCTTCTTCAATCCTTGCTGTTTCTGTAACAAACCGGATGGCCTGGCGCAGGGATTCTTCGTTTTCAAGGTCAGAAGGCGTGTATTTGGCAAATTTTGCCAGATCACCCGTACTGAACATTTGCCCAAGTCCGCCTATGATCTTGTCTGTAAGCAGGGAATCTTCAGATGCGGTCTGGCGCAGGGCTGCCAACATCTCGGCCGAGGTTTTTTCCATGGCCTGTATCCCGAACCGGTCTCTGAGATAAATACGGATGGTGTCTGTAAGCAGGGTATAATATGATTTGGCTTTCTGTTTTTTCCAGAGTTCCCGTGCCCTGATATCTTCAAGTACTTTAAGGGCGGCTATGTGCGGCGGGTCCTTGGGCCTTGCCGGGCCAAAAAGGGGCATATGATTCCTGCGCCGCCTTACAATCAGAACAGTCAGAAATATCAGAGCCGCCAAAAGGACCAGTAAGCCCGCCAGGGTGAGTATTTCCCCTTTTGTGATGGGATAACGCATCTGGGGCTTTAATCCAAAAGGTTCAAAAGAGGTCGTATCCACGGGTATGGTGTTAACCGTTAAAAGGGGCCCCTTAAACCATAGGGTGTCTCTTGTCCCGTTCTGTCCTACCAGGCACAAAGGCACGGCAGGCAATCGGTAGCTTCCGCTGTCAAAGGAAGTCAGAAGAATACGTGCCCGGATGCTTTCCAGGTGCCGTTTTCTGACAACAGAATCCAGCAATACCCCCGATAAGGCCTCTACCTGCTCTGTAAGCTTATAGGGAAGAGGAGAAAAATCAGGTATCTCTATCTGCCTGCCGTTCCATGTGCCGGCCGGCAGGGTCATGTTCCACCAGGTTTGGTCGCCAATCAGGATACTGTCCTTTTCCAGGACCGACTCCTGCACCAGGTTTTCAGGCAGTTGTCCTGCATCTGTTACCTGCTGTGCGTATGAAAGACAAGGTGACAGGGTGAGCCACACAAAGAAAAAGCACAGATATATGAATCCTTTCATTGTTACGCTCTTTTTTTAAACAGGCGGATCAGGGGTTGCACATAGTCCTGGTCTGTTGCAATCCTGACATGATCTACCTGGTATTTGTTCAGCATGGTCCGGATGCGCTCCTGGCTGTTCCGGTACCATCGGGCATAATTATCGCGGACCCTTCTGCCCGAGGTGTCTATCCATTGTTCCCTGTTTGTTTCTGCATCCATCAGTCGGATCAATCCCACATCGGGCAATTCGGTTTCACGGTGGTCGTAGATTTGTATGGCTGCCAGATCGTGCTTGTTGACAGCAATCTTAAGTGCCTCTTCAAAACGGGGCTGTTCTGCATGGTCAATATCCATAAGGTCTGACAAAAGAAAGGCAGTGCAACGCTTTTTAAGGGCATTGGTCAGAAAACGCAATGCCTCAGAAATATTGGTCTGGCGGCTGACGGGCTCAAATTCCAGCATTTCACGAATGATATGCAACAGGTGAGAACGTCCTTTTTTCGGGGGGATGAATTTTTCCACCTTATCACTGAAGAACAGGGCACCCACCTTATCGTTGTTGATCGATGCCGAGAAACTGAGGATGGCGGCCACCTCGACCAGCATGTCTTTTTTCAGTTTCTTCTGTGTTCCAAACCACCGTGAACCGCTCACATCTATGAGCAACACCACCGTAAGTTCGCGTTCTTCCTCAAAAACCTTGATATACGGGACATTCATCCTTGCAGTGACATTCCAGTCCATATCCCTGATATCGTCGCCAAACTGGTACTCACGCACTTCGCTGAAGGCTATACCGCGGCCTTTGAAAGCAGAGTGGTACTGGCCGGCAAAGATCTGGTGCGTCAGACCCCGGGACTTGATCTCTATCTTGCGTACATTTTTAAGCAAATTTTCTGACATAATCTGCTATTAAGGAACCTCAACGGCATTGATAATTGAAGTGATGATGTTTTCTGTTACAATATTTTCGGCTTCTGCCTCGTAAGTTAATCCTATCCTGTGGCGCAGTACCTCGTAGGCCACAGCCCGGACATCTTCGGGAATGACGTAGCCGCGGCGGCGGATGAAGGCATAAGCTTTGGAGGCTATGGCAAGAGAAATGCTGGCTCGCGGCGAAGCACCGTAGGCGATCAGGGGTTTAAGGTCAGGCAGGTGACAATCCTCCGGTTTTCTTGTGGCATATACCAGGTCTACAATATACCGCTCAATTTTCTCGTCCATGTAAACCTCTCTTACAACCTGGCGGGCTTTTCTGATATCGGCCGGCTTGAGCACCTGGGCAGCAGTGGGAAACTGGCCCGAATTGTTCATCCGTATGATAAGCTTTTCTTCTTCCTTTTTGGGATAATCCACTATAACCTTGAGCATAAAGCGGTCTACCTGCGCCTCGGGCAGGGGATAAGTCCCTTCCTGTTCTATAGGGTTTTGGGTGGCCAGCACAAGAAACGGTTCGGGCAGGGGAAATGTGTGCTCTCCAATGGTTATCTGTCTCTCCTGCATGGCTTCCAGAAGTGCCGACTGTACTTTGGCCGGAGACCGGTTGATTTCATCGGCCAGTATAAAATTGGCGAAAAGAGGCCCTTTCTTAACCTGGAATTCCTCGTTTCGCTGGCTATAAATCAGGGTACCCACCAGGTCGGCAGGCAACAGGTCAGGGGTGAATTGAATCCGGCTGAATTTTGCATCCACCACACTGGCCAGCGTTCTTATAGCCAGTGTTTTTGCGAGGCCGGGAACGCCTTCAAGCAAAATGTGCCCATTGGCTAAGAGTCCAATAAGCAGGTTTTCAACCAATTGTTTCTGCCCTACAATCACCTTGCTCATTTCAAGGGTCATAATATCCACAAAGGCACTTTCCCGCTGAATTCGCTCGTTCAATTCTTTAATGTTTACGGTTTCCATAGATTGATATTTTTCTACACGGTTATGGTTTTTTCATATATTTGTCAAAGATACGTCCTTTATGCGGTTTTTTGTTCATCTTTCCTTTAACGGGACCCATTACCATGGCTGGCAAATTCAAAAAAACGCACCGGGTGTGCAAGCTTTTCTGGAAGATGCCCTTAGCCGTGTTTTGGGAGAGACGGTAACAGTTACAGGATGCGGCCGTACCGACACGGGGGTTCACGCAATTGATTTCTGGGCTCATTTCAATTATTCCGGTATTCCTCTTGAATGTGAAACCATAACTTACAAATTAAATGCCATATTGCCCCATGATATCTGTGTTCATGGTATTTTTCAGGTCTCTGAGAACCTTCATGCCCGGTACCATGCCGTGAGCCGGACATACCGCTATTATATCCGCAGGAACAAAGAACCCTTCCTGGAAGGAGTATCGGCCGCTCCGGGAACTTACGCCTTGACCCTGCCAAACCTGGAACTAATGAACCGCGCAGCCGCATTGTTTCTGGGAACACACGATTTTACAAGTTTTTCCAAACTTCACTCACAGACAGTAACCAATATATGTGCTGTAACCGAGGCCCGATGGTTTATCCTGGAACAGGAATTCGGGATATCTCCGTTGTGGGTATTCCAGGTAACAGCAGACCGCTTCCTGAGAAATATGGTCCGCTGCATGGTAGGAACACTCCTGGAGGTAGGAAAGGGAAAAAAGCCTGTGGAATGGATTTTGCAGTTGCTCCAGGAAAAAAACCGTTCCCTAGCGGGATTTTCCGTACCGCCCGAGGGATTGTTCCTTTGGAAAGTAGATTATGACAAAAATTTAAAAACCATAAACTAATATGTTGCACATTGTACTTCAAACCGAGGCCATAGCAGAAGCCTCTTCTTCAATTTCCTTATTGTCTATGGCCGCAAAAGGCGGATGGCTCATGCTGGTCCTGCTTGCCTTATCTGTTGTCGCCGTTTATATTTTCGGAGAACGCCTGGTTGCTATGCGGAAAGCATCCAAAGTGGACCAGAATTTTATGAACAATATCAAGGAATATATATACGACGGCAAGATTGAGTCTGCCATCCACCTGTGCGAAAACCAGGATACGGTATCCTCACGGCTTATTGCCAAGGGTTTGCGTAATATCGGGCGTCCCATGGCCGACATCAAATCTATCCTGGAGAATGTGGGAAGCATAGAAGTGGCGCGCCTGGAAAAAGGGATGCCCGTACTGGCTTCCGTTGCCGGTGGCGCTCCCATGGTTGGATTTCTTGGAACGGTCATAGGTATGATAAAAGCTTTCTACAACATGTCCATGGCAGGTAGCAACATTGAAATATCTTTGCTCTCCGAGGGAATCTATATTGCCATGGTAACCACGGTGGGCGGATTGCTGGTGGGTATACCGGCTTACTTTGCATACAATTACCTTGCTTCACGTATCGGTTCCATAATAAACACCATGGAAAAGAACACCCTGGACTTTCTGGAACTCTTACAGGAACCACTAAAATAATAATGATATGGCTATAAAAAGAAACACCAGGGTAGAGGCTTCTTTCACAATGGCATCCATGACAGACATTGTGTTCCTGATGCTGTTATTCTTCCTGGTGACCTCCACACTGGTCAATCCCAATGCCCTGAAGCTATTGCTGCCAAAAAGCTCCAATCAGATTTCAGACAAGGCACAGGTGAGCGTATCCATTAAGCATTATACCCTGGCCGGTACTTTCTCATACCACATTAACGGGGACCAGCAGGCTGTTGCTTTCAGTGATATTGAACCAATGCTGCAACATTCACTTCAGAGCAGCGATGACCCCACGGTATCTTTGTATGTAGATAAAACAGTTCCCATGGAACAGGTAGTCCAGGTTATGAACATTGCCAAACGCAATCAATACAAGATCATCCTGGCCACATCTCCCGAGTAAGGAGCCAAAAGAGACACATCAATGCAACAAAACAATGGAAAAAGGACCGGTATCTGGCTGACAGTGGTACTTCACCTGCTGCTGGCAGCTGTTTTGTTGCTCACCGGATTGAGCTACGTTCCTGCCCTGCGGAATAACATCATGGAGATCGAGATTGAACTGCAGGAAGAGCGGCCTCCTACTCCTTTAAGGGTCATAGCAGAAGAAGGCACTCCACCCCGTGCCCCAGAACCTGTACCCGGGAAGACACCGGAATTGGTGCAACAGGCTGTTGTTCCCCAGGAAATACAAGGGATGCAACGCACCATGGAAAGCACCCCTGGAGAGACAGGTGACGTTCCGGTGCACGATCCCGAGCCACCGGCTATCAATGAAAGGGCCTTGTACAGAAGCCGTGACGCAGAAACAACCGAAGGTGAACAGACCGGCTTGCAAACAGGAACAGAACGTAAAGCCGGAGATCTCCAGGGGAATACTCAGACGGGAAACCCACTGGGACTACCCACCGCCCAGCTGGCCGGACGCACCATCGTTGGCAAACTGCCTTTGCCCGAATATTCAGAGAACCTGGCTGGCAGGGTTGTAGTCCGGATCCTTGTAGACACTTACGGGAACGTGACTTCTGCTACCCCGGGTATTGAAGGAACAACGGTTCAGAATAAAACACTATGGGAGGCCGCACGTAAAGCAGCCCTTCAGGCCAGGTTTAATGTCAGCGGTTCAGCCCCTGCGGTACAGGAAGGAAAAATCACATATATCTTTTCCTTAAAATAGGATTATTCGTACCGGAGGGCTTCTATGGGATCCAGCCTGCTGGCACGCACGGCCGGGATATATCCGGATAATATACTCACTGCAAAGCAGATAGCCACACCCAGCAACATCCATAACCAGGGAACTACAAAGGGATTCTTCATGGCCAGAGAGGTAAGATTGCCGGCCAGGAATCCCAACAGTATCCCACCTGCCCCGCCGAGCTGCCCAATGACTATGGCCTCAAAGAGAAATTGTTGCTTAATGATCCGGGAAGTGGCTCCCATGGCCTTTCTTGTACCTATCTCCCGGGTGCGTTCATTTACAGAAACAAGCATGATATTCATCAGCCCCACGGCAGCGCCCAGCAGGGTGATAAATCCTATGATGAAAGCCACTATGGTTACTATCCTCATCGTTTCCATAGAACGAGCCAGCATGTCTTCGCTGCGATCTATCTGGAAGTCAGTCTGGTCTGTAGGTGAAAGCCGGCGCACGGTCCGGAAGTGGATCTCGGCTTCTTCATAGGCATTGCGGGTATTTTCTCCTTCCTTTGGCTGTATTTTGATCTGAAAATTCATGTTGTCGCCGCCATATACGCTGCGGGCATTTGCCAGGGGAACAAATATTTGTTTGTCCGATCCCCCGCCAAAAGTGGCACCCTGAGGTCTGAGAACGCCAATCACCTGGTAACGCCTGCCTTCAATATTTATAAATTCTCCTATCGGTTCCTTATCTCCGAAAAGTGTAAGCAATCCGTTGCCAATAACAGCCACAAAACCCGAAGAATTCATTTCGTAATTGGAAAAAAAACGACCGGAATACAACTCCAGTGCATTGACCGAAAAATAGTCCGGGTTAACGCCTAAAACACTGATCTCGGGATTGGTTTTTTCTGATCCGTAACTGACTTCCAGCATGTTGCTGGCCGGTGCCGATACAGCTATGCGTGAAGGCACAGGATACGCTTCCACAAAAGCCATTGCCTGCTGGTACGTGATCAGGGACTGATTCCGGATCCTGCGCCTGATTTCGGCTGACTGACTGCGCAGGGATTTTGAACGAATGGTAATGGTGCTGGCTCCCATACGGTTAAAACTGTCCGTTACTGACCCCTTTATTGCATCAATGGCCGTCAGGATACCTACCAGGGCCATGATCCCTATAGCTATCATTAAAATGGTGAGTACAGAACGAAGCTTATTCGTCTTAACTGCTGTAAGAGAAACATTTAAATTTTCACGGAATAATGGAGATACTCTTAGAAAGGCCGGATACTTCATAATGCAATATTAAGAAATTTCGTGTACATTTGCGGCTCAAAATAAAAAATAATGCAGAAGAAAGACAATTCAGACGGCCGGGATAGTTATCAACGTCCACGTCGTGAGCGGATAACAGATCAAAAGGCCGAAAGACCGCGCCGCGATGGCGGGTACAATGCCGAAAGGCCGCGCCGCGAAGGCGGATACAACAGCGAAAGACCGCGCCGCGATGGCGGGTACAATGCCGAAAGGCCGCGCCGCGAAGGCGGATACAACAGCGAAAGACCGCGCCGCGATGGCGGGTACAATGCCGAAAGGCCGCGCCGTGAAGGCGGATACAACAGCGAAAGACCGCGCCGCGATGGCGGGTACAACAGCGAAAGACCGCGCAAACCCTTTGCTCATAAACAAGCTCCTCATAAAGCCGAAGCCCCCGCCCCCAAGCAGCCTAAAGTACCGGGTGAAGTCCGTCTCAATAAATTCATAGCCAACTCGGGCCTCTGTTCGCGCAGGGAAGCAGATACCTTCATTTCTACAGGACTGGTTACCGTCAACGGGGAAATTGTAGACCGTCTGGGGGTAAAGGTAACACCTGCCGACGATGTCCGCGTGAACGGACAGCGGATCAAGGGTGAACCCAAGACCTATATTGTAATGAACAAACCAAGGGGATATGTGACCACCCTAAGTGACGACCATGCCGAAAAGTCCGTTATGGACCTGATTGCCGGAAAATGTGAACAACGCGTTTTCCCGGTGGGCAGGCTGGATAAAATGACCATGGGTGTACTCCTGTTCACCAACGACGGAGAACTCACAGAAAAGTTGACCCATCCTTCCTATAACCGTAAAAAAATTTACCAGGCCCGTCTGGACATGAACCTGAAAAAATCCGATATGGAAAAGCTCGTCAGCGGCGTGGAGCTGGAAGACGGCATGATGCAGGTAGACCAGATCGCATACATAGACAATGACGAAAAAGAGATAGGACTGGAAATTCATTCAGGTAAAAACCGGGTTGTGCGCCGTCTTTTCGAAGCCCTTGGTTATAAAGTGAAGAAACTTGACCGCGTTTATTTTGCCGGATTGACCAAGAAAAACCTAAAACGCGGACAATGGCGTTTCCTGACTGAAGAAGAGATCAATATGCTAATCACCGGATTCTACCAGTAAGGAATGAGCGAATTGCACAAGGCCGGTTTTGTCAATATCATAGGGAATCCCAATGTGGGCAAGTCTACCCTTATGAATAACCTGGTAGGCGAGAAATTATCCATAATCACCTCAAAGGCACAAACCACACGGCACCGCATCCTGGGTATTGTCAACGGGCCGGATTATCAAATCGTATATTCAGATACACCGGGAATCATCAAACCATATTACCTGTTACAGGAGAACATGATGCAATTAGTAGCATCGGCAATGGCCGATGCCGATATCCTGCTGTATGTCACCGACGTGGTGGAAAAGCCGGCCAAAAATCCAGGATACATTGACAAAATAAACCGGATTGAGGTTCCTGTCCTGCTGATTGTCAACAAAATTGATAAGAGTTCACAGGAGACAGTGCTATCTCTGATGGAACAGTGGCACACCCTGGTACCCAAAGCAGAAATATTTCCTGTAAGTGCACTGGAAAGATTCAACCTGGATTCCCTCCTGGAAAGGATCCTGGCTTTGCTGCCATCTTCCCCGCCCTGGTTTGACAAAGACCAGTTGACCGATAAAAGTCTGCGTTTTTTTGCCTCGGAAATCATACGGGAAAAGATCTTCCTCAATTATTCAAAAGAAATTCCCTATTGCACAGAGGTTACCGTGGAAGAATTCCAGGAAAGCGAGGAACGTTACAACATACGTGCTGTCATAAGTGTTATGCGGGATTCACAAAAAGGAATCATCATAGGGAATAAAGGCAGTGCACTCAAACGTGTGGGGACCCAGGCCCGCCTGGAGATGGAGGATTTTTTCCAGAAAAAAGTGTTCCTGGAACTATTTGTCAAGGTTCTTCCCCGGTGGCGTGAAAACAAGAGCAGACTCCGCCAGTTCGGTTACTGACGGGGTTCTGAGCTCTTCCAACGCTTTGATCAGTACATTATCTATCCTCCCCAGGTAAGGATAGAAGCCTTTGTCTTCCAGACGGGTATTCCTTCCGATATACGCCTGTATCTGTGTCATCAGGATTCCTCCACACTCTTTCCATTGAGCAGGTACCGGAGTGATTCTCTGTCTTTTAACATAGCGCAGAAATTCGTTTTCCAGTTGTTTTGTGGTAAAAAACTGTTCCAATGCCTCGAACGTATCAATGTCGGACAATTGGGTGCGGTTTCGGTCGGCAAACTCCATGCTGAACCGTATGGGCAGGTTCTGCCTGGATATGCGCATGTACAGGTCGTTTACCCCTGTTGTGTCCAGGGGAACAAAGACATCAGGGATGATTCCTCCCCCGCCGTACAGGACTTTACCGGCCGGGGTCACAAAACGCAGTGAATCGTTCTTAGGGATGGAATCTTCCTGCATCAGCTCTCCATGCCTGTAACGTTCCAGCAGGTCATATGCATATTCACGGGAATTGCTCCCGTACGGCTTTTGAATGGACCTGCCAAGGGGTGTATAAAAACGGGCAACGGTTAGCCGCAATCCTGAATTATCTGAAAAATAAATGGGTTCCTGGACAAGGCCCTTTCCGTAAGAGCGGCGACCTATGATGGTTCCCCTGTCATTATCCTGTATAGCTCCCGCCATGATTTCAGATGATGAGGCCGAGGCTTCGTTGATCAAAACGGCAAGTGGCATATCATAGCAGAATCCCCTTTTTTTTGTGTAAAAATCCTGCCTTTTCCGGTGCTCTCCTTCTGTATAAACGACCAGTTTGTTCTCATCCAGGAATTCACCTGTGATTTTCAAGGCCTGGTCAAGGTAGCCTCCCGTATTGTCCCGCAAATCAAAGATCACCTGTTTCATGCCCTGTTTCATCAAATCGGCTATAGCGCCCAGGACTTCGGCATAGCTGGTCATTGAAAACCGGGACAGTTTAATATAACCGGTCACTGAGTCTGCCATATAGGCTACATCCACGCTGTTAACCGGAATTTTGTCCCGGATAATGGAAAAATGTATCAGGTTACTTTCTCCGTAACGTTTCACAAAAACATCCACTTTGGTTCCCTTGGGTCCCTTGAGAAGCCTTACAATAGAGTCCTGATGCATATTGACCCCGGCAACCGTCTGTGTGTCAATTTTTATGATCTTATCTCCTGCCTGCAGGCCCATTTTTTCAGATGGTCCGCCAACGATCACGTTAATTACGGTGGCCGTATCACTTGGCACATTGAAAACAATCCCTATACCCTCAATGTTACCACGCAATTCCTCATCGGCCGTGCGCAGTTCATCTGGAGGAAGGTAAATAGAGTGAGGATCAAGCTCTTCCATAATGGCCGGTAGCGTTTTCTCAATTAATGACGCAACGTTAACCGAATCCACGTAATTGTTCTGGATCTGATCCAGGATAAGTTCCATCTTGGACCATTCCCGCCCCAGGCGTTTCCTTCCTGTTCCGTTCAGATCCTTAAACGTGTTCCACCTTATAACCCCCACAATGGCCAGTACAACTATTATGACCAGCACGATGACCAGTTTCCTGCCTGGTTTCTGATATCCTTTCATACCCTTTTATAATTTATCTACCTGAATACCCGCTCTTGTCAATAGCTCTAATCCTTCCTGCAGTCTGTAATCATCGCTGTATACCACCCGGACAATTCCGGACTGTATGATCAGTTTTGCGCATTCAATACAGGGAGAAGCGGTAATGTATATGGTGGCTCCTTCACTGCTGTTGTTGCTTCTGGCTACTTTGGTTATGGCATTGGCCTCGGCGTGCAAAACGTAGGACTTGGAGTGTCCGTCTTCATCTTCGCACACATTTTCAAATCCGCGGGGGGTGCCGTTATAACCATCGGAAATGATCATCCGGTCTTTAACCATTAATGCCCCTACCTTCCTACGCTCGCAATAGGAATTTTTGGACCATATCCGCGCCATTTCCAGGTAGTGGAGATCAAATTGGGTCTGTTTATCCATTGTACAGAAAACGTTTAATACTTCTTTTGGGCGTCTTTTCAAATTCTTCGGGAACAATCCTGATCCTGGCTATCTGGCAATATTTGGGTAACTCCAGATTGATCTGGACTCGCATGGCTTCCATAGTCGCACCTAAGGCCGTATCCGGTAGCCCGTCTGCTGCCGCCTTTTCAAAATCAGGATATACCAGTGCCACCAGCTTGTCATCTTCCATGATAACCAGGCTTTCACTTACATAAGACATATTGTTGATGGAACTTTCAATTTCTTCGGGATAGATATTTTGTCCGCTGGGTCCCAGTATTATGGTCTTGGAGCGGCCTTTGATAAACAGGTATCCATCTTTATCCATGGTGCCCATGTCGCCAGTCTTAAACCATCCGTCCGGGGTAAATACCTGTTCTGTGGCTTCCGGATTTTTGTAATAGCCCACCATAACGTTGTCCCCCTGAAGCTGGATTTCACCGGGGACCGTTTCAGGATTCCCAGAGTCTATCCTTATAGACATTCTGGGTGCTGCCTTGCCACAGGAAAACAGCGGTCTTTCATTCCACGGGGCATAAGATACGATAGGACCACATTCGGTAAGCCCATAACCCACGGTAAAGGCCAGGTTGATACTCTTGAGGAATGGTTCCACTTCGTGGTTCAAAGGGGCTCCGCCCACGATGATCTCGATATATTCTCCCCCAAAAGCCTTGAATAGTTCGTCGTGAATACGGCTTTTGATCCTCTGATCTATGAAGGGCATACGCAGCATGACCTTTATGGAAGGACGCTTGAGCAGGGGCAAAAGTTTCTGTTTGTAAATCTTTTCAATGATCATGGGAACTGCAATGATCACACGGGGTTTGACACTCTGGAAGGCTTCTGTAATCACTTTGGGCGAAGGCATCCTGGTCAGGAAGTGGACGTGTGAACCGGAAGTCATTTCATAGAGCAATTCAAACATCAACCCATACATATGCGCCGATGGAAGCATAGAGACGATCTTGGCTCCGTTGCTTACCTGAGGCAACACCTGCCAGGCAAACAGGACATTGGAAAGCAGAGAACGGTACGGTAGCATGACTCCTTTGGAAAAACCGGTGGTTCCACTGGTATAATTGATCAGGGCCAGTTCTTCGGGCTGGTCTCTGTGATAAGAGATCTCTTCGGGGGTCATCCCGTTTGGATAAAGTTTTTCAAACTTACTATCCAGCCCGTTTCTGATGGTGATGATTTCTTTTTCCGTAGCATATAGAATGTCAAAATCATTAAGCCCCACAATGGCTTCCAGGTTGGGCATCTCGGATTCGCTCAGGCCTTCCCATACCTGTTCACCCACAAAAAAGATGCGTGCATCGGAATGATTTACCAGGTGCCGGATGTTTCCCGGTTTGAATTCATGCAATATGGGAACAACAACTGCGCCATAGGTAATGGTGGCCAGAAAAGCCACCGCCCAGTTGGACTGGTTCTTTCCGCACAGGGCCACTTTATCTCCCTTTTTAAGCCCGCATTGTTCAAACCCAATATGGATCATACGAATACGGCGTGCCAAATCACGGTAATACAGGGTGTCACCGTTGAATTCCGTCAGGGCCTTGAAGTCCCAGTACTTTTTGAAACTCATCTCAAAAAGCTGATTGAGGGATTCTGTTTTAAAAACGTCTTGATTCATAATCATTCATTATAGATTTATCCAAAAGTCTGCAAATCGCACAAGTGTTTATACATGCCGTTCCGGGCCAGTAACTGGTCGTGGGTACCCTGCTCTGTGATGCATCCTTTGTCTATGACCACAATGTGATCTGCATCCCTGATGGTGGAAAGGCGGTGTGCGATAACCACCGACGTCCGGTTTTTCATCAGTTTTGTCAGGGCTTCCTGTACCATTTTTTCGCTTTCCGAGTCCAGGGCCGAGGTCGCCTCATCCAAAATCAATATGGGAGGGTTCTTGAGCACAGCCCTTGCAATGGCCAGCCTTTGCCTTTGTCCGCCGGACAATTTTACCCCCCTGTCCCCGATGTTGGTATCATAACCGTACTCCAATTCCATAATAAAATCATGTGCATTGGCTATCCTGGCTGCATTTTCCACCTCTTTGCGCGGTATGTTTTCAAAACCAAAGGTAATATTATTTGCAACAGTATCGTTAAACAGGATGGCCTCCTGGGTAACCACGCCCATAAGTCCTATCAAATCACGGGGCCTGTATTGGCGGATATCAACACCATCCAGCAGTACTGCCCCCTCCCTGACATCATAAAACCGGGGAAGCAGGTCTGCCAGCGTTGTTTTGCCCCCACCCGAAGGGCCTACCAGGGCAATGACCTTTCCCCTGGGAATGACCAGGCTGATATTTTTGAGCACAAAGGGATCTGTTTCTTTGTATCGGAAACTAACATTCCGGTATTCTATGGTTTCCCTGAAATCATTCACCGGTATTGCATCGGGATATTTTTTAATTTCCACCGGTGCATCCAGAATATTAAAAATCCTCCCTGCCGAGACCATCCCCTTGCGGATCATGGCATAGGTACGGGTGATGGACTTTGCCGGTTCCAGAACCCGCCAGTAAAAACCAATATAAACCACAAATTCGGGCCATGTCATTCCCAGTTCCCCCCTGACCTGCAACCATCCGCCATAAAAAAGAACGGCAGCGGCGACACCAATCCCAAGAAACTCTCCCAGCGGGGAGGCAAGCTCCTGACGGTTATATAACTTTCTGGTTACCTGTCTGTGCTGGTCGTTAATGATTCCAAAGCGATCCCGGACGTATTGCCGGGCATTGAAAGCTTTTATGATCCGGCTCCCCGATATGGCCTCCTCAAAATGACTCAGCAATTTACCCAGAAGGTTTTGTGAAACCTCTGCACCGGCACGAAGAGATCGGGTGATCCAGCCTATTAGCAATGCAGAAACTGGCAAAGTGAGCAAAGTCACCAGGGTCAGTTTCGGGCTCATGTAAAAGAGCATGGATAAAAACCCCACAATGAGCAAGGGGTCCCGGAAAAGAATATGGAAAGAACCGGCCACCGAATTCTGAACTTCATTCACATCGTTCGAGATGGAAGACAGCAAGTCTCCCTTCTGCCGGTCGTGAAAAAAGCCAATGTGAAGCCGGCTTATCTTGTCAAAAAGATCTTCCCTTATGTTCTTCATCAGGCGGGTACGCATGTCTACAAGGATCCTTTGAGAAAGGTAGTGTGTCAGATTGGCCAGCAGCGATGCTGCCAGCAGACTTACCGATACGTATACCAAAGCCATCAGAATCCCGTCCCGCGCTTTTATCAGGACCATATAATAGCGGAACAGATCAACAATGTAGGGAATAGAGAAGCTAAATTCAGGCCGGGTCACTTCTCCCGAAAGGGTATCTGCCTGGAAGAGAATGGTAAGCAAGGGGGCCACCAGAGCATAATTGGCTATGCCAAAGAGAACGCTAAACACAGATAGTACCAGGTAGGAAGGCCAGTACCTGCTGTATGGTTTTCCATAAGCCAGTATACGGAGAAAAGATTTCATCAATCGTCTATTTCTTCATAATCGACGTATTCTCCTGTGCCTTTGTTAATGCGTTTTTTCTGGGGGGATTTGTGCTCAACATGGTCCCGTTTTCCGCCCTGTTCCTGCATTTTCCGGACTTTAGCCGCCAGCATCAACGGGATCAGACGCATAAAAAAGTATCCGGCAACAATGATAAAAAAAATTATGGTTAAAAAAGTCATTCTATTTATTGCAGCATGATGGTTAGGGGTTTACCTTCAATTGTTGTGCCGTAAAGCTCATACGGACCGGAAAAACGGATTTCCGCCTGCGGATCCAGGCATTCTTTCCGGGTGGTCATGCCCCTGACCTGGCCCGTTGCAGACAGAAACACCGTCCGGGCTTCTGTATAAATCACCCATAAACCGGTATTATCCCACATAGTGTACCGGGGTTGTCCGGTAAGATATCCGGGCAGGGAAAAATCGTTCCACCCGCCGTATAAACTGCCCGACTTGTCATAACAGCGCAGCACATTGTCCTGATGCACAAGCAGGATCCTGTATTCCTTTTTTCCCTCCGGATCAAAAATAAACGGACCATAAAGAATACTGGTTGCATAAGCCCTGGGATAAGGAGACACGTTACGTCCCAGCCTGTCCAGCAGATACAGCCTGTTCCCTATGGAAAACAACATCTGTAATTTGTCATTTTTCAGGAAATCCAGCTGGACAACACGGTCCTGGATGGGTCCCTCCATTGTCTTTTCCCACAAGGTTTTACCGGTGTGATCCCTCATGATGAGCCGGCATTCGGGCCAGGGAGTCTGAAACAGTTCATTGTCCTCCCTGGTTAAATGGTTGAAAACCTTGTAGGGTGGTTTTTCCCTGGCCAGGGTATCCTGCCTGGCACCATCCGGCATACGCGCTTCTTTCTGACGTGGTACCAGAGGGGATATTTCCAGCGAGTCGCCATAAACAGACAAATGCGTGTAAATGCGATCCTCCAGGGAGGAGAATTGCAGGAATGTGATCTGTGCATTATAGCGGCCCCAGGCATCCAGACGCTCTGCATATCGTTTGTCAACCAAGGTTTTAAGTTGATCGAGGCCGGTAGCAGGTTGCAAAAACAAAGTCAGGTTTGAAGCGTTCATGATTCCCGATGACGCGGGGGTCTGGGATATGGCATCGGCCAGTGAGTGGTAATTGCCGGACAGGTTGGCTTGAAGCATTCTGTTAAGCAGATTCTCAGGTCCAAAAATAATGTAAGGACCAATATAGCAATAATACCCTGCCTGGCACAGGTTAAATACGGGCCCGAAAATCCCGGTCAGGAGTCCGGGCAGGGGGTTGACCATCACCTTGCTTTCTTCCTGTTTATTCAAGAGGGCAAACTGGATTCTAGCCTGGCGTATGTAGCGGGAATGGATAACGGCTATCCATTGCAATTCAGCTCCGTATGGCACACAGGAGAGTGATATTTCGGTGGGATACAACAGGTTAAACCACTCTATCCTTTCCTTGTCAGGCATATTTCTTTTCTTCTTGTGCCATTCAAGATACCTGCCGTATGCATCCAGGTAAGCAGTGGGATCTGACAGGCCCAGGAAAAAACCTGCCACAGTGGCCGCGGGTAGTATTTCAGGGGCCATGAGTTTCTGGGGTTCCTGACCCAGTAAGGTGGAAAAATAATGTTCCGCACCAGAGGAGAACACCGAATATCCATCCACCCTGACTTCATGGCCGCCTGCAAATCCATCCAGCACGGTCCACTGGGCCGATGTCCTGACAAATTCTGCATATTTTTGCATAGGGACTCCAAGGTATGCGGCAAAAAGCGCCGGAATTCGCTGGTGTGGAATAAACAGACGGGTAGGTTTTGAGGCCGGGGTATGTTCCACAATGCGTGCAAAGCCCGGATCGTCGGCCAGCGAGGCGCCCCTGGCCAGATGGCGTAGGGATGATTCCAGAACTACCCGGGAAGAGGATAGCATCAACAGGTCCTGAACATAGGAAACATACACCTGATTGCCCGCTCCCTGTCCACCAGCCTGGTATATGGTCTGCCCGTCATAAGTATGTCTTTCATAAGGTATGGGAATCCCGTCCATGAAATCCTCCCACCAGTTTGGATCCTGCGCAAGTGCTCCGGAAATGCAAAAAAGGGTGGCCAGCGAATTTTTTGCCGATGGGTGCAGGGAACAAAGCGCCTCGGCCTTAAGCAGACCGGGATGATGCACCGTCATAAAAGAGCTCAGTTCCTGAAGAAAAGCCTGTGTACCTGCCTGGGGATGAAACAGGCGTTCTATATAGCTGCCCGGTGCCAAAACTTCTGCCGTAAGGGTACTTAACCTGCTAAAATGCTGAACCAGAACCGCATCCACAGGAACGGCCCTGTAAGTATTATTGTTTGTAACCGTAGGACCGGTATTTCTGAATAGCACCAGATAACCGTACACAGCTGCTCCTGACAATAGCAGGGTCAACAACACCAGAAATATGATTGTACGTTTGCGCATAAAATACAAAGATAAAACTTCAGTTGGCAACCTCAACTAAAAATTTTATCCTCACCAGCCTTACTTCTTCTTCTGTATAATCCGGTCCCAATATCTTAACCGCTTCTGACAGGGACTCGGACTTTGCCTCCTCACGGAAATAATCGTAGATAGCTTCTAGTTTGTCTTCGTCAATTTTTTGCCTCAGGTAATAGTTGATATCCAGCTTTGTGCCCGAATTGATTATGACTTCTATCTCTTCCAGCAATTCGTCCGATGTAAGGCCCTTGGCCTCGGCAATGTCTTCAAAATCCAGCTTGCGGTCAATGCTTTGAATGATATAAACCTTATTCTGGGACTTGTTGATTACCGATCTGACCACCAAGTCCTGTGGACGTTCAATTTCGTTCTCTTCTACGTACTTTTCTATTAGCTCAACAAATGGTTTCCCAAATTTTTTAGCCTTACCTTCACCCACCCCCTGACAATGGACCAGCTCTTCAAGGGTTATCGGATAGTTTATGGACATATCTTCAAGACTGACATCCTGAAATACAATAAAAGGAGCCAATTTAAGCTTATGTGCAATATCTTTCCTAAGGTCCCTGAGCATGGACAGCAATTCTTCATCCCCACCGCCGCCACCGGCTTTAGCCACAATATCAGATTCAGAATCAGTGTCCTCTTCCATCTCCCGGTCTTCATACAGCATAAGCGTGGATGGGTTTTCCATAAAATTCCTGCCTTCAGGCGTTACAGACAAGGCCCCGTATTTTTCAATGTCCTTGTCCAGGAAACGAAATACTATGCCCTGCCGGATGACGGCATTCCAGAAATGGGGTGTTTTGTCTCTGCCCATGCCAAAAACATCCAGCTTATGGTGCTGGTATGACTTGATCATGGCATTTGACACGCCGGCTATGATGTTGGCAACATGTTCCGAATTGAATTGCTGCAAGGATTTCTGAACCGTTTCAAGAACCAGGCACATCTCCTCCTGCCCGTCAAATTGTATCTTTGGGTGCAGGCAGTTGTCACAACTCTCACAGTTTTCCTTTGTATAATCCTCTCCAAAATAATTGAGCAGAATCTTGCGTCTGCAAAGATTGGATTCAGCATAGGCAACTGTTTCCATAAGCAATTGCTTGCTCACTTCCTGCTCTGCAACGGGCTTTCCCTGTTTGAATTTTTCCAGCTTCTGGATGTCCTTGTAACTGTAAAAGGCAATACACTGGCCCTCTCCTCCGTCACGCCCGGCCCGGCCTGTTTCCTGGTAATACCCTTCCAGCGATTTGGGAATATCGTAGTGAATCACAAACCGAACATCCGGCTTGTCTATCCCCATGCCAAAGGCTATGGTGGCCACAATGACATCTGCCTCTTCCATCAGGAATTGATCCTGATTGGTCGTTCTTGCAGCTGCGTCCATACCGGCATGGTAAGGAAGCGCCCTGATGTTGTTCACCTGCAAAAAAGAGGCGATTTCTTCCACCTTCTTGCGGCTCAGGCAATAGACAATGCCGCTTTTCCCCTGGTGCTGACGAATGAATTTTACCAGTTCCTTGTTAACATTGACCTTGGGTCTGACTTCATAATACAGGTTTTCCCTGTTGAAGGATGTCTTAAAGACCCGGGCCTGCATCATTTCCAGGTTTTTCTGAATATCCCGCTGTACCTTGGGGGTAGCCGTAGCTGTAAGGGCAATTACGGGGGCTTTGCCTATTTCATTGATCAATGGCCTGATTCGTCTGTATTCGGGCCTGAAATCGTGACCCCATTCAGAAATACAATGAGCTTCGTCTACGGCATAAAAGGAAATCCTCAATTGTTTGAACAACTGTATGTTTTCATCTTTTGTAAGCGATTCGGGAGCCACGTACAGCAGTTTTGTTTTCCCGGAAAGAAGCGATTCCCTGACTTCGCCCATCTGGGAGCGGGTAAGTGAGGAGTTCAGAAAATGGGCAACACCGTAGTTGTCTGCTGAAAAACCGCGAATGGCATCCACCTGGTTCTTCATCAAGGCAATGAGCGGCGATATGACAATGGCAGTGCCTTCCAGCAGCAGGGCCGGCAACTGGTAACACATGGACTTCCCTCCCCCTGTTGGCATGAGGACAAATGCATCGCCTCCCTGCATCAAATGGGAAATGATTGCTTCCTGTTGTCCCTTGAATGTATTGAATCCAAAATGCCTTTTTAGCTGAAGGTGCAATTCGGACGTAGTGTACATATTTTACTACCTTTGTCCACTAAGTTATACGTTTGTTTTATTCTTTCAAAATTTTATGAACAAACACCGCCTGGAAACTAGACAAACAGCTCTTGATGTTATTGATAAAGAGCAACTTGCAATTAACGGTCTGCGCTCTTCCATAGACCATTCGTTCCTTGATGTTGTGGACTTGCTGTATGCTTCCAAAGGCCGCCTTATAGTTACAGGCATAGGGAAAAGCGCCATAATAGGCCAGAAGGTTGTCGCCACACTCAATTCCACCGGAACCCCCGCCGTATTCATGCACGCGGCCGATGCCATCCACGGCGATCTGGGCATAGTACAGCCGGGGGATGTTGTGATGTGCCTTTCCAAGAGCGGAGAGACTGCAGAGATTAAGGTACTGGTGCCGTTGATCCGCAAAATGGGAAATCCTCTCATTGGCATGGTCGGCAACAGGGAATCCTACCTGGGAAGGTCTGCCGATTATGTATTGCTTGCTTCGGCACCGCACGAAGCCTGCCCCAACGACCTGGCCCCTACTGCCAGTACAACCGCCCAGATGGTGCTGGGAGATGCTCTTGCCGTATGCCTGCTCAGGCTGCGCGGCTTCACCCCCTCTGACTTTGCACGGTTTCACCCGGGAGGATCTTTGGGTAAAAAGTTGTACCTGACAGTTTCCGATATTATGAATCCGGAGCTCCGTCCCCTTGTCAGGCCCGGAGAATCGGTGCGGGATACAATTCTGGTGATCTCTAAAAACCGTCTTGGAGCCACTGCGGTGCTGGATGAAGACGATAAACTCCTGGGTATAATAACGGACGGTGACGTACGCCGGATGGTGGAAAAGAACAGGAGCCTGGAAACCCTGTGTGCCTGCGATATCATGACAAAGAACCCAAAAACCATCCCGGGCCGGGAACTTGCGGTCCATGCGTACCGTATGATGGAAGCTTCTAAGATCACCCAGCTCATTGTGCTGCAGGATGACCGGTATGCAGGAATGGTTCACATACACGACATAATAAGAGAAGGAATCGTATGAAAGCTTTTGATCCCAACCTGCCGGGGGCTGCCAACGGAAATTATTTCGCACTACCCTTCACACAGCAGGAAGCAGAGATTGCCCTGGTTTCGGTACCATGGGACGTTACCACCTCTTACCGTGCAGGTACGCACATGGGCCCCGGTGCCATTATAGAGGCCTCGGCACAGATAGACCTTTTTAATTCCAGGGTACCACAGGCCTGGAACATTCCCATCGGGACCATACCGGTACACGAGGAATTGCCGGTTTTAAACCGGTCGGCACGCCTTATGGCCGAAAAGATCATCCAATGCTGGGAAGAGGGCGGCAATCCCCTTGAAAACGGATTGGGAGAAGTTTTTGAACAGGTTAATCAGGCTTGTGCCCGGATGAACCGTATAGTTTACCTGCAGTGTTCAGAACAGTTGCGGCAGGGAAAACTGGTGGGGATCGTGGGCGGAGAACATTCGGTACCACTGGGACACATCAAGGCTTTGGAAGAACATTGCGGACCATTCGGGATCCTGCACATAGATGCCCATGCAGACCTTCGGCAGGCTTATGAGGGTTTCACTTATTCTCATGCTTCCATCATGTTCAATGTTCTGAAAACCATACCATCTGTAGCGGCCCTTACCCAGGTGGCGGTACGGGATTTCTGCAGCGCGGAAAACGATATAATACACAATGATCCACGCATATCTTTTTTCCCCGACGAATCCCTCAAGGAAGACTTGTACGAAGGCCTCACCTGGAGGGACCAATGCCAAAGGATCCTGGAAAGCCTTCCGGACCAGGTTTACATCAGTCTGGACATAGACGGACTGTCCCCGGAACTTTGTCCCAACACAGGAACTCCTGTGCCGGGGGGACTCAGGTTTGAGCAGGTGGATTACCTGCTGTTCCTGCTGGCCTCTTCACGTCGCAGGATCATTGGCTTTGACCTGTGCGAAGTAGCCCCCTCGGGTGACGATCCCTGGGATGCCATTGTGGGAGCGCGTCTTTTACATAAAATTTGCTGTTATATCTATTCAAATAACAAGAAATAAACTGTACATTTGTTGTTTACAATTAAGTGTATAATATTTCTAACCCTAATAAACAATGAGAACTTTAAAGATTATTTCTATCGCCCTTCTGGGCGCAATGATTGCCGTATCCTGCGAGAGCGGCGCACCCAAAGGGGATTCCGATTTTTCCAAAGGAGCTGTTGATTCTGTGAGCCGGTCTATTGGCTACTCACTGGCCTCGATGGTCAAACAATCCAATTTCGGAGCACTGAACAACGACATGGTGATCAAGGCATACAAGGAACTGATGGCCCGTGAGGATGATCCAACCCAGGAAGAAATGATGACCTGGAATAACGACATAACCGCTTACATGCAAAAAAAGAGTGTTGTTGAAGGAGAACGCAACCTCAGGGAAGGAGAAGCTTTTCTGGAAGAAAACAAAACCAAGGAAGGCATAGTGGTGCTGCCCAGCGGACTGCAATACAAGATTATCCGTGAAGGAAACGAAATCCGCGCAAAAGCAACCGACACCGTAGAAGTGCATTATTTAGGCACCCTGATTGACGGTACTGAATTTGACTCTTCCTACTCGCGTAACGAAATGGCCAAATTCCCCCTGGACAGGGTAATCCCCGCCTGGACTGAAGGCATGCAGCTTGTTGGGGAAGGAGGAAAGATCATACTCTATGTTCCTTCCGGACTCGGATACGGCCCCAATGGAGCCGGCGGTGTTATTGGCCCCAACAGTACACTGATTTTTGAAGTTGAAATGAACAAGGTGTTCCCCGCTGCAAACTAAAGACAGAGGTGGCGCCTGCAAAGGGAAACTGCCGTGACGGCCGCTTCGGAAAGGGCGGCCCAGCCTGTCGGTCTTACAATTCCGGAACAGGGCGAAGGAGCGGATGATCTTCCTTTCGGGGAACATCTCTCCAGTAAGTCAACTGTCGTTTGGCATACCTGCGGGTATTGCGGCAAATCAGATTTACGGCTTCTTCCAAAGGGTATTTCCCTTCAAAATGATCGAACAGCTCCCTGTACCCGACTGTCCGGAGTGCAGGGAGCTGTCTGTATGGAAACAGACTGCGGGCCTCGTCCGGCAGGCCTTCCTCCATCATCCGGTATACCCTTCTGTCTATACGATCGTATAGCTCTTTGCGTGGTTTTTCCATCAGGAGCACCTCAATATCAAACGGCCTTTTCTTGGGGGTGTGCGTGAGAAAAGAATGATAAGGCTTCCCTGAAAGCAAACACACCTCAACAGCCCGCATAACACGGCGTTTGTTGGCCAGGTCTATTTGCGAATACGTCACCGGATCCAGTATTCTGAGCCTGTAGCGGAGTTTTTCCAGACCTTGCGGTTCTTCTGCCATGTCCATCAGTTCTTTTCTCAGGGCGGCATCGGGCGGCGGCATCTGATCAATCCCGCGGATGAAGGCATCTATATACAAACCGGAACCGCCCACCAGCAGCAAATAATCGTGGAAGGGAGCCAGGCGCATTACCAGTTCCCAGGCTTCCCTTTCATAATCTCCTGCCGAATAAGGCTGGTGTATAGAGTGCGTGGCTATGAAATAATGCGTTGCCCGGGAAAGTTCTTCGGGCGTAGGGCGCGCCACCCCAATGCGCAGTTCCTTGTATATCTGACGGCTGTCACAATTGATCACAGGGGTTTTCAGCAAACGGGCTATGGCCAGGCCCTGTTCTGTTTTACCCACACCGGTGGGTCCTGTCAGGATGATAATTTTTGTAGCCATTCCAACGTGTTTAATCCATCGGCAAAATCTGTGAATAACGGGGACTGCGTTTCTCCAAAAGGTATGTTGGGTGTGCCGGCCACACACTGGATGAAATCCTTGTTTTGCTCTACAAACCGGACAGCTCCGGCACAGTCATCAAAATAATGGTAGTGCAGCACCGCCATGGGTGGTTTCAGCAATTCACTTTCCTTAAGAACAAAAAACGCAGGGACGGGGATCCGGTCTGCACTTTCCGACATCAGGAAGCAAGCCCTGGCATGGCGGAATGCATTCCTGTAGCCCTTGTGATTTTGAAGCAGGGATCCGAACATAGTTCCTGCCCGGTCAATGAACTCACTGAAATCATAGGACCGGGGCACCAGCAAAAGCGTTACATTGCGACAGCCCAGACCAAAATACAGAAAGCAATCCCGGACCAGGCCGTCAATCTGGGATCCCGTTTCATTTCCTTCAAGCATGGCCACGGAACTACGGCTGGTACGCAACAACAGGGGTGTTGCGGGAAACTGCCGGCGGTAGAACCATTCGGCCTGTGAACCGCCGGTAAACAAAATGGCCTGCGTGTAAGGATCCACCTTTTCCACAAAGCGCACCTGTACTCCTGCCAGGCAGGAATCCTTTTGAACGCGCAGGCGGTCCACAATGGCAGGAAGCAAGACCCGGTCCCTTGAAGACAATTTTACTTCCAGCACTACCCCTTCAGGATGGGATGCTGCGTAGGCCAGGGCGCATACAAAATCATGCCAGCAAACTAGGGGAATGTTTCCGGCTGCCACTATGGAGATCATGCGCGGAGCATGCTCCGGTATTTCCATATCCAGCAATCTGCCCAAAATGCCTGTCTCTGTCTCCAGGCTATTTGTGAGCGTGACAAGGCGATGCCTGACAAATTCTGGTACAAACCATGGATTTTCCTCTACTGTCTTGTTTGTGAGAGCAGAATCACATCCTTTAAGGACGGCAGCGGCTTGTTCTGTGAATTTGATGGCAAATCCCATAAATATGAGGCTCGATTTTGCAAAGATACGTAAAAGACGTATTTTCGCATGATGTCTTCCGG
>MWDM01000013.1 GCA_002070565.1 Bacteroidetes bacterium ADurb.Bin139
TAAACCTTTCGAGTGGACATACACCGGTAAACCCTTAAAAATATAGTTTACTTTTTAATTAATTACAACACTAGCTACAGGCGCTCGCTGCTTCCTCAGGCACTGGAAGCATTTTTGTACGCCGAGGCTCCAAATGCTTCTGCGAGTGGTCGCTGCACCACAAAGAACGGAGAGCTTTTTTTCTTCTTGCCGAGGCTCTGCGTTCTTTGTGGTGCAGCGACCTTACCTCTTTTGTAGCATTGCTGCTTAAATGATGACCCTGGCAGCCGCGCCTGAATTGTAGTGAGGGTGCTTTTTAGCATTACTGCTCAAACAACCACCCTGCGGTCTTCAAGGCGGTGCGCCAAATGCCTTTGGCGCTTATTTAAAGCGCTGCTTCGCAGCACCATTCTTTTTCAGGTATTTTTCCGGGAGGGGGGAGGTGGTAAGTAACAACGATGTTACAAAAACGCATAATATGCTGTATATCTGCTTCTTAGATGCGTTGCGCAGTATTTCACTACTTACCACCCTCCCACCTGAAGGAAATTCTATTCTATTCCTCGCCTGTTTGAATAATATTTATCTGTGCATTGCTTGTAAGAATTATATTCAGTACTTTTGTTCTGTTCAATATTCATTAATTGCTATTGTTGGTTTGGAGGGAAGATCTCATGAAAAAAAGCTTTATCATCTTTGTGTCAGTTCACCCGAGGTTATGTTCCGGGTTCCTGAAGATTATTACCAGGGTATAAACAGGGCCTGCCTGGCGGCCTATCACCATGATGCCGGCTTGTTGGCATACTCATTTATGTCAAATCATTTTCATGTTATCGTTGAAACGGAGAATCCGGTTATCTATATCGGTGCCTTACGGAATGGCTATAGTAAATGGTTCAACAGTAAGTACTCGCGTAAAGGCCCTCTGGGTCATCAAGGCTTTCATGCAGTGGAACTGAATACACCGGAGCATATTCTGGAAGGTATAACCTATGTATTAAGAAATGGAGTCCACCATAATGTGGGGTCGTATCCAAGCGGATATCCTTTCTGTTCCACCAGGTATTATTTCATGAAGGATTTCGGGGTTCATGGCCTTTATACCCCAATAACTTCATGGAAAGAGCAACGGGAATTTCTTTCCTGGAAAGTAAAACTGCCACCTGGTTATGTATTGGATAAAAGTGGAATGTTAATACAGGAAAATATTCTACAGATAAAAATGGTAGAGCACTATTACGGATCTCCCAGAAAATTTTCGTATTACATGAACAAACTATCCGGAGAGGAATGGGCTATGCTGCATATTGAATCCTGGATGGGTACTAAAGCAAAGGAATTGTTAAATAATGAAAAAATCACAGGGAAAATCAACAGGATCAGTGACGTTGACGTGTGTCAGTTTATTGATAAATGGTTAAAGGATAATAAAAAAGGAGCTCCTTACACAACCCTCCTGCATAAAGAAAAGCTCAGACTGGCTCAATTACTCTGGCAGAAAAGGGCAGGCCCTGGTCAGATAGCCCGTTGTCTTGCAATATCATCAGATGTTCTTGAATACCAGGAGAATACTCAACTCTTAGGACAATCCCGGAAATGCCCGTGGTAATCAGGCTCTCATGCCGGCATTACTGTGGTTAACTCTCACGTAGGTTCCACCTGTTTCAGGCGGCGACCGATGCTTCTGGCGGCAACTGCTGTTTCAAGCGGCGACCGATGTATCCGGGGCGCATCCTTTTTGCCGGGGAGCGCAGAAGCAATATAGGGTGGCCGGCTCAGAACTTTACGGTACGGGCGGGGTTGGAAAAGCTGTTGAAGGTGGCAGTCGCGTCTTTCAGGTAAAGGCCCAGGATGTTTTCGTCCTCGGCCTTGTACATGCTTTTTAATTGCGGATACTGCTCCAGGATGTATTGCTTTGCCTCAAGGCGTTCATCCGGAACCACTTTAGCTTCTATGCGCAGCCACATACCCTTGCCGGGGTCATAGGCGCAGATCTCCACTTTGGGGTTGGCTGCCATCTGCCTGGCCACATTCTTTTTACGGCCGGTCTGGATGTAAAGTTTTTGCTCAAAGATAACGACAGTTCCGAAAGGACGTACCCGGGGCTGGTCATTGTCAACCGTAGCCAGTTAATAGACCCCGCACGTTCTTAAAAAATCATAGACTTCTTTCATGGATTGTTCTTCCTCAGGGTTTTGTTTTGTTTGCTGTGCGTTCCCTTCTGTGGCATAATTCATTGTTGCCAGTAGGAAAAACAGCAGGAACAAGGTAATTCTTGTTTTCATGATGTGTCGATTAATATTGACTAATACTGGCTCAGCCTGTTTATACGCAGTGCTATTGCCCACTGGCTGCACAATTATTCCCACGGTGGTGCTATTGCCCACTGGCTGCACAATTATTCCCACGGTGGTGCTATCGCCTGCACCTTATTCTATATCGGTAACAAGGGGGAACAACTTTATTACTTTTTCCACCGGGAGGGCTTCAACCGTATAGCCATCTTTGCCGGTCATGGTTTCTGCCGCAAAGAGCGCGTTAAGGATGGCTTCTTCCACGGCTTCTATGGCAGCCAGGAACAGGGGGGAGCATTCATTGTTATGCAGGTAGGTGGGTGACCAGGTAGGTGAATAAGGTTGTGTGGCAGAAGCATATTCCTTGATCAGATTTTCCGGGGCAACAGACAGCGCCAGCACATAATCCCCGCTGCCGTTAGAGGCGATCCCTCCGGTGCGGGCCAGTCCCATCATGCCGCGTTTGGCCATGCGTTCCAGGTTACGCTCATTCATTGGAGCATCCGTGATAATGACTATCATGCAGGAACCGTCCGGGGCCGAATCTGTGACTGGCGCTTTTTTCTGATGGATTGCCTGCTGTTCCGGTGCGCTTTGGCCTGGCTTTGTTCTCCCTGACTGTTCTTCAATCTGGTTCTTGTATGAATACCTGCCGAGGCGCTCTCCCACATTTACTCCGGCAATCTGCAGCACGCCTCCGAAATTGGTCTGGACCAATACTCCAACCGTATAACCGCCCAGGCTTTTGGGCAGGACACGGCTTGCCGTTCCAATGCCTCCCTTGAATCCAAAGCAGACTGTACCTGTTCCTGCGCCCACATTTCCCTCGGCCACTGGTCCTGGGGTTACTTTTTGTAAAGCCTCCAGGACGTGTGCGGGTGTGACATGACGGCCCCGGATATCATTCAATCCGCCGTCGTTTGTTTCTCCTACCACCGCATTGACAGACTGGACATCTCCATTGCCGGGCTGCTGCAGCGTATAGGTGACCAGTCCGTCAATCCCGGCAGAAACCGACAGGGTATTGGTCAGGATGACCGGGGTTTCAATATTCCCCAGTTCCTTTATCTGGGTGGACCCTGCCAGTTTCCCGTAGCCGTTCCCGGCCCAGAATGCAGCAGGCACTTTCTCCCGGAATATATTGCCCCGATGGGGGATAATGGCCGTTACCCCGGTACGGATACTGTCCCCCTCTATAAGGGTAACATGCCCCACAGACACTCCTTTAACATCGGTAATGGCATTCAGCGGTCCGGGTTGCATGACTCCGGTCCGTATCCCGTAATCCCGCATCCGTGGACTTTGGGCCTGAATGCCTGCAGGGGTTGATAAAACAAAAACAGAGGCTATAAACAATGTATAGAAATGCTTCATGATAAAATTATTGATAAACAGACAAAGTTAAAAATTCATTATATTTGAGACATATACAAATCTCATTAATTGTCCTCAAATCATTCTTCAAATGAAAAAGCTTGCAGTACTTTCAATATTTGCCATGATCGTGCTCAATTCATGTGGCACGGCAGCTTTTACCTGCAGGCAACAATTGCTGGTCTATTCAGACGAATCTGTTTCGGCCCTGTCCGACGAATCCTATGCAGAATTCCTCAAAACAGCCGTAATCTCGGGCGATAAACAACATACAGAAATGGTGAGGTCGGTGGGAGAAAAAATGGTTGCAGCCCTTACATCGTACCTGGTCGGGATCGGGCAACAGGACTATCTGGGCGGCCTGGACTGGGAGTTCCGGCTGGTTAAGGATCCTTCTGTTAACGCTTTCTGCCTGCCCAACGGTAAGATTGTACTCTTTGAAGGAATCCTCCAATTTGCAAACAATCCGAATCACCTGGCCATAGTCATCGGCCACGAGATGGGTCATGCCGTGGCCCGTCACGGGAATGAACGCATGAGCCAGCAGGCGTTGCTGCAATCGGCCGGACAAATCGCAACACAAGTATTCAGCCAGACAAAATACGGGCAAAACACCCAGACGGTAGAGCTGTTTGCCCAGGCCTTTGCTTTTGGCAGCAACGTGGGGGTGGTTTTGCCCTTCTCCCGCAAACATGAATACGAGGCAGACCGGATAGGCCTGTATATCATGGCCCTGGCTGGTTACGATATTTATCAGACCCCCTTGTTCTGGGAAAAAATGATGGGTGACCAGAAGTCATCCTCCTTTGATTTTTTAAGTACTCACCCATCAGATGTCAAAAGAATAGCCGCCATATCCGAAAGTCTGGACGAGGCGGCAAAATACTACCGGGATCCGGAATTTAAATAAGGCCGTTCTAGCTTAGGCCCGTAATCATACCGTCGTTGATATCCATAAACACGGCCTGCGGTTTTTTGGGAAGGCCTGGCATCCGTAATATATCCCCGGCAATGGCCACAATCATGCCGGCCCCGTTATTGATTATCAAATCGTGTATGTTCATTTCAAAGTCACGGGCAACCCCGTAAGCCCTGGGATCGGTTGAGAAAGAATATTGTGTCTTGGCTATGCAGACCGGATAATGGCCCAGGCCCAGTTCCCTGATTTTTTCCATACTTTCCCTGGCCGTTTCATAATAAAACACATTACGAGCCCCATATATGTTGTGTGCCACTTTCCAGATCTTCTGCTCAATGGTATCATCGTCCGTGTATGTGAATATCAGGGGCCTGGATGGCTTGCCTTCAATAACGTCCACAACTGCCGAGGCCAGTGCAACAGCTCCCCGGGCTCCCTGCGCATAGGCGTCGTTAACGGCAAATGCCACATCCAGTTCGCGGCAACGTTCCCGTACCAGAGAAATCTCTTCTTCCGTATCGGATTCGTAATGGTTTAACGCCACCACAATATTCTGTCCAAACGACCGGAGGTTGGCAACATGTCTGTCCAGGTTGGCCAAACCGTTGATCACGCTTTCCCGATTTTTTTCAGTCAATTTGGAAAGGTCCTGGCCTCCGTGCATTTTAAGTCCCTGCAAAGTGGCCACCAAAACAGTCAGTTTGGGTTGCAGGCCTCCTTTCCGGCATTTGATGTTGAAAAACTTCTCGGCTCCCAGGTCGGCTCCAAAACCGGCCTCGGTCACCACGTAATCTGCATGTGTCATTGCCATCTTAGTGGCCACCAGTGAATTGCATCCGTGGGCAATATTTGCGAAAGGTCCTCCATGCACAAAGGCCGGAGTACCCTCCAGTGTCTGTACCAGGTTGGGGTGAATCGCATCTTTAAGCAGAACGGCGATAGCCCCTGCCACCCCCATGTCGTTCACGTAGAACGGGGATCCGTCGTGGCTATAACCCAGGATAATGCGCCCGATCCTTTGCTTAAGGTCGTCCAGGTCTTTGGACAGGCACAGTATGGCCATGATCTCAGAAGCGGCCGTTATGTCAAATCCTGTAGCGCGTGTTATGCCGTTTGTCTTTCCTCCCACCCCCGAAATAATGGCCCGCAGGGTACGATCGTTCACATCCAGAACCCTCTTCCAGACAATTTCACGCAGGCACGAACCGTTCCTCTGGTTGTGGTACAGATGGTTTTCGAACAAAGCCGAGATCATGTTGTTGGCGGCTGTGATCGCATGGAAATCCCCTGTAAAGTGCAGGTTTATGTCTTCCATGGGAACCACCTGCGCATAACCGCCTCCGGCTGCCCCTCCCTTCATCCCGAAACAGGGTCCCAGGGAAGGTTCGCGCAGGGCAACGATCGCTTTTTTTCCAATATGGTTCAGCCCCATGGACAGGCCTATGGAAACGGTGGTTTTACCCACTCCGGCTTTCGTTGGGGTAATGGCTGTAACCAGGATCAGATGGCTGTCTTTTATCTTGTCTTCATCTATACGGTCAGCAGGAACTTTTGCCATGTAATTTCCGTACAGACTCAAATCATCACAGGCAATCCCTGCATTGGCCGCCACGTCTCTTATATCCAGCATCTTGTATTGATGGGAAATTTCAATATCTGTCTTCATCGCCGTATGGTTTTTCCCAAAAATACAAAATTCCCCCGAGACGCAGCAACAGTGACGATCACTCGCTTATAAGGATTTCCTTGACTATGGTCTGTGAATAGTCTGCAAAGGTAAGGACCACCATGATGGTATGGCTGCCTGATGTCAGGGTTATGACATCGGTCGCATTGTATGCTTTGCCATCGAAATACCATTGCACGGCAGAGGGCCTTGTCACTCCTTCAACCAGCGGAGAGTCGTTCAGTTCAAACCTGAAAGTATCTCCTGCTTTATAGGCTTTACCGGGATGTTTTATCATGAAGTAACCCGATGAAAACAGCTGGTTATCCCGTGGTCCCACTGTTGCCGCAACCATGATGTTGTGGTCCAGGTCAAACTGTTCTTTCCAGTCGGTTGAATATGCTCCCATAGTAAAGCGTACATAACCGCCCATAGGAACCATGGGCCCGTCATCGGCCGTCAAAGGATAGGCAGAATCGGTGCCTTTTACATAATAACCAAAATATACCGGTTTCCCCGCCGGTATGACCAGCTCCTGGCTGCTTACATCTACATTCATCAGGGTCCCGAATGACGGGTTGCCGACTGCCTGGGTTAAAACACATTGTTGATCTATGTATGCAAAAACACCCACTTCCGCAGCTGATGACCCGTTTACCAGGCAGGATATGGTGTTGACCACATAGCCGGCATAAGGCGCCATTTCCTGGGCCGAGAAACCCACCGCTCCATAGATGGCTCCTCCGGGTGTTCCCGATCCGATATTCGTAGTCCAGAGCCCGTGCTTTTTCAGTACCCCGTTGCCGGCATTTACCACAGGAATCATGGTAAAATGGGCTATAACCGTACCTGAGTGGTTGGCCGGGATCTGTCTCGCCGCCAGATAAAAACCTGTTTTAGAGGCCTCTATGATAAAAGACCCTGTCTTCCTGCTCTCTGTAGTGAAGGAGTAGTATCCCTGCTGGTCTGTCACCACCGTGGTGATCAATGTTCCTGTCCTCAGGGGTGAAGACCTGAACGGTCCGGACTCTCTGAACAATCCCGGTGCATTGGCCGGGCCGGTCTCGGCTGTGCTGTCATAAAACAGCAACATGCTAACCCCGGCTACAGGTACACCTTGCTCATCGGTCACCGTCCCGCTCAAGGTTGTTTCCAGGATGGGAGGCTCCTCTACCGTGGCCGATACCAGGATGTTGTAATCCAGCGACCAGGGTTCATTCAGGGCGGTAATAGCATCTGCGGCATACCCGCCCATCGGAAGCATGGGACCTTCATCTATGGCAATGGGAAAACCACTATTGCTGTCTTTGACATAACAGCCGATTTTCACCAGTTTGCCCTCCGGTATGATCAGTTCATGGGCACTCACATCAACTGTCATCATGGTCCCGAAGACCGGGTAGCTCACCTTGCGGTTCAGCACCACCTCCGAACCCATGATAACAAAAACACCCACTTCTGCTGCCGTGGTGCCGCTCAGCTGGAAGGATACGGTCTTTATCCTTTTCCCCTGGCATTGTACCAGTTCTTCTGCCGAAAACCCTACTGCCCCGTAAATGGTTCCGCCCGGCTGCCCAAAACCTGCGCTTCTGCCTTCCCAGTCATTGTGTTTTCTAAGGACATCTCCTGTGATCTGTACTATCGGATACAGGGTGAAATTCAGTTGTACGGTTCCGGGATTGATTCCACTCGTTTCTTTCTCTGCCGGGTGGTAATCCTGCTTGTTTACCGTTACGTTATATTGGCCCGGAGCGATCTGAGTAGTAAAAGTATAAGCCCCCTGGACATTGGTAATTACCTGGGAAATCTGTTCGAGCATCCTTTTTGGCGAAGCTTTGATGCTGCTCCCGCCGGCTGTCTTCCAGTCCGGTGCATTGGCCGGGGAAATACCGTCGGGCGCCTGGTATGAAAGGGTTACCGTGGCACCCGCTACAGGATTTCCCTGAGGATCGGCAACCATGCCATTTATTACCAGTTCATTACTGTTACTTACAGTGAATGTTGCCATGTCCCCGGTATTGACAATGTTGGTCAGATCGGTTCCGGTGCGGTTCCCGGCGTGATCTACGGCTGCAGGTGAGGAAGCCGCGGTAAAAGAAATATTGTTTGCGCTGCCTGGGAATGGCACCTGTGCGTAATCTTGTACGGCAGATTCGGGATATACGGCCTCTACCAGGTCACAACACTGGTGCGAGGCATACGCGTTGATGCCGTCCCAGTCGTTCCACCGGGCAGCTGCCGTTTTCCCTCCCACCAGGTTGTCAGACCTGTCAATATGATAGATGAGCAGGCCGGAAGGTATATAAGCGTCCCATCCCGTTTGTTTCCTGTATTCATAAAGAAAAGTTTCCCCCTCATTGGTGGTTTCACTCACGTAACAAACGTTTCCAGACACAGGCCCTAAAGAATAATTGCCTTGCTGGTCAATCACCCCGGGTTCATTGTCAAACCAGCCCAGCAAGTCCCGTTCTATGGAGGTAATGTAAGGCGGCGTTCTGCCATTGTTGTTATAATTGCCGCTGGACATCAGGGAAAAGGACCCCAGGCCCAGGGCTTCTCCATTAGCTTCGTAGTCTGTGTCGTAAAAATCGGGCAATCCTATCACGTGCCCGAACTCATGGCAAAAGGTCCCTATCCCCGCCATGGTGCTTCCGGATGATCCCCTCAATTCCGATGAGCAGGCATAACTCCCGGTTTTTACCCCGTCTACTGTTCTGTAATTATATATTGACCAGGCATGGGGCCAGATGGAATCATCAGGGCCGCCTTCCGCCTCGTTGTATCCCGCATAATAGACAAAAATATTATCTATGGTCCCGTCCCCATCGTTATCGTATTGCAAAAAATCCACCCCCAGCAGGTTTGCCAGGTCAACTGCCTCGACCACCATTTCCCTGGGCCGGATATCATCTTCATCTCCACTTTCTTCATCTGTAACATTCTCCCCATAATATGCCATGTCATGGGACAAGGTTACGGGCCCGACCACATCAAACTGAGGGTCAAAAGTTCCGGACGAATTTTCCCGGAAATAATTCCATGCAGAGCCTGTGGCCCCGTTCACGGCATATCCGTCCAGGTTGAGCAAATTGAAAAAATCACTTTGGGGACTTGCCGAGTTAAAGGTTTTATCGCTGAACTGCACCAGGATGGTCAGGAACTTCTTGTTCCCCGATGATATGGACCGCAGGGCACCCCGGGTGGCGGGAGCGGCCGTGTTCAACCGGGACAAATGGCTCCTGCCGGAAAATGTCCTGGCAAAATCCTCCTTTCTTGCCCTGGACCGTTCATAAGCGGCTGCCGGGGGCGTGATGGTGGAAATCCCTTGTGGTGTGGCTGCCGGCCGCACACGGGTTGCAGTGGCCTGGACCACTCCCCGGGAAGAGAATTGGGCCAGGTAATAAAAACCATCGGGTCCCTGTTTTACCAGGCGTCCGCCGCTGGTGGTCCAGTTCAGGAATTCATCGCCATGTTTCCGGATGGTAATGACCGTTCCGTCGGGTTGCGTAACCTGCATGGGATAGGGATAAGCCTTCACGGCAAGGGCGCGCTGGGAAAAACCGGCCGACAGGCAGGCGAGCAGCAATACAATTGAAAAAAGCTTTCTCATAACACATTAATAGAAAACATAGTAACTGATCTCATTTTCCTTGTCCAGCAACAGCAAACGGTTGTCTTTATTGCGTACGGCTGTAACGGTTTTTACACCCGGGGTGATATTGTCAATGCCATACACGGCGACATTAATGGTGAAAGTCGCCCCCTTCTGAACAGAGCGCGGAATGGAAGAAATGGTCAGCACCTGTTTCTGCTCGTAATTCTGGATCCTGAAACTATAATGTGTTTCATAGGTAAGTACGCTCCACTGATCTTCGTACTGCCTGTAAGAGAACAGGGCGGTGGCGTTGTTGTACACTCCAAAGGCCTGGTATTGCGGCAGGTTGTCAATATCAACCTGATCTTTTGGAGTACAATGGGTAAAAATTACAGAAAGAAATACTAAAGTAAGGCAGCGAGAGATCGCTTTTTTCATGCGGCGGGCTTTTTAGATAATACGGTGGAGCCTTATAGTGCTCGGGACGGGAATCGAACCCGTACGGACATTACTGTCCACAGGATTTTAAGTCCTGCGTGTCTACCTATTCCACCACCCGAGCTGCCTGTATCAATCGGTACCTTTTAAAAAAACCTCTCACCGGGAGAGGTTCTGAGCGGAAAACGAGATTCGAACTCGCGACCCTAACCTTGGCAAGGTTATGCTCTACCAACTGAGCTATTTCCGCATTACATGCAAAATGGATTGCAAAGTTAGCGTTTTTTTTCTCGTGACAAAAAAAAATCAAATCTTTAGAGCAGTCCGCCCTGGAACTGTTCCAGGAACCTTACATCGTTCTCAAAATACAGGCGCAGGTCCCTTACCTGCCACTTAAGCATGGCTATGCGTTCCACCCCCATGCCAAAGGCATAGCCCGTATATTTTTCCGGGTCTATACCCGATGCTTTGAGTACGCTGGGATCTACCATACCGGCTCCCATGATTTCCAGCCATCCCGTATTTTTGCAAATATTACAACCGGTTCCGCCGCAAATGTTGCAGTTCATATCAACTTCGGCAGAAGGTTCGGTAAAAGGAAAATACGATGGCCTCAAACGAATCCTGGCAGCAGAGCCGAACATTTCGTGAACAAAAACCAGGATGGCTTGTTTTAAATCTGCAAAAGAGACATTTTCGTCTATATACAATCCTTCCACCTGGTGAAAAATGCAGTGTGCCCGGGCCGATATGGCCTCGTTGCGGAAGACCCTTCCGGGGCATACCACCCGTATGGGCGGCTTTTGCTTTTCCATGGTCCGCACCTGGACTGAACTGGTGTGGGTACGCAGCAGTACCGGATTGTCAGTCTGGTTATTGATAAAGAAGGTATCCTGCATATCCCTTGCAGGATGGTCCGGGGCAAAATTCAGGGCACTGAAAACGTGCCAGTCATCTTCTATCTCGGGTCCTTCTTCTACTGAAAAACCCATTTTTCTGAAAATATCGAGAATATGGCGCTGGGCAATGGCAATGGGATGCCGGGATCCCATGTTCAGAAGATCGGCCGGTTTTGTAAGATCATCTGCCTGGGATTCCATGGGCGTTGTTATCGCAAGGCGTTCCTTCTGCACATCAATGACCTGCTGTACCTGGTTCTTCAAAAGGTTCAGCTTCCTGCCAAGCTCTTTTTTCTGTTGCGGATCAACGTTCCGGAAATCTTCAAAAAGTCCGGTAAGGATCCCTTTCCTGCCCAACATGCGTACACGGAAAGCTTCCACCTCGGCCTGTGTTTTTGCCTGGAACCCTTCCAGTTCTTTTATTAAATCATTAATGGTATCCCACATATTCTTCTTGTCAGGTCAATGTCCAGAAAAGGTGCAGGGCTTCTTCCAGAGAAGCTGTTTGCAGTGTTTTTTCAATGTTGGGGGCATCGTAATTCCGGCGGATGGAACAATACATGGTGTAAGGGCCTTCCATGCGGTATACGCAGCGTTTCCCGCCGGTCAGGGCTTTTTCCACATCGGCGCGGATGCGGTCACAGGCTTCCTGCGGGTGAAGGCAAATGGCCGAGCAACGGGACAGGCCTTCCTTGACGGCCGTGGTAACGATCCCTCCGAACAATTCCTCTGCCTGGCGGCACGCCGCCTTGTCCCCGGACAGGTAGACCACCGGAACGTTGTACATGCCGGCAATCAGGGCATTGTATCCCATCTCGGGAAGGGAAAGCCCGTTGAGTGTGAATTCATCTACCGCGCGGGCCATGGTGTGGCACATCACCCCGTCCAACGTGCCGGCCTTGGCATGATATCCCAAAAACAGCAAGGCGTCATAACCTTTTTCAATGGTCAGGATCATGGCACGGTAATCTTCCGAGCAACGGCCTTTAATGTGCATGGCCCTTTTGTCCAGGAGTTCCGGGATCAGGGACTTGTTGCCACCGTGCCCGTCACGGACATATACTTCTGTAGCGCCTGCATTGAAAGCTCCTTCAATGGCAGCGTTCATTTCGCGCGTATACTGGATACGGTTCCGCTCATAATCGGGATGACCGGGGGTGATGGAATCCCAGTCACAGGCGGTGGCTATACCTTCAATGTCTCCTCCAATAAGAATTTTCATAGGTTGGTTGTATTATATTTCATTATTTCCACGTGACGGGTTTGCGGCGCAGGGGCAGTGTCATGCAACGTGTTCCCCCTCCTCCCCTTGCCAGTTCCGCTCCTACGATGGTCACAACGCATTTTTTTAATTTGTTGATATCCACTTTCCCCGAAGTCACATCTTCCGATGTTACGATCTCGAATCCGTGTTTTGACATTTCATTCAGGGTGTGTTCATTGCGGGCATAAGAAAGCACCTTGCCCGGAGCAAAGGCAAAGAAATTGGCCCCCGAATGCCATTGTTCCCGCTCCTGGTCCCACTCATCACTGCCCCCGCACGATATGGGTTCCAGGTCCACACCCAGGCGGCGTAACGAGGTAAGCAGGCCGGGTACACGTCTTATCTTTTCCACTTTGCCGTTATCCAGGGTAATCTGCACAGTGCTGTAACGGGTATCTCCCTGGATAAGGGGATCGAACACCACGCACGTGTCCACATCAAGCATGGTAAAGACCATGTCCAGATGGATAAAACTCTCCGGTGAAGAAGGCAGTTGTTGAACAAAAATATAACTCTTGCCTTCCGGGGCAGAACCGGATAAACGGTTCAGAAGCAGGTCAACACCCTGTGATGTGGTCCGCATCCCGTTGCCAACCACCAGGATATCTTCCCTTATGACCAGGATGTCCCCTCCTTCCATAAGGATGGAACGGTCGTGGGGTTGCTGTTCAAATGTATTGATCACATTGCTGGTGAAATACTGATTGTTGTTGAAAATAGCCTCCATGATCAGGGATTCCCTTACCCGTATTTTGTTGGCCATCCGGCATATGACGGCATTATTGCCTACCACGGCAGAGGCATCCCTGGTGAAGTAGAAATTATACAGGGGCAGCAAAGCGTAATATTCGTCATTCAGAAATGAAGTGAGGCTGTCTATCCGGGCAGGAAGTCCTTCAATCAGCTTGTTGGCCAGGGTCCTGGAAGACATTTCCATGAGCTCGTCATAGTAATCGTTCACATTCTCTGTCAGGCATATCTTGCCTATCAGGGAATTGCGGTGCGCCGGATTGTCCAGGACTTTAACCAGCAGGTCTTTGACCTGGTATACCTTTGCGACCTTTTCCAGGAACATGGACAATTGTTCGTATTCCTGCAATGCAACCGAAAGGTTCAGGATGTCGCTGTACAGGGCACGCTCTACAGACCTTGGCGTCATGTTTTCCACTTCCGGCCCGGGAGTGTGCAGGATTACGGCTTCCAATTCGCCTATCTCGGAATTAATCCTGGTTTGAAATTTTGTTTCATTCATACAAATGCTTCATGGTTATGTGCAATATCGTTGAATAACTGACGGAATTGCGTTTCGTCCTTGGGACAAATCAGCAACGCATCGGGAGTGTCAACCACAATATAATTGTCCAGACCTTTGACAACGATCAGTTTCCCCTGGTTACCGGAATATACCAGGCTGTCTTTGACGTTTTCCAGCAGGGTGGCTGCCGCCGAAACGGTGTTGCCCCTGGAATCCTTCTCCAGGTGCATATAAATGCTTTCCCAGCTTCCCAGGTCGGACCACCCGAATGTGGCCGAAAAGACATAGGTGTTTTTTGCTTTCTCCATTACGCCATAGTCAATGGATACGTTTCTGATGTCTTCGTATACTTTTTTAATGAATTTTTCTTCGTGGGGGGTATTATACAGAGACAACCCATTCCGGAAAGGAAGGCTCACTTCCGGCAGCCAGTGTTCCAGCTGTCGGGCAATAGAGGTCAGGCTCCAGACAAAAATCCCTGAATTCCAGTAAAATTCACCACTGTCAACCAGAATGCGGGCAAGTTCTGAATCCGGTTTTTCAGTAAATGTTTTAACGGGGTATGCCTGGTGGTTTCCTATGGTAATAGGCTCATTCTTAACCGCCTGGATATAACCATAACCCGTTTCCGGCCGGGTCGGCTGAATACCCAGTGTAATAAGCACATCCTTTTCTGCCGCCAGCTGGAGGGCACTGTGGATGGTTGCCAGAAAATCCTCCTCGCCGGTAATCAAATGATCGGAAGGAGCCACTACTACAATGGCCCGGGGGTCTGTTTTGAGCAGTTTATAGGTGGCATAGGCAATGCAGGGTGCCGTGTTCCGCCTGGTAGGCTCGGTCAGGATATTAGCTTCGGGAATAGATGGCAACTGTTTATTTACCAGATCTTTGTATTGCTCCGAGGTGACAACCAGGATTCTCTCGGAAGGGATGATTTTCAGAAACCTTTCATAGGTAAGCTGCAGGAAACTCCTGCCCAGACCCAGAATGTCCAGAAACTGTTTGGGCATGGCATTCCGGCTCAGGGGCCAGAATCGCGATCCTATCCCGCCCGCCATGATTATGCAATACTGGTTTTTTATCATAAAAAAAGTGTAAAAGCGTCAGGTATGTATTTCAATTCATAATCCGGACTTCCTGCTGTCCTTTCCGGTCCAAGCACAATGGCAATGACATCAAACCGGGCTTCGGCCCTGATCTGGTACCTGGTCATATAAATCCTTGCAGCTGCCATCACCATGCGTTGTTTAGACCGGTTAACGGTCTGTTCGGGAGACACAATACTACCCCGGGACCGGGATCGTACTTCCACAAAATGGATTGTTCCGTTTTTTCCGGCAACAATATCCAGTTCTTTATGGCCTGTCCTCCAATTGGTGTGAAAGATCCGGAATCCCTTATTTATCAGGAAATTCACGGCCAGTTTCTCTCCTATGCTTCCCGTCTTCAGTGTGTCTCGTTGCTTTCCCTCCATATTCTCTTCTCTGTAGACAAATGTAGGCAATTTTTATGATTCTTAATTCCAGTGATTCAGTAGATCGGCAGAGAAAGGGCTGCGGGAAGCTTCCCACTGCATGAAAAGTGTTCTCATATCTTGCCGGCTTACCCAGATGAGTCTTCCTGAAGCTACGGATTCATCCCAACCCAATCCATCAAACAAATGACCACCCCCGTCCTGGGCCCGGTAGGAGTTCATCACTACCCGGTATCTCTTTTGGGGAATAAAAGCCTGTCCGTCTGCCATACTGTGGATCTCTGTTCTTTGCCCTTCCGGTCTGTTCCGGTGTATGGTGTACAGGATCCCTGCCGCTGTGTCAAAATTGATACCTAAAGTCCGGGTGCAGGAATATTCAAGGTATTGCCGAGGCAAAGGACACATCGGGCCGGATACCGGAATCTGCGCCGGCTATTTCCAGTTGCCCCCTGTGTACTTCGTCCAGCCAGCGGGACGGACCATCCATGGCCACACGGCTTTCCAGGGTATGCAGCAGCACGGCTATGGGCTTTTGCCCGTATTGTTGTGTCTTCCGAAAAAACGGTTCTCCCGAAGATTCGTGGACTATGTTGGCAGATAGTACCGGCATTTCCATTTGCCGGTAGACCCGTGAAAACACGTTTCTGCCCGCTTCAATATCATGATTTCCAACGGCAATGGCAGTATAGGAAAACCAGTTAAAAAAGGCAGAACCCAGATGTACTCCCGTTGTGTCTGCATGATTGTAATAATAAAGCCCCGGCGTTCCCTGCAGATGGTCGCCTGTATCAAAAAGCAACAAACGCTTACCATATAATGTACGCTGCTGTTTGATATAACCGGCCATTCCCGCCATGGATTCATCAAAATGCCCGTGCAGGTCGCTTGTGTGAAGGATAAGAAAAGAGACAGGTTGCTTTGTACACGAAATACACAGCGTAAGCAAAAAGAGTACAATATAACCTGTGGCGCGTTTTGGTTTCATGGGTTTCCCGGTTTTAAAAACGCCCCCGGATATCCAGTTACCGGGAATCCGGGGGCGCGTCAAAGATCGTATTATTTCAGGATACAGCTGCACCTACTATGCATCTGCAGGCTGGTGCTTAACATAGAAAGCGCTGCCAACCTGGGGAGTTCCCTTGTAGGAAGTCCTCTTGCCCACTATGGTAACAAGATCGCCGGCTTTGAGCCCGGTTTCTGTAACCAGTGTCTGGAATTGTCCGCTGGCACCGCGCCAACCTGAAAGCAGGCCATACACGTAAACTTGGCCGGTTGCATCGGAAATATTGAAATTACCGTATTTGCCGGCACCTGACAAATCACCTGCAGTCGCCACAAGGCGATAATAGGTGGCGTCCTCGGCGGCAGCCAGGAAAGTGGCAACAGTGGCATCTACCACCGGAATATGTGTTTCAACCTTGGCGTTTATACCCTGCGGGGTACCATTGTATGAACCGCGGGGAGTAATCAGGGTGACAATATCTCCCTCCTTGATACCCATGCTCTTCCATTGTTTTGTTTTACCGGCTGCGTCAAGTACTCCATATATATAAACTTCACCGGTGGCGTCTTTTATGTATATATTCCCATAATCACTGCCGGTATCTCTGGTGATAATACCCGATATGCGGTATTGGGTGGCATCTTCTGCCGCTGCAATAAATTGGGCTACTGTAGCGTCAATGATGGCACCTTTTTGAGTTACTTTCACCTGGATGGTGGAAGAATTGCTACTTGTGGCAGAGGTCATGGAAATGGCAGCGGTGCGGTCGCCGGCGGGGTTGGGTTGCGCTACAAAAGTCACGCGTGTGGTATCATCGGCTCCCTTGATCATGGACTTTACAGAAAGCCAGTCGGCATCGTATTGTATTTCCAGACCGTTGCCTTTGTACAATACGGGCACTTCAAAAGCACCGCCTTCCTTGGGCACCTGAACGGCATCCTTAGACGATTTGATGAGCGAAGGGGTTATTTTGTCAACAGTCACATCAACCAATTCTATGGTAGAACCGTAAGTGAGGCGGGGGCCGTGTACCATCACGCGATCTCCCACGGCAAGACCCAGGCTTAGGAAATTCTGGGTGTTGCCTTTGGCATCCAGGGTTCCGTAAATGTAAACGGTTCCCGTTCCGTCGTTCAGGTACCAGTTGCCATAAAGGGTATTGGCAATAGAGGTTACCTGGCCTTCTACCCAATAGATCTTGCCGTCAACGCCTTTTTCAATCACATCCTTACAAGATGAAATCACGATTACCTGGGGTCCGGCAATCTGCTTTACGGTCAGCACCTGCACCTTGCCGGCACAGTTGACATAAACTTCGGAAGATTTGTCAGAATCAGTTGCCGCAGTAGTAAAGGTTACCTTTATGCCTTCCGGGGCAGCGCCTCCGCTGGCAGGGCTTACCGTAAGCCATGCGGGTATATTGGTGATGTTCCAGCTTTCGGTAGCGGTCAGGGTGATTGTTTTTGAACCACCGGCTTTAGCAAAAGCGATATAGGACATGTCTACTTTTACCTCGTCCAGGGAAGGTATGTCAATTTCTTCTTTACAACCTGTAAGCAAGGCTGCAAAGGCAACAAACGATAGTAATAAATATTTAAGTTTCATGAGGAAAGTTTTAGCTGATTAGTTAAAAAGATACTTTATACCAACCTGCAGAGACCAGCACTGGCCAATGGCATGACTGTAATCCCAGGTTCTGGCACCTGCCCCTACCTTTGTCTTGAATACCGGAACGCCCTGGTCGTTGATATTATCCAGTTGGAGGATACGTCCGCTCATTGCCTCGGTAGAGAGTATCTGGTGGACACCCCAGGTGCTGTTGAACAAGTTGCCAATGTTTTGAAAATCAACGTTTAGCTGAAGGGCGTTCCTGGTTTTGCCAATTCTGACCACGAAATCATGTGCATAACGGAAGTCAAAACGGTGGACCCAGGGTGAATAGACACTGTATGCTTCTGCGTACTTTCCTTTGTTCTTTGACAGGTAAGCATCCTGGTCTGCATAAGCCCAGTAGCGTTCACGGTCGCTTTGGGAAGCGAAAAGGATTTCGGAATCGTCTTTGGGTATGTACATTACATCGTAAGCCATATTGTCCCCGTTGAAGTCGCCGTAATACATATAGGTATAGTTGGAACCACCGCGATAGCCTTCATAGAACAGGGAGAAGTGGTTGTTGCTCTTGTCTTTGTAGGAGACAGAAGCAATAACACGGTCAGGAGTAACATACTGGGAATTGCTGAGTCCGGCAAAGTTGGGGCCTTCCACTGTGGGAATATACAGGTAGGCGGACTCTGCATTGGAACCGGGCATGCCTGTGATCTGTTTCATAACCGTATGGGTGTATGATGCCATGATGTGCAGGTTTTCGACCGGAGTCATGTTCAACGTGAAGCTGCCTGTCCAGCCATATCCTTTCCTGGTGTTGGTAAGGACGAAGGCATCGGTAGTGGTGTATTTGTAAGCAGAAGGATAAATGTGACGCCTGTCGGGCCCGTTCAACTGGGTAAATCCGGCGTTTTCCTTGATGTTCCAGTTCAGCAGCTGGATTCCGTTGATGGTCTTGTTGAAAATATATTCACCACTTATAGAGAAGGGGAACGAGGTGGGGAAATTGTAATCCAGCGCAATGGAGGATTTCCATACCTGGGGCATCCTGAAGTTGGGATCAATTCCGTTGATCTGGGAGGGTTTCACTCCGTCTTCGGGAGAAATGGTTTTTGGGAATTTCTTGGGATCCAGGCTATGGAGCTTCTCAATGAGTGCGTCCACATCGGTGATCATGTCACCCTGGAATGCAGCCAGAAGGGCATCGGGATTGGCAACGCCGCCTGAATATCTGGTGGAAATTGCCACAATGTTCTGAACCATACCCGAGTTGGTGGGCATATTGGTGAAGAATACCAGCGGAAGACGTCCCGAGAACAATCCGGAACCTCCGCGGACCTTCAGGGAGCGGTTGCCGAACACGTCCCAGTTGAATCCTATGCGTGGAGAAACCTGGAGTTTTGGTTTGGGCCATTTACCGGTATCAACGCTCTTGCCATCATATTCAATCTCATAAATGGCATTGTTTCGCATCAGGTCCTTATTGTTGAAAACGATTTCATCAAGACGGACTCCATAATTAACTTTAAAGTTGTTACCCAGACTCCATTCGTCCTGCAGGTACAGGCCAAACTGCACAAAGCGAACGCGGGCAGCCGGGTTTTGTTCGCCGTCATAACCATAGGTGAGGGCTACTGTTTCGGGAACAGCCCCGGTCAAAAAGTCGTCCAGACTGCGGTAACGGTAGTACCCCGTTCCGTTTCTCATATAAGAGTTGTCGGCCATCTGGTATTCAAAGCTCAGGCCGGCGGTAATTTTGTGGTTGCCCTTGTATAAGGTAATATCGTCCTTTGCGTTGATCACGGTGTTGTGAACCCCGTTGTTCCAGGTAAACAGTTCGTACCCGGCAGACATGTAAGGAACGATTGCCTGGGTGATCTTGCCGTTGTTTACGGTGTACCCTTCCAGAATGTCAATGAAGGGGAACTTGGCAGAATTCGATCCGCGGATATCGTCAAGCTGGGAATAGGTAACCAGCAGCTGGTTGGCAACATTGTCTCCAAAACGGCTGTTAAGGTCCACAGAGATGGAATTTACAATGTTATCCATGGAGTACATGGAATTGGCAAAAGCCATGGAATACTGTCCCAGGCGGCTTTCCGTGGTGCGCTGTATACAGTTGGAGGAAGATGCATTGGTGTTATTCCAGCCCCTGTTCAATGTGTAGTTGTAACGGATGGCCAGGTTGTGGTTTTTGCTGATATTCCAGTCCAGGCGGGCCAATATCTTCATGTTGCTTTCATTGGCCGGATAATCGGTATAGGAACCGGTATCGTAGCCGTATTTGCTCATCAGGAAATCAGAAACCCTCTTCATATCGGCCATGGTGGTACGGGAAATGTAAAGGTCGGTATTGGCAACACCGTCAACTGAAGGCCTCCAGCGGTTTACAATGGTGGGAGTCTTGGTGTATTCAAAGTTGACAAAGAAGAACAGTTTGTTTTTGACAATGGGACCACCCAGCGTGGCGCCGTAGGTGGTATTGCGGTCGATGCCCCTGTTGCCAAGTTCTACGCCATCAACTGTGTTACCCCGCATATTTTCATTGCGGTGGTATACATAGGCGCTCCCCCTCAGGGTGTTTGTCCCGGATTTGGTGATGGCGTTCACTCCGCCGCCAATGAAGTTGGTCTGGCGGACATCAAAAGGAGCAATTACCACCTGGACTTCTTCAATGGCATCTATGGAAATAGGGGTGCCGCCACCGGGAAGGCTGGAACTAAGACCAAAGTTGTTGTTGAAATTGGCCCCGTCAACCGTGAAATTGGAGGAACGGCCATCGCCGCCGGCAAAGCTCATGCCGCTGCCGCCGTAGGGAGAAAGTTTGGCAACGTCAGTAATGCTTCTGCTTATGGTAGGCAGACTCTGGATGTTCTGGTTGGAAATATTGGTAGAAGAACCAAATTTTTCTCCTGCAAAAGCAGATGAAGCAGAGGCTACTATAACAATATCTTCCAGCTGGAAGGCTTCTTCCTTGAGTTCAGTACTTAAATTGTATTGATCTCCAAGTTGAAGGGTGATGTCGGTGAAATTCATTGTTTGGTATCCGATGTAAGATATTTCTACCTTGTAGGGACCTCCGGGACGCATCCCCTGAATCGTATAGCGCCCATCATTGTTGGTTACGGCTGCATACATGGTCCCTGAAGGCACGTGGGTAGCCACCAGGGTTACTCCTGCTGCAGCTGCTCCCGCCTCGTCTGTGATTCTGCCACCAAGAGACGAAGTGGTCACCTGGGCGTTAGCACCCACACTCAGAAAAATTAACGCCACAAAAGCAAGAAAACATTGAATTACTTTTTTCATAGATGTTTATTTAGGTTGTTATAAGTTACTATACAGGATTCAAAAAACAGTGCAAATATATGACAAATTATCAATTCAAACCCCAATCCGCGGGTTTGCAGGAAGCCTCGATGGCCAGTTCTATGTTATCAGGTAAATTGTGGAAAAAATCAAAGCCTGTAAGCGTTTCCATATCTTTAACGCTTCTGGCATCGGCAGCTGTGGGATACAATGCGGTGTGGGTACGGTTTTCGTACCAGAAACCAATAGAGGAATAACCCCCGTTCTCTGTCTGGCCGGCTTTATATTTCAACAATACTTTATAGTACAACTTTGGAACAGCCACTTTGTTGCCATTGTTGTCTTCCACATAATCAATATTTTTATTTTCTGCTGTCTGGATCATGGCTCCCGTGACCACATATAATGTATCACAGGCCTGAGCCCATCCCCTGACGTAAACTTCCAGGTTTCCCCAGAGGTTTTGATTCAACGATCCGTTTTGCGCCGTCAGGTTGGTAAAATAGAAAGTACTGGCATTGACCTCATCCGAATAGAGCCTGTCTGCAGAAGGCAACTGGTGGCCCCTGTCGTAACCGGATCCCCCAAATGAACTGAACAAAACCGGCTGGTAGCGTTTTGGAACCTTGGGATTGTAGTCCCATAAGTCTGTACGGCTCCCGCTGCCAATAATCTCCCGGTAAAGCGGGTAAGCCACCCAATGGGAAAGACGGTTTTGAGTATCATACCAGAATGCGTAATTGCGGACGCTCTTTCCCCTGACAGAGGTCATGTGAGATATATAGGCAAACGATTCCTGCTCCCGGACCGCGGGCAACTCCATCCAGGCACGGACCGGATCCGAAACCAATGCCTCGAAGGGGCTTTGTGTGATATGCAGTGTAAGCGTATTCTGTGATACACCGGTATCGGTGGTGGAAAAAACAATGTTGGCGCTGCGGGTTCCGGATAAGGAGGGATTTTGCGTATAGGTAACGGTAACCGGTGCAGAACCGCTCCCGGAGCCGGGTGAGACGGTAAAATTATCCTGGTCTGAAGAAGTGACGCTCCATGTTACATTGGCAGCCAGCGAGACCGTGAATTGCCCCGCCTCGCCGGGTACTTCTTTTTCTGTAGTCGGGAGCGAGAAGGTAGGTGCGGTATAAAAGCGCTCCCCTGTAAGGCCTTCCCAATCGGAAGACGTGGCAAAGGATATCTGGTAACGCCTGTTATATACTCCGGCAATGCCTTTGATAACCCCGCTGCCTGGAGGCACAGTGACATCTTTGAATGAAGAATACCTGGAGGAAAAGACATCAAATGTCTCTTTGGTTTTGGCAACCATAACAATAGAGGTATGGGCTGACCCAACAACAAATGTCTTGTTCAGGTCTTCATCTGCCACCTGCACAGAAGGAATGGCCACGTACATAGACTCATAATTGCCGGTTAGCAGGTCGGCTGCCGATATTTCTTTTGCCACCAGTGCTTCCGTACCGGTTTTTGTGATATTGGCCAGGGGAATGCCGTTCACCTGAAGGGGCCCGTTGTTGTATACAGACAGGGTCTGGTCTTTAAGCTGGATTTCAACCTTATCCCCCTGTCTGAAGGTGGTGTTGTCCTCGGCACAATAGAGCTGGATGCCGGCCGATCCGTCACTGACAACCATGGCCTTTAGAGATGTGTAATTGTTCAGACCACCGTTGTCTGATTTCAGGTAATTGCTTATGACGGTAGCCTTAACCACAATTTTTTCTGTCACCTTAACATCTACACCCTTGTACAGGGCACGTAGCTGGGAAACAGTCCGGTAAAGGATTTCCTGTTCTTTCTGGACAACGGAAATGCGAACTTCCTTTTCTGCTGAATAAATCTTTACAGCTGCTGTGCGATCGGGGCCGGTATTGGCTTTTGCAGTAAGTGTGATGTTACTGCTTCCCTGACCCTGAAGGGGTGTAACGGAAAGCCAGTCGCTTCCCTCTGTTACAGCCACAGACCAGTTGCAATTGGCCGTTACCTGGACAAGCTGATCCGCTGCAGAAGCACTGAAGGTAATCTGTGTCTTATCCAGGGAAAGTGTCTGTGGTTCAGGCTGCTCGCTACACGATGCAAGAATGAATGCCGCAGCCATAAGAACTCTGCTGATTTTTCTAAGCTGCATAAGTTTTCTGTTTTTCCCGGTTACTTTCTGTGACGAACCTTGTCTGTTAAACGGCAAAATTATAAAATTATCCGCCGTAACGGGTTGGAATATAATTTTAAATAGTCCGGAAAAACGTAATCTGCTGTTTATGTGTTATATAAATTATCAACAAAGGTGCGTTTTTTATAAACAAAAAAAATTAAAATTTTCCCGTTCAAAAGATTGTTTACCTTTGTCACCCAATTGACATACTTGTGGACAGATTTGCTTGCTTGCAACCACATTGAAAAATGCTAAAATGAGAACACTATTCACTTCTGAATCGGTGTCTGAAGGACACCCCGACAAAATCGCTGACCAAATAGCCGATGCCATCCTGGATGAGTTTATAAGACTTGATCCCGAATCAAAAGTGGCTTGTGAGGTCTTTGTCACAACCGGACTGGTGATCATTGGCGGCGAGGTGCGCTCCAATGCCTGGGTGGACATCAGGGAGGTAGCCCGCAAAGTCATAACCGACATCGGGTACACAAAGGCCGCGTATAAATTCGATGCCGAATCTTGTGGCATCATTTCTCTTATAGAGAACCAGTCTCCGGACATTTTTCAGGGCGTTGTAAGAGATAACCCCGACGAACAGGGGGCCGGAGACCAGGGTATGATGTTTGGATACGCCTGTACCGAGACCGAAGAGCTCATGCCGCTTCCCATTGTCCTTTCACACATCACCCTGATGGAGCTTGCTTCCGTCCGCAAGGAAGGCCGGCAGATGACCTACCTGAGGCCCGATTCAAAATGCCAGTTCACCATAGAATACGATGAAAACCAGAAAGCACAGCGCATAGACACCCTGGTTTTATCCACACAGCACGATCCTTTTGCGCGGGATCAGGTGATGCAGCAACAGATCACAGAAGATGTCCGCACCATATTATTGCCCCGGGTTATAGACAAAGTTCACCTTTCCCGCAAACACCTGTTTGAGCACGATATGAAGCTGCTGGTCAATCCCACCGGAAAATTTGTGATCGGGGGACCGCACGGAGACACCGGACTGACAGGGCGGAAGATCATTGTAGATACCTACGGGGGACGTGGTGCCCATGGTGGCGGCGCGTTTTCTGGAAAGGACCCGAGCAAGGTGGACCGTTCTGCCTGCTATGCTGCACGCCATATAGCCAAAAACCTGGTGGCAGCAGGAGCTGCCCGCGAAATCCTGGTGCAGCTGGCCTATGCCATTGGCGTTGCACAGCCGGTAAGTGTGAGCGTCAATACTTTCGGAACAGCTTTCACCAAAAAATCCGATGCTCAGATAGCAGAAATCATACTGGGGACTTATGACCTTCGCCCCGCTCGGATCATTGAGGAACTTCGGTTGAAAAACCCCATATACAGAGCCACTTCGGCTTATGGTCATTTTGGAAGGGATCCCTTTGTCAAAAATGGGATCGAATACTTTGCCTGGGAAAAACTCAATTACGCAGATACGTTTAAATCAAGGCTATTCTAAGGCATAAACTTTCCACTTCCTGCCTTCCCGGCGAAGTGTAATAAACGATTCACCCGGCCCGGGCAACCGGGAAAAGTCTACTTTGTAAGCCAGGCGTACTGTATCTCCCCTGATCTTTTCAGGTGCCTGAACGGTCACCCTGATAGCAGACAGATAGCTTTTCACCTCCTGATGTTCCTCCTGAGAAAGCGAATCCAGGATGGACTGGGTTTTGTCAAGGATATCAGCTATTTGGGCGGTTGCGTAAACACGAGCCTGTTGATAATCAGAAGCAAAAAAAGATTCCAGAAAAGCCTGGGCAACCTGTTCCGGTTTCTGCCGGCAGCTACAGGCGCTCAAAGTGGCCAGGCATAATGTGATTAATAAAAAATGTCTCATTTCAAATATACTACGGTTATTCCGGGTCCTCCCCTTTCTACGTGTTCATCCTGGAACGAAGCCACTCCGGGAGCTGTTTTCAGATAATCTCTGATCTGGGTGCGCAATGCGCCGGTACCTGTCCCGTGCAGGATATCCACCTGCTCCATTCCCAGGACCAGGGCGTCGTCCAGAAAACGTATCACTTCCTCCAGGGCTTCACCGCCCCTGAGTCCGCGAACATCCAGGTGTGGGTAAAATTGCAGGCGCCGGGCCTGTAGTTCATCAGGGTTGGCGGCCTGTGGACTAATTTTTATGCGGGTATGGGTGCGGTATTCATTCTGTGAAATTTTCTCCAGTCCTGAAATATCTGTCCAGGTAACCATCTGACCCATTCCAATATGGGCTTTGTTGCCCTTAATCCTGAGTATTTCTCCCACCATGGTTCCGTCTTTGGTGCGGACCTTGTCACCGGTGGCCAGAGGTCCTGTTTCCTTTGGTGAATCCTGTACCCGGTGACTGGTTATCCCTTCCTGTCCCGATCGCTTTTCACGTTGCTGTTTCCGTTTTTCACCAGCCTCTTTTCTCTTGCGCAACTGTTCCATCTTACGCATGATCTTCTGATCTTCTGCATCCGTTGGCTCCTGCGAAAGTGTTTTCCTGAATTCCTGCAGGTCATCCCGCACACGCCTGGTTTTTTCTTTTTCGGCCTGGGATTCCTTTATTTCTTTAATCGTGTTTTCAATTTTACGGTTGGCCTGATCTACGATCCTGAGCGCCTGGTTGCGGGCTTCGTCCAGCATTTTTTTACGCAGCAGACGGATCTCTGTCAGTTCGGTCTGGTATTTATCCGTTATGTTTTCCAGTGTTTTGTCTGTCTGGTTGATACGTGCCACCTTTTCCTCCCATTTCCTGCGATTGCGGGCAATGTTGCGGATGTACCGCTCTGTTTGAACAAAGCCGGCACCGGCTTTTTCCTGTGCTGCCTGAATCAGGTCTGAAGGCAGGCCCATTTTACGGGCCAGCTCAAAGGCAAAAGAATTTCCCGGGACTCCGGTTTCCAGCTTAAAGAGCGGTTGTATGTTCTGCACATCAAACTGCATGGCTCCGTTCAGTACACCTTTGCTGGTAGTGGCATAAAATTTCAGATTGGTGTAATGTGTTGTGATCACCCCAAAACTTCCACGCTGTTCCCACTGCACAAGCAACGTCTCGGCAATGGCACCCCCTGCTGCCGGTTCTGTTCCGGCTCCAAATTCATCTATCAGAATCAGAGACCTTTCATCTGCCTTTTCCAGGATCTCCTTCATGTTGAGCAAATGTGAGCTGTAGGTGCTCAAGTCGTTATCCAGGGATTGCTCGTCCCCGATGTCAAGGAAGATGGACAGGAATATGGAAAATTCCGAGGTTTCAGAAGCAGGGACCAGCAAACCGCATTGAAACATGTATTGCAACAATCCCACCGTTTTGAGACAAACCGATTTGCCCCCGGCGTTGGGTCCGGAAATGAGCAATATACGTTTTGTCGTATCCAGTTTTAAGGTAAGCGGCACAATCTGCTTTCCCTCCCTTTGCAAAGCCGTTTCCAGCAGGGGATGGCGCGCCCGCACCAGATAAAGTCCCTGTTGTTCATTGAACACAGGCTTTCCTGCCTGCATCTTCAGAGCAAGCCTGGCTTTGGCGTGAATAAAATCAATGGTTCCTAAAAAACGCGCCTGTTCTATCAGATCGGGAAGATATGGCCTCAAAAATCCTGCAAATTCCTGCAGGATCCTGGTAATTTCACGTTGTTGGGCAAATTCCAGCTCCCTGATCTGGTTGTTCAGGTTAACCACTTCCATGGGTTCAATGAAAACGGTTTTACCGCTGGCCGATTCATCGCATATATATCCCTGAATTTTCTTCTTGTTCGCAGCCGGGACAGGTATCAGCACCCTTCCGTCCCTTACAGAGGCCGAGGCATCGGGCTCGGTAATCCCCTGGTCACGGGATTCCCTGAGAATGCTCTGGATTTTCTGAACTACCTGTTGTTCTTTCTTTTTTAAAGACTTGCGGATTTCTGCCAGCTCCGGGGAAGCATTGTCCCTGATAACACCGAATTTATCCAGCAAATGGTCGAGCCGCTGCGCTATGGCAGGAAAAAAAGTGACGGGCCGGCAGAGGGCTTTCAGCGCCGGGTAACTTTCCTGGCGGGTATGTTCGAAAAAGTGCAATAAAGCCCTTACCGTATTGATGGCCGTCTGAAGGTGGACAAGATCCTGAACCTGGGGAGCCCAGGCAGGCTGCGCCTCCATTTGCTGCAGGAACATAAGCGTGTCCTGATATCCGTCGGTAGGGAATTGCTGCTCGAACAGGCAGATTTCACGCATTTCGGCCGTCCTGACCAGGGCAGTTTCCAGGGTATCGCGGTCGGTCATAAAGCCCATATTCTCTGCCAGCTCACGGCCACAAGGGCTCACGCACAGCTGTGTAAGCATCTCCCGTATCCTGTCAAAACCTATTTTTAGCTCAAACTGGTCCGGATAGATCATGGTGGTTCTTACTTGTGAAAGGCGTTCTCCAGGTCAAAGCGCAATTCGGCCACCCCGCTTAATGTTTTGATCACGCCATCCTGCATGGTGGCAATATGTCCGGTTTCTTCCGATATGACTATGATAAAGGCATCTGTTTGTTCGCTCAGGCCTACCCCTGCCCGGTGCCGCATGCCAAAATAGGGCGGGATTCCCTGGCTTTCAGACATGGGAAAAGTGCACCGTGCAGACTGCAGACGCCCATTGGATACAATGATCCCCCCGTCGTGCAGCGGGCCGTTTTGGGCAAATATATTTTCTATCAGCCGGCTTTGGATCCTGGCGTCGATCCTGTCCCCGGTCTCGGCAACAAAACCAAGCGAGGCAAAACGTTCCATGGCAATAAGGGCTCCGATTTCCCGCTCAGACATACGGCTGCATGCCTGAATGATCTCCTCGATATCATTTTTTGACAAGGTTTCTTTCCCGGGACGGAATAAGGTTTCAAGCAATCCGCGCCGCTTTCCTTCTTTTGTATACCTTGTCCCGAGGCGAAGCAGGAACCTCCTGATTTCCTGCTGGAATACCACAATCAGGGCCAGAACACCCACGCTGATTATCTTGTCCAGGATGGTTGTAAGCAATTCCATATGGAGTGCTTTGACTACCATCCAGATGAAATAGACAATGATGATTCCTATAAAAATGCTGACTGCAGCCGTGCCCCGAATGATTTTATACACCTGGTAGATCAGAAGGCCCACCAGTACAATATCTATAATATCCACGATATCCAGGCGTAGAAATTCAGGCATGATTTACAAATATACGTTTTTATTCAACATATGCGAGGGAGGCAAAACCAATCAGGACACCAGGATTGATCTCCAATATGGCCCTGGCGCAACTTTCCATGGTGGCACCGGTTGTGATAATATCATCAACCACAAGAACTTCTCTGTATGGAATTCTTTTGGCTATAAAAGAATTTTTTATGTTTTCCCGGCGTTCTTCCCTGCCGTATACAGTCTGACTTGTTTTTTCCCGGGTCCTTTTTACAGCCGACACATCTAGTCCCCAGCCTGTTGCAAGGGCTATTCCCGCAGCCAGCCATTCTGCCTGGTTATACCCTCTTTTCCTGCGTTTGAGAGAAGACATAGGAACAGGAATAATTACCGGATTGGGGGGAGTCTTATGGGAACGCAACAATTCTTTCCCGTAAAGAAAACCCATATACAACCCTATTTCCTTTTCCCCTCCGTATTTGAAACGGTGTAGCAATTTCCTGTATGGACTCTCTTCCCTGAAGAAAAGAAAGGAGGTGGCCCAGGTGCAGGAAGGCATGCAGCTTAGGATCTCTGTCAGAAAATGAAAGGGAAAAATCCAGTGGTATGTTCTTGGGAGGTCATAAAGACATGGCAGGCACATCATTTTTTCCTGCCCTATCAAAACCCGGCCGCATACCCTGCAGGTACCGGGAAAGCACAAATCCCTCACACTACCCCGCATATTTCAAATTTATGAATATTTTATATATTTGTTGACATGAAGCGGAGGTGGCCTTTTTTTATTTTCATTTTGCTATTCCTGTCGGGATGTCAAAATCCGCAATTGCACCTTCATAATGTGTTTAAAAGCATTGATCTGGAAATAAGGAGTCATTCCAAGGCTTATCACCTTTTAGTAGAGATTTGTAACCGTTACGGTCCCCGGATGGCCGGAACAGAATCTGCCGGACGTGCAGAAGAACTGGCCGCTCTTTTGTTCCGTTCCTATGGATTTGAGCATGTTTTCTTCCAGCCTTTTACTTTCAACCAGTGGCAAAGAGAAGATGTGAGGCTGAGGATTGACACGGCAGGTTCTTATGTCGATTTCCAGGCACTTTCCCTGGCTTATACCCCTTCTTCCGATATTCGGGCAACCATTGTAGATGCCGGTAACGGCCTGAGCAATGACTACAACGGGTTGGATGTAAACGGGAAAATCGTGCTCATCCATCTGGGATTGCTGCCAGGAACCCCTTCGCACCTGAGGAATACACACCGGGCGCAGAAATTATCACTGGCTATCGCCCAGGGTGCTGTCGGTTGCATAGCTGTCAATCCCATTCCCGGTAATCTTCCGGCAACCGGTTCTGCTACCCTGGACGGGGAAATGATCAGAATTCCGGCAGTCAGCATTTCCTGTGAGCAGGGAGAAAAATTAAGGATACGTCTCACACGTGGACCATGTACAGCACATCTGTATACCAGAAATTCATGCAAACAGGCCAATGCCAGAAATGTAGTGGCCAGACTGGAAGGTTACGGGCTACCGCAGGAAACTATTGTAGTGGGGGCACACCTGGATTCATGGGATATTGCTCCCGGGGCACTGGACAATGCTTCTGGCGCGGTATCGGTACTGGAAATGGCAAGGATTTTCAAAGCCCTGAACCTGAAAACGCGCCGTTCTGTTGAATTCGTGCTTTTTATGGCCGAAGAGCAGGGCCATTACGGATCGGAACTTTATGTAAAAGAAGCCCGTAAAAGAAACCTTCTGGATGGGATCCGCTACATGTTCAATCATGACATGACCGTGAACACATACGGCTTTAATCTGATGGGTCATTACGAATCGGAAGATTTCTTCAGGCAGGCCGGCATGCTCATTAGCCGGACAGACTCGGCTTTTGCCAACACAATAGAGCATATTACCTATATGGGAAGCGATCACGCGCCCTTCCTTATGGAAGGAATCTCCACCTTCACCCCCCTGTGTCGTTACCAGACATTCCACACATACCATACCAGTGAGGACGGGCCACAGCATATTACCCCGGAAATGATTAACAGCAACATCAGGTCTTCTGCCATGATGGTCTATGCATTGGCCAATGCACTGTCTCTTCCTGCCTCACGCATGAGCCGGGAACAGTTGCGCACCTATTTTATTGACAACCAGCTGCAGGAAGAGCTGGTCATTTCAGGAGATTGGGCATGGGATTGATTTATTAATTAATATAATACTAACCTTATAATAATGAAACATTTATCAATAGTATTTGCTCTGCTGATTTCACTTTTCTGGACAGGTTGCACCTCCCACCACGATACGGTGGACGTGGTGACTCCCGAATTTTTTGTGGAAGAACTCAACACTTGGGATTTTACCGTAAATGATGCGCTAAATGCTTTGCTTCAGGCTCTGGAAGTAGAAGCAAACGACCCTACAATCAATAAGGTACTGGACCTTATAGAGGGTTACCTTAATAAAGAAATACGCGGGGTTGCCATATCCTACAGGACTTTGGATCCTTTCGGAAATCCCGTGCTTGGAACCGGGGCCTTCTTCTATCCCCGGGACCTGAAGCCCAGGGGGATAGTAGAAGTGCCGCCCATTGCGCACCTGGACAGGAATGCCAGTGCCGCGATTTATGTGGGGGAAAAACGTTTTTTTGAAGAAGCTTTCCCTTGTATGCTCAATTATATTGCCATCAATCCCGACCTGCTGGGGGTATTCTATACCCAGGATATGCCACGTCCTTTCCTTCACGATGCCAATTCCGGCCTGGTAGCATACCATATGCGCAAAGCTGTAGAAGAATATCTGCTTATTACAGAAAACTACAGGCTTGGGAAGACAAGTTCGGTTATGGGATATTCGCTGGGAGGCGCTTCTGCCATGTCTATAGCCAAATATTACACCACACATTCTACCGGAATAACTGTTGACCAGCTCTTCACAGGAGGCGGTGTATACGACGGTCTGGAGGCGTTCAAGGCCTATGCGCGTACCGAAAAAAGTGATTACCTGGCAATCCCCAGTGTAATCATTGCTATGGATACATTTTATGATCTTAACCTGGATTACAGCAAGATTTTTACCAACGGCATGGAGAATTCTGTTAACTCACCGGATCCTGCCCTGGGCGGTGACGGCTATGCCTACTGGTTTGACGGCACGCACGGTTCGGGGAGCATTTACCGTCGCTGGGGTAGTGATTTGCGCAATTATATGCATGAGGATTTCTTCCTTCAGGAACCCAGGGGTGAATTTCTCAAGCTGCAGGAATGTATGGAACTGAACTCCCTTGTTTACAACTGGACTCCCAGTAGAAGACTTGATATACACCTGATTCACAGCGGGGAAGATAATCTAATCCCGGTCGACTGTGCCGACCTGTTGTACAAGGTTTACAGGGAAAAAGGATGTTCCATACAGTATATACGCACTACGGGAGACCATTATCAGGCAGGGAGCGAATTCATGCTCACAGCCATTCTTTATCTGTTGTTGAAATAATTATTTAGCCATTTTTTGTGTTATATGACCAAAAAATATTTTTTTTTACCTGTTATCTTTCTTTCTTCTTTTTGCTTTTGGGGTTGTACCCCGCAGGATAGCATCAGGGAATTCACTCCGTTCTATCTGGTAGAAGAACTGGGCGTATGGGATTTTACGGCAGAATTTGCTTTTGAATCTGTTTTGGGGCTTGTTGAAAACCTGAATTTTGAGTTTCCTGAAAAGACTAAGACAGACATTGAGAAGTTATTCCGGAAAGGATTGCAGCGGCAGATCCGTGGCGTTTCCATATCTTATAAAACCATTGATCCGTTTGGAAATGCCGTTATTGCCACCGGGGCATTCTTTTATCCAAAAGACCTGAATCCCCCCGGTATTGTGGAAGTCCCTCCCATTGCCCCGATGCGTGATAGTGAAGCCCCGTCGCTGTACGTAGAACAAAAAAAGTTTTCATTTGAAAGTGTACCTTGCATGCTGGGTTATATTACCATCAACCCCGATTTTGTAGGTGTCCGCTATACAGAAGATTGGCCCCGCCCCTACCTGATTGCCGAACATACCGGAATTGCTGCTTATCACATGCGAAAAGCAGTGGAAGAATACCTCCTGATCAAAGAGAACTACCAACTTGGCAATCGCAGTACCATATTAGGGTACTCCCTTGGAGGAAGCACTTCCATGGCTATGGCATGGTATTATCAGGACCATCCCACGGGATTAAAAGTGGATAAGGTGATCACCGGGGGAGGCGTGTACGATGGCCTGGAAGCTTTCAGGGCCTATGTCCGAACAGAAAGGAACGATTATCAGTCTATCCCCATGGTAATTCTTGGACTGGACAAGTTTTACAACCTGCAACTGGATTATTCCGGAATCTTTGCCAACGGTATGGAAAACCCTGTTGATTCTCCCGACCCGGAAGAAGGAGGGGACGGATATGCCTGGTGGTTTAGCGGCAAGCGAAGCCTTTCGAGCATCATAAACCGCTGGGGCAGTAATCTGCCCAATTACATGCACCCCGATTTTTTCAACCCGGAACTGAGCTGCGAATTTATCAAACTCAAAGAGCCTCTGGAAATGAACTCCATTGTATACAACTATACACCGGGACCGCTAACAGAGATACACCTGATTCATTCATCACAGGACAACCTGATCCCCGTAGCGTGTCCCGACCTGCTATACAGAGAGTATAAAAAAGGGGCTGTGCCATTACTTACGAACGCATAACCGGAGATCATTTTGAGGCCGGTTTCCAATTTATCGCCACTTCTATGTTTTATCTTTTAATAAAATAATTACCGTTATGACAAAATTGACTGCTGATCCTCACTGGATCTGGAAAGTGTTCGCCATCCTGGGGCCCCTTATGTGCCTTATTGGCAATTTATGGCTTGGATGGGGTTTTGAAATGATTTCCTATCTTGTTGGCCTGATCCTGTAAACTTTATTAAACGCAACTGTTATGGATGATTTTTTAAGAATTGCTGCAATGCTCAGTTTTATTGTCACACTCCTGGCATTCGTTTTTTTAGGTGTTTTATAAATAATAAAAGGTATTGACTATGACTATTAACTGGAATCTGATCATCAAGATTGCAGGCGTTGCCGGGCCGATTATCATGATGATTTGTCTGATCCTCCTGGCATGGGGATAATAACTGTAAACTTATAATTCAATGGACCTGATATCAAAAATACTCATCATAGTGGGATCGTTGATGTCCCTGCTTGCTTTGATTGTTCTGGGGGGATTTTGACGCTATATGAGACATAAAGGATTGCCGGCAGCCTTCATGTTGCTGGTTTTTCTCTCGTGCCATAAAACAGACCTGGTTACCAGGCCTCCGGATGGATACCTGGTATCTGTGCTGCGTTCACAGGAGTTCAGCATGCACGAAATGATTGAGCTCACGCTTAGTGATTTTCCTGAATTGGATTTTTCCATGCTGGAATCCGCCGCCGATTTTTTTAACCTGGATATGCGCGTGAAAGTCACCGCCATCTCTTATCGTACGGTAGACCCGAAGGGTGACCCCGTTATTGCAACGGGCATTATCGTTAAACCCCTGGGAATGGCTTCAAGGGGGGTGATTCATGTCCCTCCCACTACCCCTTTATCCAGCCTGGAAGGGGGCAGTGATCTGCTTATTATCACTGAAGGGGTGTTCGCATTCCTTGGTTTTACGGTGATCATACCCGATCTGATAGGGAGCGGGATCAGTTCCGGTCTTCCGCAACCATTCCTGTTTATGGACAATACCGGTCGTGTGTGTTACGATATGCAACTGGCGTCTATGGAATACTATGCCCGCTATGAAAAGGAACCGCTTGATCCCGAAATAGACATTTTTGGATATTCGGGAGGGGCTACCGGTGCTGTAGCCCTGCTGCGTTATATAGACCGGCTTGCAGAATCCCCGGTAAAAGTGAAGCAGCTCTTTGCCGGAGAAGATGTATACCAGATGAGTAAAACCTATCAGATCCTAAAAGAGAGGGGGGTTGCCGAGTATCCTCTGATTCCTCTGATGATCAAAAGCATGGACTACTGGTACGACCTGCAACTGGATTATTCCAGGATTTTTACGGGGCCGTTGCTTGCCAACCGGGAAGAATGGCTGGATACATACATGCACCCCGATTTCTTCTCTGCCAAAGGTAATCCCGAAATTAAAAAAATCGAAGACGTATTGTCTTTGCATTCCATGCCGGAGGGTTGGTATACCCGCACCCTCATTTACCTGGGGCATGCTGCTGACGATTTGTCTGTTCCCTGTGAAGAAACACAGGTGTTTTTTAACAATATGAAGACAAAATCAAAATATGTCACGTTTTTTTAAAGATATTCTTAAAGAAGGAGATTTTTCCATCTCCGATGTATTTACCGAAGTAAAAAAAGATTTCCCCGCTCTGGATCTTTCCCGGATAGAACCCCTGATCAAAGCCCTGATAAGAATGAAAGTACGCATTACGGCTATATCTTATAATACAATTGATCCCCTGGGAAATCCGGTGGTATCTTCGGGGATCATCATGCGGCCCCTCAACAGGAAACCGCGTGGTGTCCTGCATTTTTTACCCTCGGCCAATATCGACAAATTCGGATCGGGGAGCGATGCCCTGATTATATTTGAAGGAGTCTTGTCATTCCTGGGCTATATTGTCATCATTCCCGACCTGCTGGGCAACGGCGTCACCAAAGATACGTTGGAGTCCCCTTTCCTTATGGCCGATAACACAGGACGGGTGGCATACGACATGCACCGCGCAGCCATAGAATACTTTCCCGGGATCACGGGAAGTCCGTTGCAAAAGCATATTTCCATTGGGGGATATTCCATGGGCGGATCCAGTGCCCTGGCACTGGTACGTCATATTGAAAAGGAACAGCCAGAGGACATCATCATTGACAGGGCAATCATTGGAGGCGGCATATACGATATGAATGTGGCTTTTGAAGAATTTGCCAAAACAGGCTATGCTCAATATCCGGCGGCTCCGGGAATCTTCAAGGCTTATGACATATGGTACGGCCTGAACCTGGATTATTCACGGATCTTTATCGGCCCCCTGCTGGAAAACATGGATAGCTGGCTGGACAGGACACACTACAGGGATCAGTTGATAGAATGGATAGGTCAGGACCTTCATAAATATATGCACCCCGATTTCTTTACACCCGAAAGAAACAGCGAGATCAAAAAACTCTGGGATAAGTTCAGGGAAAACTCACTGGTTGACGGATGGACACCCAAAACACATATTCTGATTGCCCATGCTTCTGATGATTTATCGGTTCCTACACGCGTGGCAACCTATACCGTGGAACAGTTCAGAAAACGCGGAGCCTGCATACGCAGCCTTTATGGCAAAGGTGGCCACTATGAATTCGGAAAATGGTTCTTCCTGCGCATGGGAATTCATTTGCTGATGAAACGCATGGCCTTCTGGACCCGTCACTAAATAGTAACATTGCAGAAACCGCCTGCCTGCTGTTTGAAAAGAAGCCTTAGGATTCCCTTCCTGCAGAAGGATGTGCATATATAGCAGCAAGACTTTCCCTATAAACCCTCCCGACCGGGATCTTGACAGGTTCCATGTCATTAAGGATCACACTGTTTCGGGTGATGCTCACAATCTTGTCCTTCGATATGATATAGGACTTATGTATCCTTAAAAACCTGTCCCGCGGGAGCGTTTGTTCGAGCGCTTTGAGTGAACCAAAAGCCGTAATCCTTTTGTTTCTGGTATAGTAAGTAACGTATTCATGCTGGGATTCCATATAGATAAGCTCAGGCAGATCAATTTTGTGGATTTTGTAATCGGACTTTACATAAATGGACTCCGAAGCCTGTCTTGTCCTGTCACAGATTTCCCTGGCTTTATCAATGGCTTTTCGGAAACGGGAAAGCTCAATGGGTTTGAGAAGATAATCGGCAGCATCTACCTCAAACCCTTCGACGGCAAACCGGGAATGTGCTGTTGTGAATATCACACAAACCGGCTTTTTCAGTTGCCGGACAAGCTCTATTCCGCTCATCTGCGGCATCTGAATGTCACAAAGTAATATGTCTGCCGTATGTTCTTCAAGATATTGTGCAGCCTGCGCAGCATGGTTGAAACTCCCGGTCAGTTTCAGTTCAGGGATAACGGAAACATACTCTTCCAGGAGCCTGCGGGCAGGCGTCTCATCATCAACTATCACCACTCGGTATCGAAGATTTTTCATAGTTCAATCTTCAACGTGACAAGGTATTCTTTTTCCGTTCTCTGCATCTCCAGGGAGTGCTTGCCGGGATAATACAATTTGAGCCGCCTTTCCACATTGGAAACTCCCAGCCCTTCTCTCTCAAAATTTTGTTCATTGGCCTTACCCTTCGTATTGACAACGGTAAACAACAGCCTCTTATTTTCCACCAACAGGCTGATCGTGATCTTACCTGCAGGATTGCTTGTCATATCTCCGTGTTTGAAGCTGTTTTCAATAAATGGCTGCAGTATCATGGGAGGGATCTCTGCCCGGGCATCATCCACGATATGGGTGAAACGTAAGTTTGCAATTTCTCCGTAACGCATCCCCTGAAAACCAAGGTAATTTTCAATATATTGGACTTCCCGGGCTATCGGCACTTTGTCTACCTGGCATTCGTCAATAATATAATGCAGCATTTCGGCCAGCTTCATGATCATTTCCGGTGTTTTCTCACTTCTGGTATAACTTAAGGAATATAAAACATTCAATGCATTGAAAACAAAATGAGGATCCATACGGCTTTTGAGCAGGGTCAGCTCCATGTCCTGTTTTTCCTGTATAAGATTCTCTGACTGTATCCTGATTTTCCGGGCACGTATTCCCGTGGCACCTAAATAGGCTCCCATCACCAGCATTGAATTACGGAATAACGGGTAAATAAATGGTGACCGTTGAAAATGATCCCGGAGCATCAGTCTCAATACAATGTCTTCAGTCAACATCAACAGGCTCACGAAGGCCACAAGAAAACAGGAAGTGGTAAGCATGGCCAGCAATCTTGGCATCTTCTTGCGGTTCACGTATTCCAGGTATCGTTCCAGTCCGAAGAGCATCAGGGTCATCCAGCATGTATCCACAAAAGCCAGAACCAATGCGATCCAGGGATCTACACGCATAGCCCCTACGAACAGAAGGAGAAATACTGTTAAAAAAAATAGAAAATAATGGTATGTGCGGGATTTTTGAGTCATATTCAAAGGTAAATATATTCTTTGATTGAAGAAAATAAGTCGTTGCGTGAAAATTTTTGATGTTGGCATAAAATCTGCTTTACTTTGCCTGCTCGTTTTTATTGTTAGGTTATGAAGAAATCTGCCTGTATTCTTGTTGTTTTATTATCTTTTGTGCAAGTGCAATTGCTTAGGGCACAGGACACATTGTATGTGGACCTGGAAACTGCTTTAAAAATCGCACTCTCAGAGAGTCCGGTCATCCGTATTGCAGACCGTGAGGTGGTACGCGCCCTGTATGCACGTAAAGAAACCCAGTCCGGACTCTGGCCAAAAATTTCGGCCAGTGGTGTGTACAACCGCACCCTTAAAAAGCAGGTTATGGTGTTTGATTTCGGAGGAACGCCCACCGAAATCTCTGTGGGGACGGATAACAACTGGATGGGAGGTGTAACCTTATCACTCCCGCTGGTGGCTCCTGCCTTATGGAAGACGGTACAGCTATCTGCTCTGGATATTGATCTTGCCGTGGAAAAAGCGCGTTCCGGCAGGTTAGCTATGGTCAGCGCGGTTAAACAAGCCTATTACTCCCTTCTCCTGGCTAAGGATTCCTATGTGGTGCTTAAGAAAAATTATGACAACGTGGCTCTAAACACCAAAACCGTTACCGATAAATATGCACAGGGGATGGCTAGTGAGTTTGAAAAACTCCGTGCCGAGGTGGCCCTTAAGAACCAGCGCCCGAACCTGCTGGCCTCTGAAACAGCTATAGAGCTGGCAGCTATGCAACTAAAAGCCCTGATGGGACTTGATATTGAGTATCCGGTGGTCTTTGCAGGCTCCCTGATCCAATATGAAGGTGAAGTTACTACAGTGGGTTTGTCCTCCACTAATGGATTTTCTCTGGAAAAAAATACTGACCTGATGCAGCTTGACATCCAGAAGCAACAGATGGAGCTGGCTATGAAGATTGCAAAAGCATCTTTTCTGCCAACCCTTAGCCTTTCGTCCAACTATCAGTATTCATCCATGAACAATGATTTCAGGTTCTCCAATTATAACTGGTACCCCTATTCCACGGCTTCGCTTGCACTGAGTATCCCGTTGTTCAACGGATTAAAGAGACAACAACAAATCCGGCAAAGCAAACTGAGTCTGGAAACGCTGGATGACAGCCGTGTCAATTCGGAAAGGACACTCCGCCTGAACGTGAGCAATTGCCTGAACCAGATGAGCAATGCAGTAGAATCGCTATCTTCAAACAAAGAAAACGTATCCATGGCAGAAAAGGCTTATTCCATAAGCTGCAAACAATATGAGGTTGGGATGGGAACGTGGCTGGACCTGAGTGCTTCTGAACTGGCCCTGACACAAGCACGCCTTGCCTATCACCAATCGGTATACAACTACCTTTTCTATAGGGCAGAATTGGAAAAAATAACAGGAACAAGTAATTATCAAAATCAATAACACATGAACACATATAGGTTAGTCAGCCTGGTCACAGCCGTCGTACTTCTCACAGGATGCGGTTTAAAAACTGATAAGCAACAGGATGTTGCCCAGGAAAAGATCGTTGTCAGGGCTGCCGCTGTTACCCTGGAAGAAGTGCCCCGGATCAATGAATTCACAGCTACGGTACAGGCAAATATCATCAACAATATTGCACCGCAAATGGCTGCCCGCATCAAGAAAATCTATGTAGAGGTGGGCGATTTTGTTTCAAAAGGACAAGAACTGGTGCAGATGGACGATAACAACCTGGAGCAGGTCCGTACACAACTGGAAAACATGGAAGTCTCTTTCAGCCGTGTGGATGAATTATACAAAGTGGGCGGCGTGTCCCGTTCCGAATGGGATGCACAGAAGACTGGCCTGGAGGTTTTGCGTACCCAGTATAGCAACCTGGTGGAAAACACACAGCTGGTAAGCCCCATAGACGGAGTAATCACCGCCCGTCATTACGACAGCGGAGATCTTTTTGGTATGAGCATGCCCTTGCTGGTAGTAGAACAGATCTCCCCGGTAAAGCTACTGATCCATGTTTCGGAATCGTTCTTCACAAAAATCCGTAAAGGGATGGAGGTGGAAATTCGTCTTGACGTTTATCCGGGCGAGTTATTCAAAGGCAGGGTTTCGATCGTTTACCCAACCATTACTGCTGCTACCAGGACTTTTCCGGTAGAGATAGTCATCCCCAACGTCAACAGGAAAGTCAGACCCGGGATGTTTGCCCGTGTATCCATTGATTTTGGAGCAGAACCGTGCCTGCTCGTTCCGGACCAGAGTATCATCAAACAGCAGGGCTCGGGAGAGCGATACGTATATGTGTACAAAGATGGAAAAGCCCAATACAGGCTGGTTGAACCGGGCAGAAGGCTGGACTCTTATTATGAATGTCTGTCGGGCCTGGAAGAAGGGGAGCTGGTCATAACAACCGGTTTGAACAGACTTACCAACGGCGCTGCTGTTGAACTTGCTAATGAATAAAGGAACATTATGAGTATATATCAATCGGCAGTAAGAAAGCCGGTCACAACTGCCCTTATCTACGTAGGTCTTGCCGTTATCGGGATATTTTCGCTTTCAAGGCTATCGGTGGATTTTCTGCCCAGTATGAGTGATAACACCATTTTGGTCATCACCACCTATTCCGGCGCAAGTGCCGCAGATATTGAGAACAACGTGACCAAGGTGCTGGAAGGCGCATTGAGCAGTGTAAGTAACCTGAAACATATCACAACCAGCACCAAGGAAAACTCTTCGCTTGTGGTGATGGAATTTGAGTATGGTATAGACATAGACCAGGCAACAAACGATGTAAGGGACAAGTTGAGCCTGATTGCAGACTATTTGCCCGACGATGCCAATACCCCAGTGCTTTTCAAGTTTAGTACCGATGACATACCCATCATGATCCTGTCGGTCCAGGCCCGGGAAAGCATGAACAGCATGTACAAGATCCTGGATGACCAGGTGGCTTCTCCCCTGAGCAGGATCAAAGGGGTGGGCACAGTATCCATATCCGGTGCTCCCGAAAGGGAAATCCAGATATACTGTGACCCTTATAAACTGGAAGCTTATAACCTTACTGTGGAAGGTATAGCTGCAACCATAGCCTATGAAAACAGGAACACGCCGGGCGGAAACCTTGACATTGGAACAGAAACCCTGAATATTCGAATGGAAGGAGAATACCGGGATCCCAGCCAGCTGACAAACATCATAGTTGGTCATTTCCAGGGCCGGAATATCTTTCTGAGTGACGTGGCCCGGGTTGAAGACACCGTGAAGGAAAGAGCCCAGGAGACCTACATAGACGGGGTACAGGGAGGAACCATCATCATTCAGAAACAGGCGGGAGCCAATACGGTACAGATCTGTCAAAAAGTGCTGGAACAGCTTCCGGAATTGCAACAAGAACTCCCTTCCGATATAAAAATTGGCGTTGTCACAGACTTTTCCGACAACATCAACCGGGTAATAAGAAGCCTGGTAGACACCATCTTGATCACCCTGATCCTGGTGGTGCTTGTTGTATTTATTTTCCTTGGACGCTGGCGCGCTACCCTCATTGTGGCCTTAGTCATTCCCGTGTCCCTGATAAGCGCATTCATTTACCTGCTTGTTACAGGAAATACGCTCAATATCATTTCCCTTTCCTCGCTAAGCATAGCCATTGGGATGGTGGTGGACGATGCCATTGTTGCCCTGGAAAACATCACAACCCACATAGAACGGGGAACAAAGCCAAAGTCGGCGGCCGTTTATGCCACCAACGAGGTGTCCATTTCCATCATCGCCTCTACCCTGACCTTGCTCGCTGTGTTCATACCCCTGACCATGGTCTCTGGTGTTTCCGGGGAAATTTTCAGGCAATTGGGCTGGGTCGTAGCCCTGGTAAGTTCTGTATCAACCATTGCAGCACTCACCCTGACACCTATGATGGCATCCCAGATGCTCCGCCTTAGCTCCAAAAAATCAAAATCATTTCAGAGGATATACGGGCCTGTGGAGAAATTTCTGAATGCACTGGACGTCGTTTACGCCAAAGCCCTGGACTGGACAGTCAGCCACCGCATAACCGTGATTTTGGTTTCGACTTTGATATTTCTGGCTTCGCTGTTACTGTTCATCAAGGTTCCAACCGAGTTTTTCCCACATCAGGACAACGCAAGGCTGTCGATGACCGTGAAATTACCCATCAATACCAGGGCAGAGATCACCAGGGAATTGTCTATGCGCATATATGAGCAATTCCGCAGGGATTACCCCGAAATTGAGACCATGACCTTTACCGTAGGCCAGGCTAGCGAAGACAACTTATTTGGCCAGCTGCGTGATAACGGGTCTCACATCATGACCGCAAACATCCGTCTTTCCCTTAAAACCGAACGCAAACGTTCCATACAGGAACTATCCGATGCCATGCGTGATGACCTTAGAAGGTATTACCCCGAGATCCGCACCTTTGACGTTGGCGCCGGGATGGGTGGCTCTACAGGGGGCCAGACTACGGTAGACCTGGAAATCTACGGGAACGATTTTTCCACTACCGATGCCCTTGCCACCCAATTGGCCAATCTGATGGAAAAGGTTCCCGGTACCTCACAGGTCACCATTTCCAGGGACGAATACTCCCCCGAATACCTGGTGGATTTTGACCGTGAGAAACTGGCTTCACACGGGCTAAACTTGTCCACGGCCTCGCAATTTGTACGCAACAGAATCAACGGGGCTATCGCTTCTTATTACCGGGAAGAAGGCGATGAATATTTGATTAAGGTAAGGTACGCTCCCGAATACCGGCAAACCCTGGAAGACATTCAGAACATTCTGATCTACAACAACCAGGGACATAGAATCAGGTTACGGGATGTGGCTACCATTGGCCAGACCATGCAACCTCCCACCATTGTACGTAAAGACAGGGAAAGAATTGTAACCGTTTCCTGTGTTGCGGCAAAGGGAGCCGCCCTGAGTGACCTGGTAGAAGCAGCCCGGGAACAGGTGGGTAAAGTGGAAATCCCACCCGAAATCATGATTGGTATAGGCGGAAGCTACGAAGACCAGCAGGAGTCGTTCCGGGATCTTACCCTTTTGATGGTATTGATACTCATTCTGGTATACATTGTCATGGCTGCGCAGTTTGAATCATTCTCCAGTCCTTTTATCATCATGTTCTCTGTACCCTTTGCCCTTACCGGAGTGCTGGCGGGTCTTGCCATCAGCAATACCCCCCTGAGTATCATGAGCATGGTGGGGTTGTTGATGCTTTTCGGAATTGTGGTGAAAAACGGGATTGTTTTGATAGACTACACCGTCCTGTGCCGGGAACGGGGCATGTCTATCCGGGAGTCCGTTGTTACAGCTGGCCGTTCACGTCTGCGTCCCATCCTGATGACTGCATTGACCACCATATTCGGGATGGTTCCTTTAGCTGTTGGGAGGGGAGTGGGTGCAGAAACATGGAACGGGCTGGGTATCACAGTAGCCAGCGGTCTTACCGTGTCCACTGCTGTCACGCTTTTTTTGATTCCCGCCATTTACAGCCTGACATCTGAAAGAAAGGAAAAACGCAAAATGCGTAAAACACAACAACCATGAAAGCATTATTCATATCTTTTTACCAGGCATTTTATGACGAGGTTTTGGAAGCCCTGAATAAAAATAACGCAAGGGGCTTCACCTTCTGGGAAGAAGTGCGCGGACGCGGATCCCGTGACGGAGAACCGCATCTTGGAAGCCATGCCTGGCCAACCCTGAATTCCGCACTGATCACTTTTGTTCCGGACCATATGGTGGACCCTCTGCTGCAGGATCTTAAGAAAGTAGATGAATCCGCCCCAAAACAAGGTTTGCGTGCCTTTGTCCTGGAGGCAGAAGAAAGGACTGTGTAATCCTTTTTGAAGTGAGGATTGACTGGGAGGTGGTAAGTAGTCGGCCCTTAAAAAGTAGTTAAAACATTGAAAATCAGCAAAAATAAGCCCAAAAACATTTGGAATATATGCAGGAAATCAGTATCTTAGAGTAAAATTACTGCAAATAAATTCAAAAAAACATGGTTGGGAAATTGCCTAAAACACACCA
>MWDM01000014.1 GCA_002070565.1 Bacteroidetes bacterium ADurb.Bin139
AACAAACCCAGTTTTTGAGAAGAAAAACCGCAATTTAGACAAACAAACCGCACCATACAACACCATAAAACACCAGCGCGACAAACAAATTTTTATTATTTATCGCGCTGTAATTTAATAATTTAACTTACTTATAAGCCGTCAATATTCTTCCTCATTGAAAAAAAAATCTTCTTTGCTGGGATAATCAGGCCATATGTCTTCTATGCTGTCGTATATTTCTCCATCATCTTCAAGGTCTGACAGGTTTTCAATAACTTCCAGCGGAGCGCCCGAGCGTGTGGCATAATCAATAAGTTCCTCCTTGGTAGCCGGCCAGGGAGCGTCTTCTAGTTTAGATGCCAATTCAAGTGTCCAGTACATTGATGAAATGTGTTAAAAAAAAGTGAACAAAGTTATATAAAATTATCTTCTTCACATTTATTGGTTATGGTCATGAACCGTGCCAGAACAAAAAGATAGTCTGAAAGACGGTTTATGTATGTGAGCATATCAGCGCCGGCAATATCCGTGCCAAGGACGACCATGTTACGTTCTGTCTCCCGACAGATGGTACGGGCAATATGAATCTGTGAGGAAATCTCTGGTTTGTACGGGAGTATAAAAGTATGAAGTGCAGGAAGCCGTGCCTGCAGGCTGTCGATTGATTCTTCAAGTGCCAGGGTCGCGGCTTGAAAATCGTAATCAGGATTACAAGATGGATCGTTCCATGCCAGCTTTCTTGCCAGATGCATCAGATCCACCTGGATGCTGCGCAGAAAAGAATTGATTTCATGCAATTTCTGATCAGGGGAGAATCCGGGATGCGACCTGATGAGTCCTAACCAGGATATGAGCTCATCTACTTTCCCATAGGCTGCAACACGTGGATGAGCCTTTGATATTCTGCTCCCGTCCTGAAGGGAGGTAGAACCGCTGTCCCCTGTACGGGTGTAGATCTTGTTCATTAATTGTTCAACACCGGATTGCCGTTTTGCTGGTTACTTTCTATAAGCCCGTCCCTTAGGCGGACAACACGTCTTGCATAGCGGGCAATGTCCTCCTCGTGGGTCACGATTATGATGGTGTTTCCCTTTGCATAAACCTGTTCAAAAAGTTGCATGATATCGAGCGATGTTTTTGTGTCAAGGTTTCCTGTGGGTTCATCGGCCAGTATTATGGATGGATTGTTAACCATGGCACGGGCAAGGGCCACCCTTTGCTTTTGTCCGCCAGACAGCTCATTGGGTTTGTGATCCATCCTGTCCTCAAGGTCAACGTTGATCAGGGCTTTTTTTGCTTCGCGCTCCCTTTCTGCCCGTGGTAATCCTGCATATATCAGTGGCAATGCCACGTTATTCAGAGCATTGTATCTGGGTAAAAGGTTGAATGACTGGAAAACGAATCCAATTTCCTTGTTTCTTACTACCGCCAGCTGGTCGTCCCGCATCTGGCTTACATCTGTACCGTTCAGGATATATGTTCCTTCTGTTGGCGTGTCCAGGCATCCCAGCAAATTCATTAAAGTAGATTTGCCCGATCCTGACGGGCCCATGATAGCCACATATTCGTTCTTCTTGATATCCAAATCAACACCGTTGAGTGCCCGCACCTGCTGCGTCCCCACCTGGTAAAATTTCTTGATTCCCCTGATCTTAATGAGTAGTTCTTTTTCCATGAACGCGAATGTACAAAAAATATGATTAGTCTACACTTTGATTTTCCATTTGACTACTGCTTGTCCTGAAAGTTTAAGGTAAGTTACAGGATGTTTTTTTTTGTACTTTTGTCATCTAATCCATATCTGATTACCCATGTCTTATACCAACAACGATTCTTATACCCCCGAAACGACAAGAAAGCTGCAGGAACATTACAAAGAGGTGCTCAAACTCCTGGGAGAGGATAATCAAAGAGAGGGCCTGGTCAGAACCCCCCTCAGGGTCGCACAGGCCATGCAGTTTCTGACTAAAGGATACCATGAAGATCCGGCTGCCATCCTGAATTCCGCCAAATTTCGTGAAGAATACCAGCAAATGGTTCTAATAAAGGACATAGAAATGTATTCCCTTTGTGAGCACCACATGCTGCCCTTTTACGGGAAAGCTCATGTGGCCTATATTCCCAATGGTTTTATAACAGGGATCAGTAAAATCACCAGGGTAGTGGAAACATTTGCCCGCAGATTCCAGGTACAGGAACGCTTAACGGTTCAGATCCGCGACTGCATCCAGGAAACGCTGAACCCCATGGGCGTTGCGGTTGTGATCGAAGCAGAGCACATGTGCATGCAGATACGGGGGGTTCAGAAACAACATTCAAAAATGGTCACTTCTGCCTTTACCGGCACATTCCTGAAGGACATGCGAACCAGGGAAGAACTCATGCACCTGCTTCACTGATTCCCAGTTCAGCCGCCCTTTGTTTCATCAACTCAAAGGCTTCTGCATAATTATTGCCAATTTTTCCATCCAGGATAGCATCCTTGATATAATCTTTTATTAATCCCACTTCGCGGCAGGGTGGCAGGTTGTAAGTCTGCATGATCACCTCTCCCGATATAGGGGGCTGAAAGTTCCTGATGGCATCTTTCTCTTCAACCTGGATCAGTTTTTTACTTACCAGTTCAAAATTACCGAGGTGCTGTCTTACAGTCTTCCTGTTTTTTGATGTGATGTCGGCACGGCACAGCAACATCAGATCATCAATATCCTGCCCGGCATCGAACAGGAGCCTTCGTACCCCGGAATCACTCACATTTTTAACAAGAGCGATAGGCCTTAAGTGCAGTTGTACCATCTTGCGGACATATTTCATTTCTTCTCCCATGGGTAATCTGAGCTGCCGGAAAATTCCGGGGATCATTTTACTGCCAATAAAATCATGTCCATGAAAAGTCCAGCCCGCTTCCCTGTCAAATTGCTTAGTAGCCGGTTTCCCGATATCGTGCAACAAAGCGGCCCACCGAAGCCATATATTGTCGCTGGCCATAGCCACGTTATCCAGGACTTCCATGGTATGGCTGAAATTTTCCTTGTGCCCTTTCCCTTCCATTGTTTCCACTCCGCGCAGCTGGGATACCTGGGGCAGGATCATGGACAGAAGGCCGCTTTTTTCCAGCAGAAAAAATCCCACCGAAGGCTTGCGCGTGGCCATGATCTTTTGCAATTCGGCCGTTATTCTTTCCTGGGATACGATCTGAATCCTGGCTGCATTCCTTGTAATTGAATCGAAAGCATTTTGATCTATAGTGAATTCCAGTTGTGCAGCAAACCGGATTGCACGAATCATCCTCAGGGGATCATCGCTGAATGTAGTGTCAGGGTCCAAAGGGGTTCTTATGACTTTATTCATCAAATCGTTTAGTCCATTGAAAGGATCTGTCAGGGTGCCGTAATCTTCTTGCTGCAGGCTGAACGCCATGGCGTTTATCGTGAAGTCACGCCTTTTCTGGTCATCTTCCACGGTCCCGTTCTCGACAATCGGTTTTCTTGAATCGGATCTGTAGGACTCTTTTCTTGCCCCGACAAATTCAATTTCCATCCCGCGGTAGCGTAACATCGCTGTACCAAAATTTTTGAACAACGTGGCTTTAACCTTCAGAACAGAGGCCACATCAGAGGCAATCTCCAGACCATTTCCTTCTACAACAATATCAATATCGGTAGTGTGGCGTTTCAGGAAGAAATCGCGAACATACCCCCCAATCACATAGGCGCGCACATTTCTGGCCTGAGCCTGCAGGGATACGATTTTGAATATTTTAGATTTTAGGGGAGCTTTCATTTCAACGGTAGATTAGGTCAGTTCCCCATATGCAGGTATTTCTTTCATGGATTCATACATGCCGTTCTCTTTATTCAGTTTCCAGAAAAATGTTTGTGAGCCGTTGCTAACAAGAAGGTATGGAGCCATAATCTCTGTGTTATACCTTCGCAATTGGGCTATGGTTTTATCGTCCACCCTGACAGAGGGTGCTTTGAACTCTGCCAGCACCAGAGGTTTCCCTTCCCGGTCATGGATAACCAGATCAGCCCGGTGATCAAGGTTTTGAACCGGGTATTCACACGTCATCAGGTGCAGGGGAGCTCTGCATACCACATGAAGGTGTTTGATGATATGCTGACGGACTTCCTCCTCGGGCGTGCGTTCCACCCATTTTTTTCTTACTGAGCAATAAATGACAGACGGACTGTTCATAGTGCAAATTTATGTAAATTTGTCTTATGGCTAAAACTACACCTGCAGAAACACTGTCTGCCTACAAGCGGATCATGAAAGACCTGGAAAAGGGCGTATACAAACCCTGCTACCTGCTCATGGGGGAGGAACCCTATTATGTGGATCAGATTACCTCATATATTGCCGCCCATGCCCTTACAGAAGATGAAAAGGCCTTCAACCAGATGGTCATCTACGGACAGGATGCCACCGTTATGCAGATTGCCGACCATGCAAGAAGGTATCCACTCATGGCATCAAGGCAGGTGATCATAGTCAAGGAAGCGCAGCAGCTCAAAGGAATAGAGCATCTTGCATCCTACTTCAAAGCCATGAATCCCTCCTGTGTCCTTGTTCTTTGCCTTATGGGCAAATCGCTGGATAAAAGAACCGAGCTCTGGAAAACGGCGCTCAAATATTGTGAAGTCCTGGAGTCGGTTCCCCTGAGGGATTACCAGATGCAGGAATGGATAACCTCTTACCTGAAGGAAAAGAACACCAGGATTGATCCGCAGGCAGCCGGTTTACTGGCGGATTTCCTGGGAACAGACCTGCAGCGTGTGGTCATGGAGCTGGACAAATTATTCATACTTATACCTGAAGGTACACTGACCATCACAACAGAAATGGTTGAAAATTCGGTCGGCATCAACCGTGATTTCAGTCCTTTTACCATGTTCAGGCACCTTACAGACGGTAATTTCGCCGGCGTTCAACCCATCGTGCAGTACTTCTCGGAAAATGAAAAGAAGTACCCCCTGGTCATGATCATCAGCCTTTTGTATACCCATTTATCAAGAATACTTAAATACCATGCCCTTCGCATGGAGAATCCCTCCCTTACAGAAGATGCGGTTGGCAAGCTCATGGGCGGCAATTATTATTTTTTTAAAGAAACACTCCGGGCATCCCGGTTTTTTTCATTCAGCAGGACAGTCAGGGCCATGGAATTGCTATGCGTCTACGACAGCATCTACAAGTCTTCTGACCGGGGTGAGGCCTCGGACGGGGAACTGCTTATGGAAATGGTCTGCAAAATGATGGCCTGATCATTCCACATAGATGCGGGGGACCCGATGTGCAACGGAAGTAAGGATTTCATAGGGTATAGTGCCCAGAATTTCTGCCAGTTCAAAAATGGTGGGATCATCGCCAAAAACGGTTACCATATCACCGGGTTTGACGTCTATGCCGGTTACATCTATCATGCACATGTCCATGCAGATATTTCCTATGGTTGGGGCCCTGTGTCCATTTACAGAGAAGCAGGCTTTACCGCCGCTCAGATGCCGGTTAACCCCGTCTGCATAACCAATGGCAAGAGTAGCTATACGTGTGTCCGGCCTGGTTATTTTTCCGGCTCTGGCATACCCGACGGTTTCTCCTTCGGCAATGGTTTTTACCTGTAAAACAGGCGTTTTTAAATAGGCTGTAGGCCGTAACAGACTTTTATCCACATAGGACATTCCATAAATCCCGATTCCCAGCCTGACCATATCATATTGGGCTTCTTTTGAGAACCGCTCTATTCCGGGAGAATTGAGCAGGTGGCGTATGGGTTTGTAATCCAGATGATTCATTAAAAAAGAGGAAAGGGCTTCAAAGCGGGCCATCTGTGTCCTTGTAAAATCATCGTGCTGCGGATCTCCCGAAGCCACAAAATGGGAAAAAACAGAGGCGATCCTCACAGACCGGGCTAAAGGCAATTCTTGCGTCAGTGTCCGGAGCCCGTCCTGTTCAAACCCCAGGCGGTGCATTCCTGTATCAAGCTTAATGTGTATGGGATATGCCTCTTCCCCCAGGGCAGCGGCTACACTTGCAAAACGCTTAAAAGCATCCATGCAGGGAAGACTCGGCTCCAGGCGGTTTTTGATCAGAGTTTCATAATGCTCCATACCGCCTGAAAGAACAATAACCGGAAGATTTACCCCTGCCTGCCGTATAGCAACACCTTCTGAAGGATATGCAACGGCCAGGTAATCCGTGCCATTATCTTCCAGAATACGGGAAAATTCACCTATGCCGTGACCGTACCCGTATGCTTTGACCAAAACAAGCAATTTGGTTTTCTGATTTAAAAATGAACGGAAATAATTCAGGTTGTATCGGATATTGGGGATGCTTATTGCAAGGTGTGTAAATAAATTAGTGTTCATTTTTTTATCTGGTTATAACAATGTCTGCAGAGGGGTTCGTAAGTGTCTTTTTCTCCAAGTTCCACAAGCCGTGTGCTATCGCTTAAACGATGGGAATACTGGGCCGGATCCCCGCAACGCACACATATGGCGTGAACTTTTACAATATGTTCGGCCACAGCCATCAAATCGGGCATGGGACCGAATGGGTTCCCCAGGTAATCCATATCCAGGCCGGCCACAATTACCCGGATACCGTTTTGGGCAAGTATCTGGCAGACCCTCACAAGATTCTGGTCAAAGAATTGTGCTTCGTCAATGGCCACCACATCTACGTTGGTGGCCAGTAAAAGAATGCTTTCTGCCGAGTCAACCGGCGTTGAGGGATAGGAATGGCTGTCGTGGGAAACAACTTCTTCCTTTGAATACCTCACGTCTACCCGGGGTTTGAATATTTCCACCCGCTGATTGGCAAACCTGGCCCTTTTGAGCCGGCGCAGGAGTTCTTCCGTTTTTCCCGAGAACATGGAACCGCAGATCACCTCAATCCTTCCGTTCCACTTTTGATTTTCCAGAAACATGATGCATCTCTGTTAAAAAGTTATATCAACACGTCCGGCATATACTCCGTAAGCTCCTGTCTGTACTATGACCACCTCATGTCCGTCCAGATCCGATTGTATTACGGGTTCTTCAAGAAAAGTATGCGAATGTCCCCCTATGATCAGGTGTATGTTCCGGGATCGGGCAGCCAGTTTAATATCTGCATCAACGCCCTGGTGTGTCAGGCAGATAACCAGGTCACACCCTTTTCTTGTAAGCCGCGATGCCAGGTTGTTGGCTGCCTGGACAACGTCCCGGTATTTCATGTGTCGCAACACCTGGCTTGAGACAAGACCATTCAGGTTCATGGTCAGTCCTATGATGCCGATTTTCATCCCGTTGACCCGGGCTATGACGTAAGGTTTGACCAATTTTCTGAGCGGCCTGTATAAAATATCATAATTGGCACAAAGAATATGGTAATCTGCCATTTTAAGACGTGCAACCAGGTCTTCCAGCCCGTTGTCAAACTCATGATTTCCCAGTGTGGTGGCAAATAATCCTAATGCATTCATCCCTTCCACTTCCACCTTCCCGCCAAACAGGTTGAAATAGGGTGTCCCCTGGTTGTAGTCTCCCGCATCCAGATAAAGCAGGTTGGGGTACTCTTTTCTCATATCTTCCAGGTAGCCCGATAAACTTAGCAGACCGCCTGTGCCGGCATTACGCCCCGATTTAAAAGGCTCTATCTGGCTGTGAAAATCATTGGTATGCACGATTACCAGATCCTGGCCGTATAGAGACAGGGAAATGGTTGAAAGCAAGAAAACAGAAAGGATATATATACTGTGCTTTTTCATTATTCAACCGAATTGTTGATCACCACACGTCCATCCTTTTTGGCGGGTATGGGTTCTCCGTTTTTTGTAAACACATTGATATACTGCAGTATAACATCTCTAAGTGTTATCCCTGAATAGTCAACACCCAGATTATCCCGCAGCGCGGTCATCCTGTCTCCGCCCGTTAGCAGAAAATCAATGGTGGCCAGATAGTAGATTCGCTCATCATCAAGTGGCTGGCCATTTATGAGCAATCCGGTGATTTTACGGTTGTCGATCCTGAGCCGGACACCAGCCAGGGCCTCTGTACGGCTGCGGGCGAAAAGTTCGAACAAAGCCCTTACCTGATTGCCTTTCAAGGCCACCAGTACAAGAGAATTTTCGAACGGGAAGGCAGCATAAACATAGTAAAGAGTCAGGTATCCCTTTGGAAACGAAGTGCGTATGCCTCCGAAATTTGTCATTGCAAAATCCACCCTGTCCAGGCCATAATGCCTTCTTGCGATGGCCAGCAACGCATCGGCCGCCATATTGGAAAGAGGGCTTTCGGGAGGGTAGGAGTCCATTTCCACCGTAGTGTAACCAACCACCTGGTCCATCTTGCGGTTGAGTTCAGGGGAATATGCATTGATAATGCTCCTTACAACCGGGGAAGCCTTCGGCTGATAAGCCGAGGTATCCATAAGCACCCGGGTTGCCCTGATTGTCTGGGCCGGGGATGCGGTCATCCCGGTAATCAGGAACAGGACAGAAAAGAAGACAATTCTTATCAGCCGTTTTTGTAGCGCATCCATTTCCATAATTCTTTCCAGGTTACTTTTTTCCCGTACATGAGTATCCCCACTTTGTAGATTTTTGCCGAAAAATTAACCACTACCAGGAAAGTAGCAAAAAGCAGCAGAACCGATAGCAGCAGCTGCCATAGAGGAACCCCTCCGAAGGGAAGTCGTGCCATCATGACCATAGGCGAAGTGAAAGGGATCATAGATGCCCATACAGACAGGGAACTGTCCGGATGCTGAAAGGTATGCATCATGATGAACAAACCCAGGATCAGGGGTATGGTAATAGGCAGCTGGAATTGCTGTGTGTCGGTTTCGGAATCGGAAACAGAGCCTATGGCTGCGAACATAGAGGCGTACATCAGATACCCCCCCACGAAATAGAGCACAAAGCTCAGGAGGAATTTTCCGGCGTGTATTTGTGACAAGGTGCTTGCAATGCCCGTAAGCACCCCGTTCCCTGTATCAAAAGAGGCAATGGTTCCGGCCAGCCCGCCCTGAATCTGGGGAGCTGCCTGGCCCATTTCGGTTATGGTCCCGGTTCCCACCATGGCCATGACTATGAACAGGATAATTACAGTGAGCAGGATCCACAACAGGAACTGCAACAAGGCAACCAGGGCAATACCCACAATCTTGCCCAGCATGAGTTCCACAGGCTTAACCGATGATATGATGACTTCCACGATACGGTTTGTCTTTTCCTCGATAACGCCCCTGATGACCATGGATCCGTACATGAAGATAAACATATAGATAATGAAGCTGCTCAGGTAGGCGATGGCCATATACACTTCGGTTATGGTTTCCTTTTCGTCCCCTGTTTCTGTCCAGGTAAAGGCTTTTGCCGGGATATTGGTCCTGACATCCTGCATGATCTGCTGCAGTTGCGGTATGTCGTATGAATCGAGCTTGCGCCTTTCCACTTCCTGGCTTACCTGGCGCGAGATATACCTCTGGACCTCGGTATCGATCTGGCTGGTGCTGTAGAGTTTGATATCCACCTGGTTGTCTCCGGCATCCTCGATGACACAGACGGCATGGATATTTTTTGTATCGAAGCTGGTCCTGTATTCTTCCAGGTTACCCTCCCGCAGGAAACTGAAAGTGATATACTCCTGGTTTTCTAGCACGGCTTCTCCGATACCTGAAGGATCTATCACATGAATGATTTTCTCCCGATCGTCCCTGACCCCTGTCATGAGCATGGGAACGGTGATGAGCGCAGCCATCATCAGAGGGGTAAGAAAAGTGGCAATGATGAAAGATTTCTTTCTTACGCGAATGGAAAACTCCCTGCCAATAATAAGGTTTACCTTTTTTATATTCATGATCTTTCCTCCTTATTCGTTACCAGTTTGATAAAAATGTCATGCATGCGGGGAATGATCTCACTCATGCCCACAATACTAACATGCGGCATGAGTGCCTGCAGCACCGCATTGGTGTCATTTTTCACTGACGGATCCACAACCATCTGGTATGCTCCGTCTTTTTTGCCCTGTGATACAACGCTGAAAGGCAGGGCGCCCAGGGAGGATGGTTCCAAAGGCTCAGAAGCCCGGTAGAGAATTTCAATATGGTTGTCTCCGTGAATGCGGCGGATTTCGTGAAGATTTCCGGTAACAACCAGTCGTGCATTGTTTATCAGGGCAATCTGATCACACATTTCTTCTACCGATTCCATATTGTGGGTTGACAGAATGACCGAGGTACCGTTTTCCTTAAGCCAGAGGATTTCTTTCCGGATAAGCTCCACGTTGATGGGGTCAAAACCGCTGAATGGTTCATCCAGAATGAGTAATTTGGGATTGTGCATCACGGTTGTGACAAACTGTACTTTCTGAGCCATCCCCTTGGACAGTTCGGTGATCTTTTTATTCCACCAGGCCTGTATCCCAAAGCGTATAAACCAGGATTTCAGGCTGGCAAGCGCCTGTGCATGTGTCATGCCCTTGAGCCTGGCCAGGTACAGGGCCTGATCGCCAATTTTCATCTTTTTATACAATCCCCTCTCTTCAGGAAGGTATCCTATGCTAAAGACATCTTCTGCGGCCAGGAGATGACCGTCAAAAATGACGCTGCCTGAATCAGGTGCTGTGATCTGATTGACAATCCTCAACAGGGTGGTCTTTCCGGCTCCGTTAGGTCCCAGCAATCCAAAGACCATTCCTTTGGGTACGACAATGCTTACATCATCCAGTGCCAGGTTCCCGTCGAAACTTTTCACCACATTTTTGGTTTCCAGTATATTCATAAAACAAATCGGGGTTTAAAAAAATATATCAGGCAAATATAGGAAAAAACACCACTCAATACAGATACCAGCCAATTTTGCGCGCCTGACCGCTCTCAAGGACCTTGTCCCTGACCAGATGTTCCAGGGTACAGGAATCCAATCCCGCCGTTTCCCGGTAGCGAACAATGCAACGGGCCAGGTACCTGCCGATGTAGAGGTGCTGTGCCAGCTGGTCCTCTGTGGCGGTTCTCAGATCCATCCTGGTAATAAAAGAGGTGTCTGCAAAAACGCGGTCATAGAATCCTTCCAGTCTTTCCCTGTCCATGCCCTTGACTTCCAGCAGCTGCTCGGGGACTGCAAAGCCGCCCAGTTTTTCCCTGTATTTTATAATGCTGACCGCATAATAAGGACCTATCCCGTATAATTTAACCAATTCTGCACTGTCTGCGGTATTGAGCTCAATTTTGCCGGGCATCACCGGCAGGTAATCCTCTGTGCGTGGTTTCTTTTTGGTGCCGGAAGGGACCATGTCCCCGGGAGTCTGGCTTTTCCCCGGCACGGCAGCTTCCGGACTTTCTTCCCTGTCAGGCACAGGATTTTCCTGCCCGGAAGTGGCAGATTCCTTCGTCCAAACTGCCCGGGGCCTGTCTGTCACTGTGCTCTTTTTGGGTGTTGTTGCCGTGAATTCTGTGTACCTGTTTGATATTTCTTCTGAAAACAGGTCATCCTTCCTGATCTTGCGGCCGGGAACCAGCTGTACCCAGAATATCCTGATCAAAAGTAAAATAACAATTCCCGCAATTCCGGTTGCATGAATGATGTAGTGATGCTTATTGCCCCTTTTCATGATCCTTCCCTCTACCTTTCAACACAATGACAATTTCCCCCTTTGGGGTATTCTGACCGTACCATTGACATAGCTCCGACAATGTGCCTCGCTTTGTTTCCTGGTGTATTTTTGTTAATTCCCTGCATACACAAGCCAGGCGGTCCGGTCCCAGGAACTGGCCCAGTTGCTCAAGGGTTTTGAGCAGTCTGTAAGGAGATTCATACAAGATCATGGTGCGGGTTTCGGCAGCCAGGAATTCCAGGCGGCTTCGCCGTCCTTTCTTAACCGGTAGAAACCCTTCAAAACAAAAACGGTCTGCAGGAAAACCGCTGTTGATCAGGGCTGGTATCAGTGCGGTTGCTCCGGGCAGGCATTCAACAGGAATCCCTTCTTCCAGACATTCCCTGACCAGGAGGAAACCGGGGTCCGAGATGCCTGGTGTCCCTGCATCGCTTATCAGGGCAACAAGCTTTCCCTGACGGATCTTTTCCAGCACCGGTGCCACCTGCCTGTGTTCGTTGTACATATGGTATGATTCCATATGTGTGGTGATCCCGTGTTTTTTTAAAAGGACACTGCTGGTGCGCGTGTCTTCGGCCAGGATCAGATCTGCTTCCTGAAGTACTTTCAGGGCACGCAGTGTGATATCTTCCAGGTTCCCTATGGGGGTGGGCACTATGATCAGTTTAGAACACATCTTGCAACTGGCTGAGAAATTTCTGAACTGCGGGAGTAGATAATTCCCAGGCGGGAAAATGTTGTGCGAGATAAGTTTCTGCCTGTTGCAGGTTCTTGAGGGACTGCAGGTCGGCAATTGTCTTTTCGTACAGGTTGCTGTCTTCAGAGAAAAGGGCTTTCAGGTAGAGGAATCTGTCGTTAAGGGGAATGACTTCTTTGAGGGAACCCTTATTTTTTGTTTTTGCCAGAGAATCGGCCAGCGTGGGACGCCGTCCCGGTTCGGAATAGCGATCCTTAACAGTACCGGCAGTAGCAGGGGGAGGGGTTTCCAGTTCAAAATCAACGGGGACATCAGGAACAGTCACAGGAGTATACATGGCGTCTATCCTGGCGGCAAGCCGGGCAAGCAATTCTTTTATTTCACGGTATTCCTTTTCGTTCACAATTCAAAAATAAAGATAAAATCATTATTGAGGAATAAACCGGTAAACAATTTCCCCTGTTTGCAGGGCAGGAGCATCTACCGATGCGGTAAACCGGCTTTGACGCGCTGCCCTCAGGGCATATTCCTGAAGGCAATGGTCCTGAGAAGAGAAATACGGTACAATGTCTGCCTTCTGAACATAGCCTTTCCTGTCCACCTGGATAGATACGGTAACATCGCCCCCGCCCAGGCATTTATAAACAGGAATGGAAAGGCTCATGGCCTTGCGTCCTTCAAGCGTGTATTCCAGCACGGCCGGACCGGTATACGGGACAGGGTCCTGCTTGTCTTCCCTTTTGTCCGAAATGGCCATCTCTTCCACACCGCCCTGTTCCTCAATTTCTTTACGGGATGCATCCAGACGCTCCTGCAACGCTTCAGCTTCTTTGTAAACCTGGGAAGGATCCGGGTGACGGTCATCCTTCAGGGGGCGGTTTCTCAGGGAAGCATCAACCGCCACGTTTCTTGATTCCCTCTGTATACCCGCAATCAGATCATCCAGCCCTTCACTGACCCGGGCCCTTATCTCTTCCCTCTGTTGTTCCAGCTCCAGTTCTTCCTGCGGTGTGAAATCAAGGATAAAGGAGGACTCTTTTTGAATCATGGAAGACACCTGAAGCGATAATACAACAATTAAGGCAACCAGGTGCACAATAATGGTTAGATAAAGTCCGATTCTGGATTCCTGTTTCATGACCGGGAAAACTTAACTTGGGAGGAGGGTTTGCTCAATGGTGGATATGAGCATATTGATGGCTACTGTGTTGTGCCCTCCCTGGGGAATGATAATATCGGCATACCGCTTGGTGGGTTCTATGAATTGCAGGTGCATGGGCTTAACGGTTTTATCGTACCGTTCCAGGACCTTGTTTACAGAACGGCCCCTTTCTATGATATCTCTTGAAATGACCCGGGACAACCTGTCGTCGGCATCGGCGTCTACAAATATCTTCATATCCAGACAGTTTCTCAGTGGCGGGTCTGTGAAAATCAGGATCCCTTCCACGATGATGATCTGTGTGGGTTTTGTATGAATGGTTTCTGCAGAACGCGTGCAGGTTATGTAGGAGTATATGGGTTGTTCTATAGCATATCCTGATTTGAGCTTCAGAAGATGATCCACCATCAGTTCCCAGTCAATAGACTGCGGATGGTCAAAGTTCAATTCCTGTCTTTTTTCCAGTGGCAGGTGTGAATTGTCTTTATAATAGGAGTCTTGTGGAATTACAGTTATTTGCCTTCCGTCAAGACGTTCCAGGATTTTGTTTACCACTGTTGTTTTTCCGGAACCGGTTCCTCCGGCTATGCCAATTACCAACATGATTAAAAATCTGCAGATTTAGGTGTCCGGGGGAAAGGAATCACATCCCGGATATTTGTCATACCGGTGATAAAGAGGAGCAGTCTTTCAAACCCAAGTCCAAATCCGGAGTGGGGACCTGTTCCAAAACGGCGCGTATCCAGGTACCAGTCAAGGTTCTCTTCCGACACATGCATTTCCTTCATTTTCCGCACAAGAATATCCAGGTTCTCTTCCCTTTGTGAACCCCCAATGATTTCTCCTATCTTGGGGAAAAGAATATCCATGGCCCTCACTGTCTTTCCGTCCCGGTTTTCTTTCATATAGAAAGCTTTGATCTCTTTGGGATAGTCGGTCAGGATGACCGGGCGTTTGAAATGCTTTTCCACCAGGTATCTTTCGTGTTCACTTTGCAGGTCAACCCCCCAGTAAACAGGATATTCGAATTGGTGTCCGCTGTTGGTCAGGATCTCAATCCCTTTGGTATAGGTAAGGCGCACAAAATCTATGTTACAAACACTTTCAAGCCTCTCAATCAGGCTTTTGTCTATCATATTATTCAGGAATTGCAGGTCAGACGCACAGTGCTCCAGGGCGTAACGGACCAGGTATTTGATAAAGTCTTCTGCCAGGTCCATGTTGTCATTGATGTCATAAAAAGCCATTTCCGGCTCAATCATCCAGAATTCGGCCAGGTGTCTTGGCGTGTTGCTGTTTTCTGCTCTGAAAGTAGGTCCGAAAGTATAAATTTCTCCCAGGGCCATTGCGCCCAGTTCTCCTTCCAGCTGACCGCTCACCGTAAGGCTTGTCTGACGGCCGAAAAAATCCTGCGTGTAGTCAACACTCCCGTCTTTTTCTTTAGGCGGGTTGTTCAAATCCAGGGTAGTCACCTGAAACATGGCCCCGGCGCCTTCACAGTCAGAAGCGGTGATGATAGGGGTGTGAAGGTAAACAAATCCCTTATCGTTAAAGTATTTATGTATGGCGTAAGCCATCGCGTGACGGATCCTGAGCACACATCCAAAGGTATTGGTCCGGGGCCTTAAGTGGGCAATCTCACGTAGAAACTCCATGCTGTGTCCCTTTTTTTGCAGCGGATACACAGCGGGATCTGCAGTTCCGTAAATTTCAATTTCTTCTGCCTTTATTTCAACCGCCTGTTCTGCTCCCGGGGAAGGGACCAGCTGCCCGCTCACCCTAAGACAGGCACCGGTAGTTGCCCCGCGAAGCATGTCTTCCGTGAACAGATTCATATCACATACTATCTGCACGTTATGAATGGTGGAACCATCGTTAAGGGCTATGAAAGTTATGTTTTTATTGCCTCTTTTGGTGCGGACCCAGCCTTTTACCATTACAGGGATCCCAGCCTGCATCTTAAGCAGGTCAACAATTTTGGTGCGTGATTTTATCATAATGATTAATATCTGTAATAATCCGGTTTGAAGGGGCCATCAACAGCCACCCCAATATATTCTGCCTGTTTCCTGGTCAGCGTGGTAAGTTCAGCGCCCAGGTAATCCAGATGCAGACGTGCCACCTCTTCATCCAGTTTCTTGGGCAGCTGGTAAACGCCCAGTTCGTGTTTTTCTGTCCATAGGTTTATCTGTGCCAGGACCTGGTTTGTAAAGGAATTGCTCATGACAAAAGAAGAATGCCCTGTAGCGCAGCCCAGGTTTACCAGGCGTCCTTCTGCCAGTAAAATGATGGAGTGACCATCCGGAAAAATGAACTGATCCACCTGGGGTTTGATATTGACCTTTCTGATGCCTGGATATTTTGTCAGGGCATTTACCTGAATTTCGTTGTCAAAATGACCAATGTTGCACACGATTGCCTGGTCCCTCATTTTTTCCATGTGTTCCAGGCGTATGATATCACGGTTGCCCGTAGCGGTGACAAATATCCGACCCTGGTCCAGGCAATTTTCCAGCCTGCGGACTTCAAATCCTTCTATGGAAGCCTGGAGTGCACAAATGGGATCAATTTCGGTGACAATTACCCGGGCACCGTAGGAACGCATACTTCTGGCACATCCTTTTCCCACATCTCCGTAGCCACAGATTACCACCACCTTTCCGGCAATCATCACATCGGTGGCACGTTTGATGCCGTCGGCAAGGGATTCGTGGCATCCGTAAAGGTTGTCAAATTTGGATTTGGTGACCGAGTCGTTCACATTGATGGCCGGAAAGAGCAATTCTCCTTTCTCAAACATCTGGTAGAGCCGGTGAACTCCGGTTGTGGTCTCCTCACTGACACCCTTCATCTGGCCCACCATATGTGACCACATGCCGGGCCGTTCCTTCAGGGTCTTCCGCAGCAGGGAAGCAATGATTTTTTCTTCTTCGTTCCCGGCAAGGGCATCCAGGGAGGAGGGGTCTTTTTCTGCAAGGACCCCCTTGTGTACCAGCAAGGTGGCGTCTCCGCCATCGTCCACGATCATGTGAGGGCCTTTCCCGTCCGGAAAAGACAGGGCCTGCAGGGTACACCACCAGTAATCTTCAAGGCTTTCCCCTTTCCAGGCAAAGACAGGGACCCGGGCAGCAGCCATGGCGGCGGCGGCATGGTCCTGTGTAGAAAATATGTTGCAGGAAGCCCAGCGTATATCAGCACCAAGCATCCTGAGTGTTTCTATCAGTACGGCTGTCTGTATGGTCATGTGGAGGCTTCCGGTAATACGTGCTCCTTTTAGGGGTTTCTTATCTGCATAACGTCTGCGCAAAGCCATCAGGCCCGGCATTTCCTTTTCTGCCAGAAGCATCTCTTTGTTTCCAAAGCCGGCAAGCTCAATGTCCCTGATTTTGTAATCCATCTTTTTTTACAAAGGTAAGCAAAAAACAAAATCAGGTTTCAAAATCCCAAAGCATCCCGTAGTGTTCTGTAACCAGAAGCGCTTATCCTGATGGAGTCCCCGTTTGTAAGAATGATCAGCTGTTGTTGCCCGTAACGTTAAATCCGGCTGATTGCGCTGACATTCACGATAAAGGACCTGTGGATTCTCACAAAACCGGAAGGGGACAGTGTTTCCTGCATGTGTTTCATGGTTTCCTCTTTCACCCATTTGCCGTCTTTTGCAACAAGCCAGATGTAATCCCCGTCTGCCTGAATATACAACAGCTCGTTTACAGGAATGACTTTTATGCCGTTCCGGCAAAGAAAATCAGGCTAAAAGCCCTAACCCTGTCATGCATGCGGCAATTATCAGGGCATCGGCCAGAATTTCGAACCAGGCAAGTGAAACAACAGATCCGGTAAGCCAGGCAAACAGGAGCGCTGTTACAAGAACAACGCTCCCCGTTGCCATTATATTGTATTTACCTGATCTCACCACCGCCAAAAACGCATTCTGCTGTTATTATCAGTCTGGATTTATTATCCACCCCCGTAGTATAAGGTCTGTTGTCCCTGAAGTTGCCAAACACCGAATCACTTTGAATTTCAATATTCCAGGAGGGCGGGACAAATAAGGTGACACCCCCGAAAACAGAGGAGATCTTCAAATAGGATACCCCCTCCTGCAGGTCTGTTTTTCGTAAATCAAGGGTAATGCCGCCAAATACACTTTCAATAGTGCCTCCGCGGAATACCGGCTCAAGAAAGACGGTGTCGGAACCGCTGAAAACCATGGAATAATCTACATAACCGTTGTCAAAGCGTGTGGATTCGTGTGAAGGGCGGTGATGCCAGGCTTGATTCCCGGACCTGTGGCTGTTGCTGTGCTGATCGCCTTTTTTGGCTTTTGTGAAAATCAATATACCCACGGCCACCAGGAATATAGGCCATAAATTGCCCCAATTGAGTTTTGTAAACCATTCCATACCGGGGAAAATATGCAGGGCGCCTATGCGTGGCAACAGGAAGATGGTCCCTATTACCAACAATATGACACCTTGTGTGACCTGCTTTCTTACCAGGGAAATGAGTCCGATAACGATCAGAAGCATTTGCCAGGAGAGGAGGATGCGGCGTACCTCCCAGGATATCCATCCGATATTGGTAAAAATTAAGATAGCTCCGGCAAGGATCAGGATAAGACCTATAAATATCCCTCCGGAAAAATTTTTCCTGCGTCCCTGGCTGACCTGGGAACCGGGTTCCTGTTTGTCAAGAATTTCCATACTGATAAATTTTTAAAGTTGTACTGCCGCAAATGTAATGGCAACCCTCTGATATGTCAACAGGAAATCGGTGAAAGCAAGGTGTCGGCCCGACGAATGGATGATTTTCCAGGTTAAAAAACAATCCCCATGGCCCGGCAAATCTTTTTTGGGATATCGGTATTGTCCATACTTCCGGCAAAGAATTCACTTCCAGCTCCGGTTGCATATACAGGGACCGGTATTCCGGTATGGGAAAAGGTAGTCCAGCCGATACGGGCCCTGTTGTTCATCTCTGCCACCTGGCCGGCCATCTCTTTATCTCCGGACTGCAACAGCATGTCTTTAGAGGCATTCTGCCCTGAGAGTTGGTCAAAATAGAGAGAATACCCATTTTCCAGGCCCAGGGCCAGACCACCCGTTTCATGATCTGCCGTTACCACAATCAGGGTTTCTTCGGGATGTTTTTGTGCAAATTCCAGGGCAACCTTTACCGCCTCATTCAGGTCCAGGGTTTCCAGAATGGATGTTTTTCCGTCATTGGAATGACAAGCCCAGTCAATGCGGCCACTTTCGCTCATCAGGAAAAAGCCTTTTTCATTTTCCAGAAAATCAATGGCTGCGGTTATCAGAGCGGCATGAGTCATATCATCTTCCTTGCGGTCGATGGCATAGGGGAGGGCTCCCATGCAGTCCCGTTCCTTTTCCTGAAGCAACACCATTTTTTCCGCACCGGCCGATGCTTCAATATTGTCTATCCCATATACAATTTGATATCCCCCTTCCTCTATGAGCGATAATACCGATACCTGGTCCTTGTTTTTCCCTTCAGGCTGTACAAAGCCTCCGCCGCCAAAAAAATCAAATCCTGTCCGGGGCAATTGGACGGCAATATCATAATAATCGGACCGTGAAGCAGCATTGGCGTAGAAAGCACCCGGTGTCGCGTGGTCTAAAGTTACTGTGGATGTAATACCCACCCGGTATCCGGCCTTTTTTATTTTATAGGTGATGGCTTCCAGATCCAGCGTATCGGGGGTTACACCCAACATCCCGTTAACTGTCTTGTGTCCGGTGGCCAGGGCGGTACCTGAAGCCGAAGAACAGGTGATAAAATTGTATGTACTGAAGGTTGTGGCGGTTCCAAACACGGGAAACTCTGTAAAGGAAAGTTTTTCAAATCCTATTTCATCTTCCGTATGAGCCAGCCAGGCCTCTGCCAGGGCGACCTGGGCCAGTCCCATACCGTCCCCAATAAAGTAAAACACATATTTTGCCTGTGGTGCCGATTGTTGACAGCCCACCAATAGGGCAACTGCCAGCATGGTAAGTAAACGTTTCATAGATAGAGTTTAATAATCAGATGTAAAGTTACAAAAAAGCCGTAGTCACTACTACGGCTTTCATTTTAAGGTAACCTCTGTTTTAAAAACCCGTTTTCTCTTCTGCCTTGCGGCGTGTAGAGTACATGATCTTTAAGGCGGAACAACGACGAAGTTCCTGCTTTACATCGGTCACAATCCCCATGCGCACATCTTCATCCACTTTAAGAGCAACTGTCATCAAGGGACGGTCAGCCTCTGACATGGATTCACGTGAAGCTGCAATAAAGTCGCGGATATCCTCAATCGTACTGAATGAATCGTTCAGTTGTATGCGTGCGTCGGTCCCGTATTGTGCCTGGTAAGCGGGTACGGGCGGGCCAATGTTTATATAACTGGCCAGGTCCTTGCGATCCAGTTTTGCAATTTCGGTTGCTTCCGGTAGTTTTACCGTAACCACGCGCTCTGAAGTACGGAAACTGGTTGAAATCATGAAAAAGAATAGTATCATGAATACAACGTCAGGAAGTGAAGCTGTACTTAGGGCAGGCACTTTCTTCTTACTGTTTTTACTTCTAAATATTGCCATAGTTATGCCTCCTATCTTCTTCTTTTTGTTACTTCTCTAGGTTCCCTTTCGGAAAGGCTCATGGGAACTGCATCCCTGGTAATACGCTGCTGATCTTCATCCAGAAAGCTGTATTTCTTACCAAAATTCTGCATCGCAAAATCGTCCCGGACTTCGTTGAAAGCTTTTACCAGTTCATTTTGTACTTCGATATAGGCTTTGTATGAAGTTCCCCGGGTGTTTTGAAGAGATACCAGCGCACGCGATACCATATAAGGTCCAAATCCCTCAATTTCCTTTTCTCTCTTTTCTGGTAAATCGGGCAGATTTGCGGGATTGGTGAGAAACTCCTTGACTTTGTCCTTAAGCATCTCGACAGGCATTTCCTGTCCTCCCGCAAACAAACGGTCGTTGTTGTTGATCAGGACAACCATAATATTTCGTTTGTTGATCTGCTCTGCCTGCTCAATTTGATTCTCGTCGGGCATGGGAGGAAGACGGCGCTGGATACCGGTTTCGGTATCCATGGTCGTAACCATCATAAAGAAAGTAAGTAGCAGGAAAGCTATATCTGCCATTGAGCCTGCATTAATATCACCTGCTGGTCTTGCCATAATGTTTAATTTTTATTAATTTTTCTTCAGGGCATTATAGACAGACCCGCCAATAATGGCTATGGCTGCACAGCCAATAAGAATATAGGTCAGGTACAGGCCGGTGTCGGTCAATTTTACCACAGACCCTTCGAAAACAGTTCCGTTTGCCAGCGTCACAGGAGTCCCCGGAGCCAAAAGGTATGAACCTCCTACCAGGGCAACGGTGATGACTATCGCCAGCAAAATCGTACGTAATTTTACCGTTCTTTGCTTATAGGTAAGTATTGGCATCAGAATGATCAAAAGTATTGTCAGTCCTAAAGTCACATAGGCCCAGTTCAAATACGTATAGGTCCATGTATCAAGGTTTTCACTCTTAATGTTTATGACATATAATACAGTGATGACAATGCTGATCAAAAAGAGTACCCACAATGCTATTTTTGGAATTTTCTTCATCGCAATGTCTTATTTTTCATATTTAACCAAAATGTCGATCATGGATATGGACGCGTCTTCCATACTACTTACAATGCCATCCAGTTTTGAAATCAGGTAGTTGTATAATAATTGAAGAATAATAGCCACGATAAGACCGAACACCGTAGTAATAAGGGCAACCTTGATACCACCGGCTACGATGGTGGGGGAAATGTCTCCGGCAGATTCGATAGCATCGAATGCTCCAACCATCCCGATAACTGTTCCCAGGAACCCCAACATAGGAGCAATGGCAATGAACAGCTGGATCCAGGAGAAGCCTTTTTCCAGTTCCATCATTTGTACAGAACCGTAGGAAGAAATTGATTTTTCCACGACTTCCAGGCCCTGGTCAGCACGGCTGAGACCCTGGTAAAAAATACTGGCTACAGGTCCGCGGGTGTTACGACACACTTCCATGGCTGCAGGAACACCGCCTTCTTTCAAAGCCTCATCCACTTTGGCCAGTAGTCTGGAAGTGTTGGTTTCGGAAAGGGACAGGTAAATAACACGTTCAATACCGAGTGCAAGACCAAATACAAGACAGAGCAGGATGGTTGACATAAAACCAGGACCACCTTCAATGAATTTTGTTTTGAGTTGCTGGTGAATGGGTATCTCAACCTGTTCGATGTCACCCGTTGGGGTTTCAGTTTGTGCAGCTGCGTACTGAGCAGAGATGGTAATGAATCCAAGAACTGCCAAAAATACGAAAAGTTTTTTCATTTCTGTTGAATAATTAGAGTTAAGAATTTATAGTAGTCAAACGTTTTCTTTATTTTTTCCTGCTTGCGGAGAAGGCGGGATTCGAACCCGCGAAACCCTTTTGGAGTTTACGCACTTTCCAGGCGCGCGCCTTAGACCAACTCGGCCACCTCTCCTTATTAATTAAGTAATTATAAAAAAGCAGCGCAAGTTACTGAAAAAAATTTTATAACAAGCACCTTTAAGAAAATTCACCATTTAAAGATTGTGAAAGAAAATATTTAACACGCACATTATCAAAAAAAAGACCTGTTAATAACATAATCTTTGTAACAGCAGCTTCTGTGGTCATATCGTAGCCGTTCAGAACACCTGCCTCCTGTAGCCTTGCACCACAGGCATACGAATTCATGGAAACGCTTCCGGCAGGGCACTGGGTTATGTTCAGGATGATGATCCCCCTGCTCACAGCTCCGGATAACAAATCAAGTAACCACTTGACAGACGGGGCATTTCCCTGTCCGTAGGTCTCCAGGATCACGGCCCGTAAACCCTCTATGCCCAGGATGGCTTCCACAACCCTTTTTTCTATGCCGGGAAAAATCTTGAGAATGGCAATATCTGTGCCTAACCGGGTGTGGATCCGGAGCTGTTTTCCCCAGGCCTCTGGATACCGGATGTATTTGTGGTTGTATTTTATGTGAATTCCGGCTTCTGCCAGCGGGGGGTGGTTAGGTGAACGGAAAGCCCTGAATTCCTCTGCATTATACTTGAAGGTCCTGTTCCCGCGAAACAATTCATCCTGAAAAAAAATGCACACTTCCGGGACTATGGCGTGTCCCTGAGTGTCTTTTTCGGCAGCGATCTCTACGGCTGATATGAAATTCTCCTTGCCATCGGTACGGGGCAATCCTATGGGGAGCTGGCTGCCTGTAAAAATAACCGGTTTTTCCAGGTTTTCAAGCATGAAACCCAGTGCCGATGCAGAATAGCTCATGGTGTCGGTACCGTGCAAAACCACAAAACCATCGTAATTGCTGTATTCCTTTTCTATATGCAAGGCCAGTTTTACCCAGAATTCGGGGAATATATCCGAAGAGTCTATCAATGGATCAAATGAATGGGTGTCAATCCTGAATCCGAATTTTCTTAATTCCGGGACTTCTTCCAGCACATGTTCAAAACGGAAAGGAACCAGCTCCCCGGTACGGGGGTGTGCCTTCATGCCAATGGTCCCCCCCGTGTAAATGACAAGAACGGATGAATTATTCATTTTTTTTCAAGTAAGAACAAAGATAATGCATTTTGGGTAGTATGTTCAATCACTCTATCAGGATTGTCATTCCTGGCCTTGGCCAATTCCCTGGCAATATGTTCCAGGTAAGCGCTTTCGTTCCGTTGCCCGCGGAAAGGTACGGGGCTCAGCCAGGGGGCATCTGTCTCCAGTACGATACGCGCCAGGTCAATATCTTTAACCACTTCTGCCAGGCGTGCATTTCGGTAGGTGATCACGCCCCCGATTCCCATCAGGAAATAACCGTATCGGTTTGCTTCCCGGAAAATTTCGGCACTTGAGGACCAGGCATGCAGGATACCGCGCATGCCCGGAAAACTGCATTTTTTCAGGGTGGCCAGCAGCCCGGGAAAAGCAGAGCGGGAGTGGATTATCAGGGGGAGGTCCAGTTCCCGGGCCCATTGCACCTGTTCTTCCAGGGCCAGGATCTGTTCATCCATGAATTCACGGGACCAGTAGGCATCCAGGCCCACTTCCCCTATGGCAACCGCCCCTTCCAGCTTGCTGTATGCAAAATCAAGTTCCTGCCGGTAATCCCGGCCAACAGAAGTGGGGTGGAGCCCCGATGCTTTGTGGCAGAATCCCGGATACAGCTCCAGGCATTTATTCTGTGCCCGGAAGGTGCTTTTATCTATCGCCGGAAGGATGCAGTGGCGCACCCCGGCCTGTTTAGCCCTTGCCACCACCAGATCCCTGTCCGGGTCGAATGCCTGATCGTAAAGATGTACATGTGTGTCTATCATATACGTGAAATGTATTCCTTGTTTGCCAGGCAATCCACCACTCCCCGCACCTGGAGCTGAACCAGCCGGGCCGACAGTTCGGGAAAAGGGATGTTCAGGCTTTCTCCCATATCATTGATATCGCCTCCGTTCTCCCTGATGTGGCTGATGATCTGCCTATCCCGCCCGTCCAGCGATTCAAAGAGCTCCTGCTGTACAGCCTGCAGCCCTTTTCCCCTGACATCCCATTGCAGCACATCGGCTATGTCCCGGGCCGAGGTAACCAGGGCCGCCTTGTTCATCCTGATGAGGTTATTGCATCCCTGGGAGCAAATGTCGGAAGGCCTGCCCGGCAGAGCCAGCACATCCCTTGAATAATCCAGGGCATGGTGGGCTGTAATCTGGGCCCCTCCGTCGGCTTTTGATTCCACCACCAGGGTAGCGTCTGAGAGTCCGGCAATGATCCGGTTGCGCTGCAGGAAGTTGTGACGGTTCCCCTGGGTATCGGGCGGGAATTCACTCAGAACGGCACCACGCTCCAGGATTTGTGCGGCTATATCCAGGTGGGCCGACGGATAGATGGTATCAATACCTGTGGGCAGAACGGCCACGGTAACCAGGTCATTTTCAAGCGCTGCCCTGTGGGCGGTTACATCTATGCCAAAAGCCAGTCCGCTTACAATCACGGGTTTGATCCCCAGAGGCTTGAAGCCGGCAATGATTTCCCTGCACAGAGACTTCCCGTACGATGTGGCTTTGCGTGTTCCAACCACCGACAATACAGGGCCTTGATTGAGCACGGTCTGTCCCGCCACATAAAGCAATAGCGGGGCATCGGGGCATTCCCGCAGCCGGCAGGGATAGTCCTCATGATAAAGGGGTATGGCCCGGATATTTACAGATTTCAACCATTCAAGAACACCGGTCACCTGATTGAACAGGGCTGGATCCATCATCTTTTCCACAAGACTTCTGCACATGCCTTTGTGGCGCACCAGCCCGGTAAGCGGCTGGTTAAAAACGGAGCAGGCGCTTCCGTAATGATCATAAAGCCTTCGCGCCAGCCCTCCCTCATACCTCAAACACAAACTCAGGGCACAAATCCCGATTTCCTCTTCTGCACAGATCATCCTCAAATATAGTGGAAATGGATTAAATAATCAACATGGCATCGCCGTAGGCTCCAAAATGGTATTTTTCTTTTATAGCAATGCGGTATGCATTAATAACAGTATCGTAACCACCGAAAGCGGCAACAAACATGAGCATGGTGGACTGTGGAAGGTGGAAATTGCTGATCAAGGCGTTGGGAATGTAAAAATCGTACGGAGGAAAAATGAATTTATTGGTCCAGCCCTCAAAAGCAGTGACCTCCCTTTTGGTGGTTACAGGGGTTTCTACGGCCCGCAACACATCTATCCCTGTTGCAAAAACCCTGTTGCCCATGGATTTGGCGTTGTTAATAATCCGGGCACTGGACTCGGAGATGACTACCGGTTCAGAGTCCATTTTATGTTTGGACAGATCTTCTACGTCTACAGCCCGGAAATGTCCCATACCCATGTGAAGGGTGATTTCTGCGGTGATGACCCCTTTGATGGTCATACGCTTGAGCAACTCTTTGCTAAAATGCAGGGCTCCGTCCGGAGCAGCTACAGCCCCTTCTACCTTGGCGAAAACAGACTGGTAGCGTTCCTGGTCCAGCGGATCTGAATGCTTGCGTATCCATTTGGGAACAGGCATTTCCCCCAACCGGTACAGGGTTGCCTTAAAATTTTCATAGGTGCCATCGCACAAAAAACGCAAAGTTCTGCCCCGGGAAGTGGTGTTGTCTATCACTTCTGCCACCAGCGCGTCGTTTTCTCCAAAATACAATTTGTTGCCGATCCGGATTTTGCGGGCCGGATCTACCAGGACATCCCACAGGCGCTGGTCCCGGTTCAGTTCACGAAGCAGGAAGACTTCAATTTCGGCCCCTGTTTTTTCTTTGTTCCCGTGAAGACGTGCCGGAAAAACCTTGGTGTTATTAAAAATTACAACATCATTTTCCAGCATCAGGTTTATTATGTCCTTGAATATCATGTGCTCAATGGCTCCGGTTTTCTTGTTCAGAACCATCATGCGGGATTCGTCACGGTTGGGTGCTGGGCGGCTGGCTATAAGAGATTGCGGCAGGTCAAAATTGAATTGTGAAAGCTTCATACAGTCGTCTTTAATAAATAGATAAACGACGTATTATACGTAATAAAAATAAAAAAGTTTCATTTAATTGAAGAAATTTTCAAATTCTTCTATGGTAACAGCATCATCTGCTTTAAAATTACCCGATCCCGTGCGGCGGAGTGAAGACAGACAGGCACCGCTTTCCAGGGCAATTCCCAGGTCTCTGGCCAAAGCCCGGATATAAGTGCCTTTACTGCATTTAATCTGTAATGTCAGCAGGGGAGGCACAAAATCTTTTATTTCCAGTTCGTAAATCCTTATCTGATTTTTTGCCAATTCCGGGGTTTCCAGGCCTTGTCTTGCAAATTCGTAAGCCCTCATACCGTCAACGATCTTGGCCGAGTACACCGGAGGCAGCTGGAGCTGCTCACCCAGGAAGCCTTCCAGGGCTTTTTCCAGCAGCTCCCTGTTGATATGTTCCCAGGGATAAAAAGTATCAATTTCGTGTTCCATATCACAAGACGGGGTAGTGGCGCCAAAAGTGATACCGGCCAGGTATTCCTTGTCCTGCGCCTGAAAAGTGTCTGCCTGGCGGGTAGCCTTGCCCACGCAGATGATAAGCAGTCCGGTAGCCAGGGGATCCAGGGTCCCTGTATGACCCACCTTGATCTTTTTCATCTGCCAGTGGCGCTGCAGGCGGAATCTGACTTTCCTGACAACATCTGCAGAGGTCCATTCCAATGGCTTGTCAATGCACAGGATCATGCCTTCCTCCAGGGCAGCTTCAGGACCGGGAACCTGACCTGTAAGCGTATGTCGGTCAATAACATGCATAATAGTCACAATGCAAAGGGCCGGGCATCCCGGTCCCTGGATGAAAGGATCATCTGTTCCGGGGACAGGGGCCAGGGTATAGCCAGAGTGGGAGAGTCAAAGCGGTATATGCCTTCAGAGGCGGGATGATAGCGCTCATCTGTTTTGTACTGAACAATAGCTCTGGAAGTGAGCACGCAAAAACCATGAGCGAATCCTTTTGGTATGAACAGTTGCTTTTTGTTCACAGAACTCAGGTGTATATGAAAAAACTGTCCCCTTGTGGGGGAATTTTCCCTGATATCAACGGCTACATCAAAGATTTCCCCGTCAACCACCCGGATGAATTTGGACTGGGCATAGGGTTCTTTCTGGAAATGAAGGCCCCTGGTCACTCCAAAACGCGACATGGATTCATTTTCCTGTACAAAATCAACAGGGCCCACGTGCTGTTCCAGGGCTTCCTTAAGGTACGATTCCATGAAATAACCCCGCGCGTCCTCAATTACACGCGGGGTGATGACCCAGATGCCTTTTATGGTTGCCTGTTCAAATACCATTATTCCTGATTTGTACTCCAAAGATACTTAGAAAAAACAACAAAAAGGGTGGTCACTCCCATGACTGCACCCAGGAACAGGAACATGGCACGCATTTCTGCAAATCGCGTGATCAGCGCAAAGGCCGCCGAAGCAGCCAGAATAAACAGGAACGAAAGCTGGTTGGAGTAACCCAGCATATGGCCCAGGTTACGTCCCGGCACTTTACGGATGATGGCCGTATCCAGGGGAACTTTGTACAAACCACATAAAATACCGGTAATAAAGAACAACATTCCAAAATAAAAGCCGCTTATACGGAATGCATACAGGCTTAAAAACATCAGGGTAATGGCCAGGCCGCAGGAAGGAACCAATATTTTATTGTCAATTTTCTCAGATATAATCCCCGAAAGGAAACACCCGGCCCCTGTTCCCATGGCAGCTGCCGTAAGAACCAGGCCGGTGCTTAAATCGCTCATCCCCAAATTACGCCGGCAATAGACCAGCAATGTCATCTGAATCAATCCGGCAATGAACCAGAAAACAGAAAGGGCAACCACTACGCTGTTCAGGCCCTTGTATTTCCTGGCCAGTCTTATGCTCTGTAACAGGAACAGGACAGGACGGATGGTTCTGTTGTTTTCTTCAGGAGGTGTTTCCTGTGCCCTGATGGTCCGGGAACTGATGACCCCGCCCAGGGCGACCGCCATGAAAGTCAGGGACAGGCCCCATGCAGGGACCACCCGGGCTAAAAAGGAAGCCATCATGGTTCCCATGATCATCCCCAGAAAAGACACCATTTCCATATTGCCGGTCCCGAAGGCAATGTGGTCAGGACCACCAATATCCCTGATAAGCCCGTATTTGGAAGGTGAGAAAAGGCTGCTCTGAACCCCCATGAGCAGTATGGAAATCATCACCAGCGATACGCTTTCCAGCAGAAAACCTGCCGAAGCCAGCAGAATGATGGGAACCTCGGCCAGCTTGGCTATCCTGACTACCGATAGTTTATTGAAAATCACAGCCCACCTGCCGGCCAGGGGAGACAGGAATACATAGGGCACCACAAGTGATCCGGCCGCCAGGGAAACGAGCGGGGCTTCGTACCGGGCGCCCACCCACCCAACGGCAATAAAGCAAGCCAGTGTTTTAAGGTAGTTATCGTTGAGCACACCCAGGAAATTCGTTACCAACAGTGGCCACCAGCGCAGTTTCCCAGACATATTACAGCGTGTTTAGTGCGTGATCAATGCGTTTTAATGTATCTTCACGGCCAATGACAGCCATGATATCGGAAAGCCCCGGTCCTTGCGGTTTTCCCACCAGACACAGGCGCAGGGCATTCATCACCTGTCCTGTTTTGAATCCTTCGGCTTCGATCCACCGGTGTAAGGCCTGCTCTATGGTTGTTGCATCGAAAGGTTCACACAGGGCCAGAACCTTTCTGGTTCCTTCCACGATGGAACGGATCCCGGGTTTCCAGATTTTTTTTTGCATGGCAGGATCATAACTTTCGGGCGGTATGAAAAAATAATCCGACAGATCCCAGAAATCCTTCACAAAACCGGCCCGGTTCCTGATCAGTGAAACCACCTGTTCTGCTTTTAGGGCAGTAGTTGTGATCCCCCTGTCACGCAACAGGGGCAGGAAATCCTGTGCAAGCTGGCTGTCTGAGCGGTTTCTCAGGTATTGCTGATTAAACCATTTGGCTTTTTCCGGATTGAAACGGGCTCCTGATTTGATCACCCGTTCCAGGGAAAACCGGGCAGTGAGTTCTTCCATGGAAAAGATCTCCTGCTCGGTGCCCGGATTCCAGCCCAGAAGAGCGATCATGTTGATAAAGGCTTCGGGGTAGTAGCCGTCTTCCCGGTATCCCCTGGATTTTTCGCCCGAAGGGCTGGTCCATTCCAGCGGAAAAACCGGGAATCCCAGCCTGTCTCCATCCCTTTTGCTTAGCTTTCCCTGGCCATCGGGCTTGAGCAACAGGGGCAGATGGGCGAACTGCGGCCTTTGTTTCTGCCATCCGAAAGATTCATACAGCAGATAATGCAACGGGAGCGAGGGAAGCCATTCTTCCCCCCGGATCACATGGGTAATGCGCATCAGGTAATCATCCACGATATTGGCCAGGTGGTAGGTGGGAAGCCCGTCCTGAGCCTTCCACAATACCTTGTCATCCAGTGTGCCGGACTGAACACTGATGTCACCCCGGATAAGATCGTGCATGGCTATTGTTTTGTCTTCCGGAACCTTGAACCGGATTACCCAGTTGTTGCTTTCCCCTATCCTGCGTGATACCTCGGCAGGATCCATGTTCAGGGAATTCACCGTTTTCTTCCGGAAAGCATGGTTGTAAATAAAGGTTTCACCCTGGCTTTCGGCTTCATGCCTGTAGGATGCCAGTTCGGCGGGCGTGTCGAAGGCGTAATAGGCGTCGTTCCGGTTTACAAGCTGAAGGGCATATTTTTCATACAGGTTTTTCCGGTCACTCTGCCGGTAAGGAGCATAAGGATGGCGACCGGAAGGCTCACTGACAACGGATCCGCTGTCATCCACACCTTCGTCCGGGACGATACCGCACCAGCGGAGGGCATCTATGATGTACTGTTCGGCCCCGGGCACAAAACGCTGCATATCGGTGTCTTCAATACGGAGCACAAAAGTACCTCCATGCTTCCTGGCAAACAGGTAATTAAACAGTGCTGTGCGCACCCCCCCCATATGAAGGGGACCCGTAGGACTGGGGGCAAAACGAACCCTGACTTTTTCCTTTGACATATCAATCCTGTGTTTGATGTATATAGGCGTTATCGGCACTTAGCCGCTGCTGGCCGTTTTTTTCTTCTATTTTGACGGGAGAAGGTTTGGCAATATCCCCGGTGCCGTTCATTTTCAACCCTGCTGTTCGTCTTTTATAGGCCGGTACCTTTTCCAGTTCTGCGATGTTCTGGTCTGCATCCAGAATCAAGACCGGTTTTTTCCTTTGGACAACCGGCTCATGCCCGGTCACCGGTTTAACAATGAATTCACTGGGCTTGTTTGTGACCCGGATTTCATCGTTTCCCCTTTCTGTAAAGTACCTGTCCTGCCCGGGTACAAAACCGGGAACCGGGTCCTGCGCCTGTTCCCCATCAAGATAAAAAGGTTCCACCCTGGCTTTCTCCGTTTCTTTTGCCCCCTCGTTTCCGTAAACGGCAATCGGAGGAAGCGAATGGATACTGAATCCGGTTGCAATCACCGTGACCCTGATCTCGTCCTGGATAGAGGGATCACATATTACGCCCCGTTTGAAATTGGAAACGCCGCCTGTATAATCGGCAATATATCCCATGATCTGGGACAATTCGGCCATGGACAAGGCTTTTTCTTTTCCCGAGGTAATATTTATCAGCACATTGCGGGCGCGTGACAGATCGGCGTCGTTAAGCAGGGGTGAGGTAAAGGCAGATTCAACGGCTTTCATCGCCCTGTTTTCTCCCGAGCCTGACCCGGTGCCCATCAGGGCCATGCCGCTTTGTGTCATGACCATCTTCACATCGGCAAAATCGACATTCACAAACCCCGGACGGGTAATGATCTCGGAAATCCCCTTTACCGCATTTTTCAAGATGTCGTCTGTTCTCTGGAATGCCTCGAAAATAGGGAGATCTCCGTAAGCCCTGTATATTTTTTCGTTGTCAATAATGATCAGGGAATCGGCATATTGCTGCATTTCCTGGATCCCGTCCAGTGCCCGTTTCAGGAAATCCTTTCCCTCGTCCCTGAACGGCAGGGTGACTACTCCTACGGTAAGCAGATCCATTTCTTTGGCAATCCTGGCAATGATGGGGGCTGCTCCCGTTCCCGTGCCACCTCCCATGCCTGCTGTGATGAATACCATTTCTGTGGAACCCTCAAACAAAGCCCTTATGCGGTCCTCGCTTTCCATGGCAGCCTGTTTGGCTATATCGGGATTGCAACCGGCTCCTCTTCCGCGCGTAAGTACACTGCCAAGTTGCAGTTTATCGGGGACGGGGCTCAGATCCAGAGCCTGTGCATCGGTGTTGCAGACCACAAAATCCACGTCGCTCAGACCCGAGCGGTACATATGGCTGACGGCATTTCCGCCTCCGCCGCCAACTCCGATCACCTTGATGATAGACTTGTTGTTTTCCCAGTTCAGGGGAATTAATTCTTCTTCTTTTTCTTTCATGACACTCACGCTTCGTTAGAGGCTTCAAAAATTTTATCCAGGTTTTTAAAAAGGTCCCCTATGATTGATTTTTCTTTTGTTTTCTTGCCTGTTGACACGGCTTTTACGGTTTTTTTTGATTTGGATGGTTCCCGGGTATCCAATCCGGAAAATATTTTGGTCAGATCTACATTCTGTTCGGCCGCAAAATGAGGCTGGGCTTCAATTCCGCAAATGAGCATACCGGCAGCACAGGAATGGGTGACCTGGTTTACCTCGTCGCAATCCCCGGTAATGATGCCTTTGGGACGGGCAATACGGGCGTCATAGCCTGTTTTGAATTTTATGAACTGCGGCAGGTTAAAAAGCAGGGAACCGCCCCCGGTCAGTACAATCCCGGCCGGCAGTTTATCGGCATAACCGCTTTGTTGTATCTCATAGAGCACCGCATCCAGGATTTCATCCATCCTTGCTTCTATGATGTGGGCCAGAAAGCGGAAGGGAATTTCCCGGGATTCGCGTCCCCCGATCCCGGCAATCACGATGGCTTTGTTTTCGGGCGCCAGGTCTGCATAACAAGATCCGTATTGGATTTTCATCTGTTCAGCCTGCCGGGAAGTCACTTCACATCCTTGGCGGATGTCCTCTGTGATGACATTACCCCCAAAGGGTATGACGGCCGTATGACGGACTATATTGTCGTGATAAACCAGCAGATCGGTTGTCCCTCCCCCTATGTCCACCATGGCAACGCCCAGTTCTTTTTCGTCTTCCTGGAGAACGGCCTCGGCAGTGGCCAGCGGCTCCAGGATAAGCCGCGTCAGTTTCAGGCCTGCAGCTTCTATGCATCGTTTGGTATGTTCGGCAGATACGCTTTTTCCTATGAAAAGCTTGTAATTGGCCTCAATGCAACTGCCATACATGCCAATGGGATTGGCAACACATCTGTATTCATCTACATGGTAAGATTGCGGAACCACGTGAAGTACCTCTTCTCCGGGATCCACCCTGGAGTTGTACATGTTGCGCCACATACGGTCGATCTCCTGCTCTGAAATCACTTCGTTTCGGTCGGAGCGGTTAATTATGCTGCTGACCGATTTACACTTCACATATTGTCCTGCAATTCCTACCACCACTTCGGTGATGGGCTGCCCTGTCCTTCTCCCGAGCTCTTCCAGAAGCGGTTTGAGTGTGTTGAGTACGCTCTGGTTGTTCACCACCTCTCCCCTCATGATCCCCTGGGAGGAGGATTCGCACGAGGCAATTACCTGATAGCCTTCTGCTGTTTTTTTCCCGGTAAGACAAACCACTTTGGTGGTTCCCAGGTCGATTACAGATATAGTTTTTTCCATGGGTCTGTTATGTTTTATATGTTTTTTTCATTTTTTCTGTGTGTACATACGAGCTGGTCTCCAAAACGTGCGTCTACCACGCTGTATTTTTCTTTCCCCCCCAGGGGCTCCAGCACCCGGTAAAATTCCTGCAGCTTGTCCAGCTTGTATTGAAACCGGCCGAGGTCCCCGATTTTCAGCTCAATGTCCTTTTCCTTTGGTACGATCATGATATCCTGATAATCCTCAACCACAATGGTCTCTGCTTTTTTGCTCCAGAAGGGGTGCGCAGCTATGAATCCTGTCATCCGGGTCATGGTGGCGAGCCACTCATCTGCTGTATCCATCTGTCCCCGGTAGGACGGGGGATAGGAAAACGGCACATTGCCACGTACAATCAGGGCTGTTGACCGGTGCGGATTGACTACCGGAAAAATAAAATGCTCCCCTGATACAAAATAGGACCCCATGCGGGTATCAAGCCGGTATAAAGGCGTATGTTGTTTTATTTCAAGCTTTAACGTACCATCTATAGTCTTCACGGCGTTGCACTGCCTGACCGATGCAAAGGATGTCACTTCTTTTTCCAGGCGGTACATGTCAATGGCCGGAAAATCCCTGCCCGGCAATACAATAGCATTGCGCTCCAGATATGAAGCCACTTCCCCGGCACTTATCAGCGGATTTTGCAGGCTGTCCCTTACTATGATGAGAACCTGCTGGCATCTGTCCTGGTTTTTTTCCCGGACAAGCCTGGTGGCAAAATAGAAATAAGCACCCAGGATACCGGTCAGTAGGACGTATCCGCAGATCTGCAACGCTTTTTTCCATTTACTCATAATTTCATCTCCTTCAGGGTGGCTGTTATCGGTTCTACAAGCCGGTCAATATTTCCTGCCCCCAGGGTAAGCAGGACCCTGGGCTTGTTTTCCCGGACAAAACCTGTTATTTGCGAAGAGTCCAGTATGATCACATTTTTCAACGTCATTTTTCCGGCAATCATTTCCGATTCCACACCCGGGATAGGCAGTTCCCTGGCCGGATACACGGGCATAAGCACCACCTGGTCCAGCAAGTCCAGGCTTTTTGCGAATTCCGGGGCAAAATCCCTGGTCCTGGTGTAGAGGTGGGGTTGGAATATTCCTGTTATTTTTTCCCCCGCGAACCACTCTCTGACAGAAAGAACAGCCGCGCGGATTTCCTCAGGATGGTGTGCGTAATCATCAATATAACAGCATTTTTCACCGGAGTAGCGCACGTCCAGCCTGCGGGAAACCCCCTTGAATGAAGCCAGTGCATCCCTGATTTGAGTGGGAGCCACTCCGTTTAAAAAGGCCAGGGCCGAGGCCCCCACGGCATTTTCAACATTGATCCGGCCAGGGACTCCAAGCCGGCATCCCGTCATTTTTTGACCATGAAGCATCAGGTCAAAAGTGTAGACGCCCCCCTTCGCTACGGTTTGATTCAAGGCATAGAAATCACACGGTTCACTGTAATGGTAAGTATAAGCGCTTACCTGCGGCTGAAGGGGCAACGGAATATCGACGCCTTTTTTGATCACCAGCATCCCGCCGGGTTCTATTTGTGAAGCAAATTGAGAATAAGCTTCCCTGACGGCCTGGTGTGAGCCGTATATATCCAGGTGGTCGGCGTCGGCAGACGTGATCAGGGCTGCCCGGGGATGCAGCTGAAGGAAAGAACGGTCGTATTCATCGGCCTCGGCCACAAGAAAAGGACTGTTGCCCAGAAGCAGGTTGGTGCTGTAATTTTTGGAGATGCCCCCCAGGAAAGCGGTACAACCGGTCCCCGAATGGTGCAGGATATGAGCCAGCAGGGTAGAGGTGGTGGTTTTTCCATGCGTTCCAGCCACAGCCAGCGTGGTATGGTTTTTTGAAAGATGTCCCAGGGCGACGGAACGCTTGATAACACGGTATTCATTGTCCCTGAACCATTGTAATTCCCTGTGACCGGGCGGCAGGGCGGGCGTGTAGATTACCAGGGTGTTTTCCCTGTTCTGAACCACAGCGGGGGGTATAAGCAAAGGATCATCCTGGTAATGGATCTGAATGCCTTCCTCTTGCAGGCTGCTCGTGAGTGCAGAAGGGGTAAGGTCGTAACCCTGTACAGAGGCCCCGGCATGTTTGTAATACCTTGCCAGAGCGCTCATTCCAATACCACCTATACCCAGTAAATAAACGTTTTCTATCATAATTCCAGTAACAGGGATGCAATTTGTTCCGCCGCATGGGGCCGGCTAAGCTTTAATATATTGGCAGACAGCCTTTGCCTCTGGCTGTCATTGAATATCAGTTCCAGGGCCTTCTCCATAAGGCTTACGGGGGCATCTTTGTCTGTCACCATCCAGCCGGCGTTTTCTTTTACCAGCGCCAGGGCGTTGTGTGTCTGATGGTCTTCTGCCACATTGGGAGAAGGCACAAAAATACAGGCTTTACCTGCTGCGCAGAATTCCGAGATACTGCCAGCCCCGGCCCGGGATACCACCACGTCTGCCGCAGCGTATGCCAGGTCCATCCGGGCAATGAATTCATGCACAAAGACCGGAACGCCCGGGTGTTCTTTCAGGGCTTCTTCAGCCAGGGACAGTCCATTTTTGCCACATTGCCAGAGAATCTGCACGGAATGATCCCCCGAGCGGGGCAGGTATTCCCTTACACATCTGTTCAAAGTGCCTGCTCCCAGGCTTCCGCCCGTGATCAGAAGTGTTCTTTTCCCCGGGTCAAGGCCAAAATGCAGCAGGGCTTCCTTTTTTTCCTGTTCACTTGCCGGACGGATATCCTTTCTAATGGGATTTCCTGTCAGGATTACCTTTGAGGCGGGGAAAAACTGCTCCATTCCCGGGTAGGCGACACAGATATACCGGGCTCCTGCAGCCAGCATTTTATTGGTTTTACCGGCAAAGCTATTCTGCTCCTGGAGGATATAGGGTATCTTATTTTTCCTGGCCACCCAGAGCATGGGTCCGCTGGCGTAGCCACCCACCCCAACGGCCACAGTGGGGCGGAAATCCCGGATGATTCTTCCAGCTGCAGTCACACTCCGGGCAAGCCGCACAGGCAGGCCCAGGTTGGTTATGATGCCCCGCAGCGACAGATCCCTTCTGAGCCCTGCAATGGGCAAACCAATGATCCGGTACCCGGCTGCCGGGACTTTGTCCATTTCCATCCTTCCCAGGGCCCCAACAAACAGGATTTCCACCCCGGGATCCTTTATCCTGATGGCATTGGCAATGGAAATAGCAGGAAAGATATGACCGCCGGTTCCCCCTCCGCTTATTATGACTCTGTGTTTGCTGCCGGTTTTCATTTTACTTTAAGTTGTTTTTTATCGGCCTCTGCTACCAGAGGCGCATCAAGCTGTTCATCCTGCAACGCCCTGCTTACAGACAGCATCATCCCGAAGGCTGCGCTGACAGCCAGTACAGAAGACCCTCCCGAACTGATCATGGGAAGCGTTTGGCCCGTGACAGGCAACTGGCCCACATTGACCAGGATATGGATCATGGCCTGGGTGACTATCAGTATTCCCAACCCGCATACGAGCATGGCTGCGAAAGTTTTTTTACACTTTTTGGCAATGATTATCACACTGAACAGGAGCCAGAAGTACAGGCCAATAACAAATATTCCGCCTATCAGTCCTGTTTCCTCTACGATGATAGAATAAATATAATCGCTGTTAGACAAAGGCAGAACGTGCCGCAAAGCCCCGTTGCCGGGGATCTTCCCTGCAATTCCCCCGGTGGCTATGGCAACCTTGGAGTACATAACCTGGTCGTTTTCTTTTTCATCTTCTGCCTGACCAAATCCCAGGAAATTGCTGATACGCCTTTCTACTGTTTCCAGGCGCGAAGTTGAGGTTATCGAGGAATCCGTTTCATGGCTCAATGTCCTCTTAAGCACCAGTCCGCCGTAGCCCAGTCCTGCAATCAATACAACAATCCCGGCCGCTTTGGCGATATGTCTGAAACGAACTTCAGAAATAAGCAACATAATGAATATGGTAAGCGAAAGAATCGCCCCGGTAGAAAATCCTTCCCAGATAATAGGCAGGATAAAGACCGTGACAGGAAGGAATAAACGCAGGAAAAACTCCCTGAAAGTCTCCAGCTTGTTATCCTCAAGTACCCTTGCCACAAAGAGCACCAGGGCGACTTTGGCAAATTCCGAGGTTTGGAAACTGAATCCAAACAGGGACAGCCAGCGGGTGCCTTCATTGCGGGTCACTCCCAGAAAAATGGTCAGCAGCAGCAAAACCAGGGCGGCCACATATCCAAAGTAAGCCCCGACCCTGTACACCCTGAGTGATATGATATGGAACACATAGATCACACCAAAGCCGAGCAGGATGTGTCCCATCTGTTTGAGCATGATGGAAAAGGTGGTGGTATGTTGCAGGACGGCCACCCGGCTGGAAGAGGAATAAACGAAAACCAGCGACAGCAATGAAAATATGATGATCAGCGCCCACAGGGACGTATCACCTTTCAGCCGTATTTTCTTTTTATCGTCCATTTGTTTTTACAATTCTCTGACCGCTTCCCGGAACTGGTTGCCCCGGTCTTCATAATTTTTAAACAGATCAAAACTGGCACAGGCAGGCGACAACAGCACGGTGTCCCCCGGCCGGGCCAGGGTATAAGCCTGTTGCACAGCATCTTTCATGGATCTGGTTTCTATAATGCAGGGCACCCTGTCCTGAAAGCATTCCAGGATCTTTTTGTTGTCCACGCCCAGGCATATCAATGCTTTTACCTTGTCCGACACCAGGTCATACAGAGGGGTATAGTCATTTCCCTTATCCTGCCCGCCCACGATCCATACAACCGGGGTCTGAAGACTTTCCAGGGCATACCATACAGAGTTGACATTGGTGGCTTTTGAATCGTTGATATATAAAGCCCCCCTTACCCGGGCCACCTGTTCCATTCTGTGGGGAATGCTCTTGAACGAGGTAAGGCTCTCACGGATCACGGGATTTTTTATATGCATGATCTTGGCCGAGAGGGCTGCCGCCATGGAATTGTAGATGTTGTGTTTTCCCTGCAGGGCCAGTTCGTTGAGGAACATTTCAAATTCTTCTTCCCCGTAGCTTACATGCATCCTGTCCTGCAAAGCATAGGCCCCCTGGGGAACAGCGATTTTTTGCGAAATAGGCAGCATCCTGGCTTTTAAAACAATGCGGTTCAGGTGATCCATAGATATTTCATCGTCCCGGCAAAAGATAAAGCAATCATCCCGGTCCATATTCTGGGTAATCCGGAACTTGGCCCTCACGTATTCGTCTAAATCATGATGGTAACGGTCCAGGTGGTCCGGCGTGATGTTGAGCAGAATGGCAATATCGGCTTTGAAGTCATACATGCCTTCGAGCTGAAAACTGCTCAGTTCCAGTACGTATATATCGTAATTTTGGGTGGCAACCTGGTAGGCAAAACTCTGTCCCACGTTCCCGGCCAGCCCTGCGTTCAGTCCCGCATTCCTGAGCAGGTAATAGATCAGCGACGCCGTGGTGGTCTTGCCGTTGCTCCCTGTAACGCATATTTTGCGTGCCTGGGTGTACCGGCCGGCAAACTCGATTTCAGAAATGACCGGTATCCCTGCCCTGTTCAAATCTTCCACTATGGGCACAGTATCGGGAATTCCGGGACTTTTTACTACCTGGTCTGCTGTCATGATCAGCGAACGGGAATGCATCCCTTCTTCAAAGGCCACAGCGTGTTCATCAAGCAGGGCTTTAGCCCCGGGCTGAATGACCCCTGAATCGGAAAGAAACACATCAAATCCTTGTTTTTTTGCCAGAACTGCGGCTCCTACACCGCTTTCGCCTCCTCCCAGTATAACCAGTCTGTTATTCATAAAATATGGTGATTATCTGATTTTCAATGTTATAATAGTTAAAACCGCCAACAGGATACTTATGATCCAGAAACGCACGACCACTTTGGGCTCTGCTATGGGTTCCCTGGGAGTCTTAAGCAATATGGGGGTGTCAACTTTCTTCCGGTCGTATATATAATGGTCGTGAAGGGGAGCTCTTACCCATACCCGTTCTCCCTTGACAACATCTCCCGGTTGGTATTTTCCCTGTTCCGTCAGTTTTTTGGTGGCACGGATACGCGTATATTTGTACCATAACCGCTGTACCAATACAGAAATACTTTCGGCCAGAAATATTCCGCACAGGATAACCAGCAGCAACTCCACGCGTATCATCAGCGCAAACACGGCAATGATGCCTCCCAGGGTAAGGCTGCCCACATCTCCCATAAATACCTGTGCCGGATAGGTGTTATACCAGAGAAAGCCAATGAGGGCCCCGATCAGACCGGCCATAAAGACAACCATTTCTCCTGAATTAGGTATATACATGATATTCAGGTACCGTGCATAGACAATATTACCGGACAAATAGGCAAGCACACCCAGGGTAACCCCCGCAATGGCCACCGTGCCGGTAGCCAGTCCGTCCCTCCCGTCGGTTAAATTGGTCCCGTTGGATACGGCTGTCACAATAAAGATGGCTACCAGGACATATACCACCCAGCCGGCCTTCTGCCCGGCTGCTCCCTTGAAGGGTGTGAGCCAGGCATAGTCAAACAGGTTGTCTTTCAGAAAAGGAATGGTTGTCTTGGTGCTTTTCACATGACGGACATAGCCGGTTGCTTCCACCTGTTCTGTTTGCTCTGCGTCTGAGGGAACATATTTCATTTCTACGATAACTGTCTTGTCGCTCAGGTACAGGGAAATGCCCACGATCAAACCCAGACCTACCTGACCATATATCTTGAGTTTGCCTTT
>MWDM01000015.1 GCA_002070565.1 Bacteroidetes bacterium ADurb.Bin139
TCCATCTTTAAGTGGCCACCGGTTTGCAGACTATCTATAAGACCCTGATAATCTGTCCCCTCCGGTATCAGCAGAAAGGCTGTCTTTCCGTTATCCGTAACCACATTAGGGTAGTGAAAAGTAAGATAATACCACCCTCCTGTCAGGATGGCGGCTCCAAGGATTAAAACAATGAAAAAGATCAAAATCCCTTTCTTTCTGCTCATGGTCTCAAAATTTATCGCAAACGTACTACCGTACCGGCAGTGGGGTTATCGGTCACACCGGGGTTGAGTTTGCGCAATGCCTGCAGGCGGATCCCGAAACGTTGCGAAATATCAGCCAGGGATTCACCGGGAACAGAAGACCAAAAAGCCAGTTCACTTGCTCCTCTTCCGGCCTTTCGTTGCAAATAGACTTTTTCACCTGCAGCCAGATCGGCATCCTTTGCCACATCATTATAACGGGTAAGTTCCCCCAGGAAAAGCCTGTATTCTGCTGCCAGTGACCGGTACGTATCCCCCGGAGCCGACAAGATGTAACGTTTTCCGTTGGTCTTTAAGATCCTTCTTTCCACGTCTATGGAAAAAACGTCCCCCTCTGTGAAATCGTATAAGAGCAGCGCAGGCTGCACCCGGGGGATCTGTTCTGCTGTGGTGTCTTGCGGTGCTATCAAATCAAACCTGTGTAAACCGTACTGTTCAATCAGGTCAATGAGCAGTCGGGCATAACGGGGATTGGTCGCATATCCCGCCTCTTTAAGCCCGTTAGCCCACGAGGTGTAATCCGTTCTTTCCAGCAAAAAAAGGTTCGCGTAACGCGGCCGGTTTCTAAGAAACTCCGAGTGATCATAATAGGAATCTTCTGCTGTTTTGTATTTCCGGAAACATTCCTGCAACGCATCGTCATCGTGGTAAATCCGGTCTCCTTCCCAGTCGTGGCATTTTATGCCAAAATGGTTGTTGGCTTCCCTGGCCAGCCGGCTGTTCCCGTTGCCCGATTCCAGGCATCCCTGGGCCAGGATTATGCTGGCAGGAATCCCGTACCGGTGCATCTGGGCAACGGCAATGCCCTTATAGGTATCTATGTACTGTTCCCGTGAAATCGTTTCTTCCCTCTGGTGCGACAAGGGGAACGCCCACGTGGGAACTGATAATGGAAGAAGGCAGGAAACAAAGCAAAATGCCTTATATAGACACGGATTCAACATGATGCAAATGTAGTATAAATTCTTATATTTGCTTTCTATAAACCACCATGCCTTATGAACAGAAGCACCCTTACCATTGATTATACAGAAACCTCAAAAAACAACCTTGGACCTGAAGATATTGAACTTCTTGAACAAGCTGTAAAAGCAGCTGAAAGCGCCTACGCCCCTTATTCGCAATTCCGGGTGGGGGCGGCCGTCCGCCTGGACAACGGGCAGGTCCTGTGCGGGAACAACCAGGAGAATGCCTCCTTCCCGGCAGGCATTTGTGCCGAACGGTCCGTTGTTTTCTATGCACACGCAAATTTTCCGGCCAATCGCATCCTGACCATAGCCATAACAGCCTCTCCCTGCGGCGTTTGCAGACAGGTGCTTCTGGAAAGCGAAAAAAGAGGCGGCGTTCCCATTCGCGTTTTGCTGGCAGCCGGTGAACAGGTACTCATTTTTAAAAGTGTTAAGGACCTCCTGCCTTTTGGCTTTGATTCTTTCTGATTTTTTGTACCTTTGCATGGGGTAAGTCGTGTACGACCAGCTCCCACTGAACTCCCCCAGGGTTGGAAGACAGCAAGGGTAGGTGGTTGTAGCGGTGCGATACACCAAGCTTACCCTTCTTTTATTATGAAAATTGCCGTTGGCCTTTCAGGAGGAGTCGATTCCTCAGTTGCGGCCCTTCTGCTCAAAGAGAAGGGATACGACCTGTTTGGCCTCTTTATGAGGAACTGGAACGACACCACAGGAACACTTCAGGGTTCCTGTTCCTGGGAAGAAGACCTGGACCTTGCAAAAATGGTGGCACACAAGCTACATATCCCTTTTTTCTTCACAGACCTGAGCAAAGAGTACCGGCTCCGTGTGGCAGATTATATGTTCCGTGAATATGAAAATGGCCGGACTCCCAATCCCGACATCCTGTGCAACCGGGAGATCAAGTTCGATGCTTTTCTGGAAAAAGCCCTTGAACTGGGAGCCCACAAGGTGGCAACAGGTCATTATTGCAGGATAGAAAGAACAAGAGACGGGATGTTCCGTCTTCTGCAGGGAAAAGACCAGAACAAAGACCAGTCCTATTTTCTTTGCCAGCTCAACCAGGAGCAGTTGTCAAAGGCTGTATTTCCCATAGGAGAATTATCCAAGGCGCGTGTCAGGGAACTGGCCCGCCAGGCCGGACTTCCCACTTCTGAACGTAAAGATTCACAGGGAATATGTTTTGTGGGCAAAGTGGACCTGCCCGTTTTCCTGCAACAGAAACTGGCCCCTCGTAAAGGAAACGTGGTAGAAATCTTTCGTGATGGTTCCTCCAAAGTGATTGGCGAACACCAGGGAGCCCATTTCTATACCATCGGTCAGCGAAAGGGCCTGCAAATCGGCGGACATGTCAATCCGCTTTTTGTGCTCTCTACCAACATGGAAACCAATACCATCTATGTAGGAGAAGGCCGGGACCACCCCGGACTTTACCACAGCCGGTTATTTATAGAAGAAAATGACATCCACTGGATCAGGCCCGATCTAAAAATGGAGCCCGGGCGGGAATGTGACTACAGGGTCCGCATCCGCTACCGGCAGCCCTTGCAGGAGGGCACCCTGCGCCATGAAGAAGGAATGCACATCATCTTCAGAGAAGCACAGCGCAGTATCACCCCGGGACAATTTGCCGCCTGGTACCAGGGAGAAGAACTGGTGGGATCGGGAGTTATAGCAAGCCGTTCATAACTTCCAGCGCCTTCCTGAACTCCGGCAGAACCGGATTGATCACCCGGTAAAAACACCCCGTTCCAAAGAGTCTGGATGCTATCAGGGCTTTTATTTGTGTCCTGATATGCTTTTCAGAAACGTCCAGATCTCCTTCTCCGGGTACGATGCCTAAGGTGGCGGCATAGGCTGTCAGGCCTTCAAACGGCACATCTGCAAGGGTCATCTGGCGGTCAAAGACTTCAAATGTTTCATATTGCCTGGCCATCCGTTCCCTTTCTTTGTCCAGGTAATCATTTACGTAAGCGTTAACAATGCCCCTTCTGGCCAGTTGAACAAAATAACCCGAATAATAACTGGTGTCGGCCGGAACAAAGACATCGGGCATGATACCGCCCCCGCCATAGACTATTCGATTCTTTTTCAATGTCCTGAAAGCCAGCGAATCAGGTATCTGAATACTGTCCCGGTTAAAGGATTCGCCTCTTTCGTATCTTTCCAGGATCTTCCTGTAATAGGTTTCCTGTTCCCCCATCACATAAGGAGACTGGATCACCCTGCCGCTGGGTGTATGGTAACGTGCCACGGTCAAACGCAACTCGGATCCGTCGTTCAGGGGGAAAAGCTGTTGCACCAGACCCTTTCCAAAAGACCGGCGTCCCACTATGGGCCCCCTGTCCCAGTCCTGGATGGCACCGGCAACAATCTCACTGGCCGAGGCCGACCTTTCATCTATGATCACCACTACCGGAGTGTTAATAAGGAATCCCATCCCCGAGGCATGTACTTCCTGGCGTTTCATTTTTCCACCTCCGGTATAGAGGACCATTTCGCCCTTGCCCAGGAATTGCTCCGCCATAAAAATCGCCGCTCCCAGGTAACCACCGCCGTTCCCCTGCAGATCCAGGATCAGTCCGCGCGGCATTTTGTCCAGGTTTTTAAAAGCATCTATGAACTCGTCCTGCGTGGTCAGTGCAAATTTGTTGATCCTCACATACATGACGTCAGGGGCAGCCCAATAGGCCGCATCCAGGCTGTAAATGGGGATCTTGTCCCGGACTACCTCAAAATACAAAGGTTCCCGCTCTCCCCGTCGGATCACGGTCAGCGAGACCCGCGTTCCCTTTGGCCCCCTCAGCAGGCTGAATACCTTTTGGTTTGTCAGCTCCGGAGAAGAAATGGCTTCCCCGTCAACGGCAACGATCCTGTCATCGGCCCTGATCCCGACTGCTTCCGAAGGGGCACCTGCTACAGGTGTCATCACCACCAAAGTATCCCGGATGATTGCAAACTCAATACCAATTCCTTCAAAGTTCCCTTCCAGGGGTTCGGTCATGGAACGGACTTCAGCTTCAGGAATATAGGAAGAATGGGGATCCAGCTGCCCGGCCAGGGTTGAGATCATTTCATCCACAGCACCGGATGTGTCCAGGGAGTCAAGATAATACTGCTGTATATAAAACAAGGCCTGTCCCAGCTTGTTCACCTGATGGTTCAGCACGTCTTTCTGTTCCTGTGCCGGACACGGGAGCAAGGCTAGCAGAAAAAGTGTGAAAAGGAATGATTTCTTAAGGGTTTGGGGTTTATTTTTCATACCTGCAAATGTACAAAAACCTTCCTTGTACTGTCATATTTTTTCGCCAGACTTATTGTTTAGTAAAAGCTTTTACTATATTTGCGTTTACTATCGACCCATGTACTATTTAAAGTTTACTCCGATGAAAAAAATTATTCTTACAATTTCACTTCTGGCAACCGTGCTTTTTAGCACAGTGCAGGCTCAGGAAAAGGTTTCTGATCAGGAGGAAAGGACCCGAAAGCTGGAAAGTTTCATGGCCAAACTCCCAAAAATGTCTGGTTTCATCAACGTAAGGTATCAATATGAAAACGATGCCAATTCCTTGGATATCCGTCGTGCAAGACTGGATTTCAAAGGAGAACCGGCAAAGTGGTTTGATTACCGTTTACAGGTTGATTTTGCGTCTTCCCCAAGGATCATAGATGCCTTTGTAAAGTTTAAATTACACCCCATGTTCAATGTGCAGGCAGGACAGTTCAAGCTCGCTTTCTCTCTGGAAAACCCATACAGTCCCCTTGACCTGGAAACCCTGGAGAATTCCCAGGTTGTAAGTTACCTTTCAGGAGTCAATGACCTGGCTGGCGTCAAGGCAACCGGGCGTGATATCGGGGTGGCGGTGTATGGAGGTTTCTTCAAACAGGACGGATACAATATTATAGATTATATAATTGGTCTTTACAACGGTAACGGTATCAACACCAAGGATAACAACAAATACAAAGACCTGGCCGGCCGCATCAACATCAATCCCATCCGCCCCGTTACCCTCTCTGCTTTCTATTACAACGGGAAAATTGGACCGGATGGCGAACTCGTCCCCAGAACCCGGTACGGTTTTGGTGCCCGCTACGATGATGGCAAAATCCTCTTCAGGGGTGAATACATTAAAGGAAAGACAGACCAGAAGGACAGCGACGGTTTTTATCTGCTGGCAGGATATACCATCGCCGGCAAATTCCAGCCGCTGTTTAAATATGATTACATGCGCCTGGATCTTGCCAACGAGAATTCCAGACAGATCAACTACCTGGTGGGATTTGATTATTGGCCCCACAGCATGTTCCGGCTACAGGTCAACTACACTTACCGGACCTTTATACAGAAAGAGAAGAACAGCGGGCTGCTGGGTATCATGCTAACAGCGCGCTTCTGACAACGATCAATCAATAAAAGAATCAACCTATTATGAAAGAAACTAAACAATCCCGGTGGAAAAAAATCCTGACCGAAGACTGGATCACCGTCTTTGCAGCCACCATAATCCTTTTGCTGGCCGTGATAGTTCCTGCCATTATGCCCGTCATGCCAAAAACCCTGGAAACAGGCAAAGAGTGGCTTGACGCTGGATATATGTTCGTATTTCTGCTGCTGGTGACCTACCTGACCTCCTTTATTCTGAATAAGCCTCTGAAAGGGATCTTTCTATCCTTTCTGGCCATCTACCTGCTGGCCTTGCTTTCGAACGTGATCGCCTCTATACCTGCCGTAAAATCAACGGGATTGGAGTCTGTTTTCTTTGCAGTCATATTTGGACTTATCATCAGCAATGTGTTCAAAGTCCCCAAATGGATGAAGCCTGCCATCCAGAGTGAATTTTATATCAAAATCGGGATCATCACCCTGGGTTCAACCATATTATTCGGAGAAGTCATGAAGGCAGGAGCCTACGGACTGGCCCAGGCATTGGTGGTTGTGCTGGTGGTATGGAATTTCGCTTTCTGGGTAGCCCGTAAAATGAAGGTAGACGATGAAATGGCCACTATGCTGGCCAGCGGGGTATCCATATGCGGAGTATCGGCCGCCATCGCCACCTGCGGTGTGATCAAGGGAGACAACAAAAAACTCTCTACGGTCATCTCCCTGGTGCTGGTGATAGCCATTCCCATGATGTACCTGCTTCCCTGGCTTTCCAACCTCATGGGGCTGAGCCCTCAGGTAACGGGAGCCTGGCTTGGAGGAACCATAGATACCACAGGCGCTGTTGCTGCAGCCGGCACCATGCTGGGAGAAGAAGCGGCGAAGACAGCCATTATCGTCAAATCCTCTCAAAATGTATTGCTGGGCATAGCAGCCTTTCTGATTGCCCTATACTGGACCTACAGGGGAAAAGAGGGACAGGAAAAACCCACCGGAAGGATGATATGGGACCGTTTCCCCAAATTTGTGCTGGGATTTATCCTGGCATCCCTGATATTCAGCATTTTCTTCAGCATAGAAGAAGCTAAAGTCGTGGGGAAGATCACCAAAGGCTTCAGCAATTCCCTGTTTAGCATAGCGTTTGTATGTATTGGCCTGGAAACAAGATTCAAAGAAATATTTTCCAAAGAAAACCGCCGGCCATTGAATGCCTTCCTGACGGCTCAGACTTTCAATATCATAGTCACCCTGATCGTAGCTTATCTGCTCTTTGACGTAATTCAGCCTATGTTGCAATAAGCTTGCGGGGAACGCTGAAGGTTCTGCCTTCGGTGCTTAATTCCGTGTTGGGAAAGATCTCCTTAGCCTCGGCCAGATAGGCCGGGGTTTCTTTATAACGGGACGAAAAGTGTCCCAGCAGCAGCTTCCCCGCACCGGCCTCAAGAGCCGTTTGTGCTGCCTGGCGCGCTGTGCAGTGTTTGTATCTGATGGCCGATTCCAGGTCTTTTTCCAGGTAGGTGGCCTCGTGGAACAACAAATCAACCCCCTCTATCCAGCCGGCCAGTTCGGGGAACGGCGCCGTATCGGTGCAATAAGCCACAGAGCGGGGGACACTCCTGCGTACGGGCTTTTCCCTGAACAGGTATCCATAGGTGGGAACTCCGTGATTAAGCGGGAAAGAAAGTACAGCCGCCTGCTCACAATCCATGACCGGAAACACCCCCTGGCCTTCCACCACTTCATGGATGACGGGAAAAGACGGATCCTGCTTTCCTGAAAAATCGAAATAAAAGGCAAGGAGTTTTTCCAGGCCCCGGGGGGCATGCACATATAGCGGCTCTTTCCTCTTGAGCAAATGCATGGAGGATATCATGCCCAGCATGCCAAAAACGTGGTCTGCATGCAAATGGGTTATGAAAATATGATCTATCGTCCCCAGAGAAATGCCCAGCTGCCTGAGGCGCAATTGCGTGCCTTCACCGCAGTCAAGTAAAAAGGACCGCCCACGTATGTTCAATACGTGAGCGGTAAAATAATTATCCTTTGTGGGCAGTGCCGAGGCACATCCCAGGCTAGTCAGCGTCAGCGGCATTCTGTTCCATCTCCGATTTTAAGGCAGCCAATTCGGAAATGTCACCCAAAGTTGTTTTTTCCAGGTTGGCTTTCAATTTCTTGACGGCTTTCTGGGTGGTTTCAGCTTCTGTTTCGGGTCTTTCCTTCACAGGAGCTGCCTTTTTGGATTCCTGCTCCCAGATACGGGTATGGGAAATGGTTATGCGCTTGCTGTTTTTGTTGAATTCCAGCACCTTGAATGGCAATTTTTCTTCAAGGGCAACCGCTGTACCATCTTCTTTAACCAGATTCTTTTGTCCTACAAAACATTCAATCCCATAGGGCAAGGTAATGGTGGCGCCTTTGTCCACAAAATTGGTGATTGTCCCTTCATGAACAGAACCGGGGGTAAACACGGTTTCGAACACTTCCCAGGGGTTCTCTTCAAGCTGTTTGTGCCCCAGGCGAAGCCTGCGGTTGTCCTGGTCCACTTCAAGAACCACCACTTCCAGGTTATCCCCTATAGAGGTGAATTCCGAAGGATGTTTAACCTTCCTGGACCACGACAGGTCGCTGATGTGTACCAATCCTTCCACCCCTTCTTCCAGTTCTACGAAAATCCCGAAATTGGTAAAATTCCTTACCATGGCCGTATGTCTGGAATCAACCGGATATTTTTCAGTTATAGAAGCCCAGGGATCGGGTTTGAGTTGTTTGATACCCAGTGACATTTTGCGTTCTTCCTTATCTATGGTGAGCACGACGGCATCTACCTCCTGCCCTACTTTCAGGAAATCCTGTGCGCTGCGCAGGTGGGAAGACCAGGAAATTTCGGTAACATGGATCAGACCTTCAACTCCGGGTTGCACTTCCACAAAAGCTCCGTAATCTGCAATGACTACTACGCGACCCTTGACCACCGTGCCGATGGTAATGTTATCTCCCAGTGAATCCCAGGGATGGGGCGTGAGTTGTTTCAGACCCAGGGCAATGCGTTTCTTGGTGTCGTCAAAGTCAAGGATAACCACATTAATCTTCTGGTCAAGCTGTACAATTTCCTCGGGGTGGTTGATCCTTCCCCAGGAAAGGTCAGTTATGTGGATCAGACCGTCAACGCCTCCCAGGTCAACAAACACGCCGTAGGAAGTGATGTTTTTAACGGTACCTTCCAGGATCTGTCCTTTTTCCAATTTACCTATGATATCGGCCTTCTGGGCTTCCAGTTCAGCCTCTATCAGGGCTTTGTGTGAAACGACAACATTGCGGTACTCGTGGTTAATCTTTACGATCTTGAATTCCATTGTCTTGTCAACAAAAACATCGTAATCGCGGATGGGTTTGACATCTATCTGGGAACCGGGCAGGAACGCCTCGATCCCAAAAACGTCAACGATCATGCCGCCTTTTGTACGGCATTTGATATAACCCTTGATTATCTCGTCTTTGTCGTAAGCTTCGTTGATGCGGTCCCAGGAACGGAGGGACCGGGCCTTTTTATGAGACAGGATAAGCTGTCCCTTCCTGTCTTCCGCTGTTTCTACGTAAACATCCACTTTATCACCCACCGCCAGTTCCGGGTTGTAACGGAACTCGTTTATGGAAATCACCCCTTCACTCTTGAATCCGATGTTGATTATGACTTCCCTTTTGTTGAGGGCGACCACGGTGCCTTCTACGATTTCGTTTTCTATGACCTTGTTTAAGGTCTGTATGTACTGGTCTTCTATGACACTTTTTTCCGTGTCGTATACGCTTTCTTTCTCAAATGCATCCCAGTCAAACTGGTCAACAGGTATGGATGCATTGCTGGCTTTTTTTTGTATCAGGCTATGGACTTCAGGAACATCTTCTGAATAATCTTCAACCTCTTCTTTTTGCCGGACAACGATCTCTTCGGGATCCTGAACGTTGTTCAGGCTGTTAATGGGGAACAATTCTTTTTCTTTTGCCATGTTAATAGTTCAATAAGAATTAGATGGTTAGACTTTATTTATAAACCCTTTACAGGGGCTGCAAAAGTAAATGTTATTTTTTAATTATCAAAAGAATGTAACTTTATAGTTTCAATTTTTATCCATAATCCTATGAATAAACCTGAATCCGGGATCAGATCCTTCCCTAAAAACTTCTGGACGGCTGTTGTTATGGAGTTCTTTGAACGCGGAGCCTATTACGGAGTGCTTTCCATACTATCTGTTTACCTTGTCCTTTCTCCCGGCCAGGGAGGATTGGGCTTTTCCAGGGAAGCCGCCGGGGCCATAATGGGAACCATCCCTCCCCTGCTCTATTTCCTGCCCCTCTTCGCCGGGGCGCTGGCAGACCGGTACGGATTCAGGAATATGCTCATGGTCGCTTTCTCCTTCCTCACAGCCGGCTATTTCCTGACCGGTTTCATGAGCTCCTATAGACTGGTTTTTGCTTCACTTGTTGTAATGGCCATTGGCGCAGGTTGTTTCAAACCGGTCATTTCGGGCACAATTGCCCACTCAACCACAGAAAAGAACTCCTCGCTGGGTTTTGGTATCTTTTACTGGTCCATCAATCTTGGCGCCTTTCTCTTCCCGTTGCTTCTGGTACCGGTGTTAAAAAAAGAATCGTACAGCTACGTTTTCTGGATGGCTGCCGCTGTGGGTGTAGTATTGCTGCTTATGAATATTTTCCTATACAGGGAGCCGGTCCGTGTCAGGGAAAAAGTACCTTTCTCCAAAATCTTCGCAGATATGGCCCTTGTTTTCCGTGACTGGAAATTTATACTTATGATCCTGATCTATTCCGGTTTCTGGATCATGTATTTCCAGATGTACGGGACCGTTCTCTGGTATGTGAACGAATACATGGACATGACCCCGGTAAACAATGCCGTGAATGGCGTCATAACCTGGGTAACTCAGAAACCATCTTCCTGGGAATTTGACGTGGAACATGTCACCGTCCTGAACGCAGGTGTGATTATTCTGTTGCAACTGGTTGTATCCCGGATCGTAAGCCGTTTCAGGGCCCTGCCCACAATAATTACCGGTATTGGCCTGGGAACAGCAGGCATGGCCATTCTGGCCTGTTCTTCGCATGCCTGGGTTTTTATTGCAGGATGTATAGTTTTTACCATGGGTGAAATGACAGCACATCCCAAGTTTAATTCATTCGTAGGATTGATTGCCCCATCGGGGAAAAAAGCCATTTATATGGGTTATTCTTTTTTCTGCAGTGTCATAGGAAGTTTTGTGGGCGGATTTGCTGGAGCGCCCCTTTACCGTAAATTTGTAGACAATATGGGCAGGCCCGATTTGCTCTGGCTGATCTTCAGCGGTGTAGGCCTTCTGAGCATGGCGGGATTCATATGGTACAATCGTTTTATAATCAAAAAAGGACTCACACGGTCATGAATATTTCCGAAAAAATCACAGCACTCCGCCGTCTTATGGAACAAAAGGGATGGGATGCAGCTGTCATCCCGGGTACAGATCCGCACGGAAGTGAATACCTGCCTGAACGGTGGCAGCACAGAAAGTGGATATCGGGTTTTACCGGCTCATTCGGGACAGTGGTCATTACGCGCTCCCATGCCGGATTATGGACAGATACACGGTACTTTATTCAGGCGCGCAAAGAACTGGAAGGCACCGGATTCGAATTGCATCCGCTGCGGGTGCCGGATGCGGTGGATTACCCGCAATGGCTTGCCGGCACCCTGCCCGCAGGATCTGTAACCTGTATAGACGGGGATTGCATGTCGTACCGGCAGGTTCTGGTGCTGCGCCAATATCTGTCTGTCAGCGGCGGCAGCATCGTAAACACGCCCAATTTCCTGGATCAAACGGGCAGGATCAGCCCCCCCCTGCCGTTAAGCCCTGTTTTTATCCTGGAGAAACAATACAGCGGACAACGGACAGAAGAAAAACTGGCCTGGTTACGGGGCCAGTTGTCCAGCCGGGGCTGTTCACACATCCTGCTTGGCGCACTGGACCAGATTGCCTGGCTTTTCAATATCAGGAGCCGGGATATTCCTTACAATCCTGTTGCTGTTTCTTACGCTCTGGTTGACAGCCGCCGGGCTACCTTATTCATCACCCCCGGAAAAGTGGGTGATAATGTGCGTATGGTTCTCAGGGAACAGGGGGTGGAAATCGTCCCTTACGAATCGCTGATTTCTGTATTGGAAGCGCTGCCACTGGGATCGGTGTTCATGGCAGACGGAGACACGCTTAATTATACCCTGTTCAACCTGCTGTTGTCGCGTTTTGGCAGTGCAGGTGTTAAAGACCTGCCATCGCCCGTGATCCTGGCCAAGGCCATAAAAAATCCGGTAGAAACGGAAGGTTTCAGAAAAGCTTTCCTGAACGACGGTCTGGCTATGGAGCGGTTCCTGTTCTGGCTGGAAAAAAGTATGGAACAAGATATTCCCCTTACAGAAAAAGATGCTGCAGACAAGCTGTCCTGGATGCGTACCCTCTCCCCGGATTCCATGGGCGACAGTTTTCAATACGTCTCTGCATACGGGGCCAATGCAGCGCTGCCCCACTACAGCGCATCGGCAACTTCATCCTCCCGGCTGGAGAAAAAGGGGTTCTTCCTGATCGATTCTGGAGGTCATTACCTTTACGGGACAACAGACATCACCCGGACCGTCCCGCTGGGGCCGCTGACTCCCCTTGAAAGGGAAGATTACACCGTGGTATTGAAAGGAATGATCGCCCTGAGCCGGGCCGTTTTTCTGAAAGGAACCCAGGGAGCACACCTGGACATGCTGGCAAAGGATCCGCTATGGAGGTACCGCCGCAATTACGGTCACGGCACAGGACATGGGATAGGACATTTTCTTTGTGTGCACGAAGGTCCGCAGGACATTAGGCTTACCTGGAAAGACCAGGAACTCCTCCCGGGGATGGTCACTTCCAATGAACCGGGTATTTACCGGGAGGGCTCACATGGGGTGAGGCATGAAAACATACTGTTATGCAAAGAACTTGAAGAAAATGAATTCGGGCGCTGGCTTGGTTTTGAAACCCTCACCCTGTGCCACATAGACACATCGGCCATAGTTGCTTCCCTCCTGGAAAGGGGGGAAATCGAATGGCTCAACCTGTACAACAAAAGTGTTTATGAAAAGATGGTTCCTTTCCTTACTTATGAAGAATCGCGCTGGCTGCAGAAGAAAACCGCTCCTCTTACTTGATCATTTTTTTCCTTTTGAATAAAAATATGGCTACTACCACCGTTAGGAGCATCAATAAGATCAGCAGGAAAAAATCCCACAACTGATCCCCCGACACGATGGGCAATTTCACGTTCATTCCATAAATACTGGCAATGAGTGTGGGCGGCATGAGCAAAAGGGAAAGAAAAGTGAACACACGCATTAGCTTGTTCTGTTCCAGGTTGATCAGACCCAGTGCCGTATTCTGGAGGTATTCAAGCCGTTCAAAACTGAAATTGGCATGATGTATGAGTGAATCAATGTCTTTGTTCAGGATTTCCAGTTTTGAGTATAGGTCCCTTGGAAATTTATCACTCTTGAAAATCCCCGACAGGATTCTTTGTTTGTCAACACCGTTTGTGCGGATGATCATGGTATTTTCCTGCAACTGATTCACATCCAGTAGAAAGGACTCATCCATGGACTCTCCCAGGTCAATTCTCCTGGACAACTGCGAAATTTCCTTGGAAAGGATTTCCACCAGGTCAGCATCCACATCAATCCTGTTCTCCAGGATACTCACCATGATATGGTAACCGGTGGGAAAAAGTTTCAGGTTGTTCAGCAACTTGCGCTGAACCTCAGCCAGTGTCCTGAGTGGTGTATGCCGTAAAGTAACCAGTATGCTCTCTGACAAAATGAAAGAAACCGGGACAGAAACATAGTCGTCCGGTCCGGGGATCAGGAAGTTGGTGTTGGCAAAAATGGTGGTTTCTGTTTCCGAGTAACGGGAAGACGATTCGATTTCCTCTGCCTGTGCCCTGCTCTGCAGCGTGGTGTCCAGGAAATCCTCCACTGTCCTTTTTTCATCCCCTGTGGGATTGTTCAGATCTATCCATAATACATCATCCAACCCCAGTTTGTCCAGGATTGTAACATCTGTATCGCTAAAGATTTGCCCTTTGGATTTGTAAAATATTTGGATCATGATGCGAAGTTTATCAAGTAAAACATACGGTTGCTAACGTTTGTTTACCTTCAACTTCGCGGCTTTGATCTGACTTTATGAGCAATTTGCCAGCAGGTACCTGAATTCCCTGTATGTTTTTCACAATAGCGCATACCAATCCTTTTAAGTCCTTGCAAGCAATGGTTACTATGGTTAACTAACCGTCAGGCATCTGTTGTTAGATAATTTTTGCAAATGTAACTTTTTTTTTTGAACAACCATCAGGCAGTCACCCGGGATGGTTTTTCCCTGAAAATCCACATTCCTACAAACACAAGCAACCCGTTGACTATAAGGACGGTGAATCCTAATCCGAAATTAAACCAGGTTTTGAAAGCCAGGTCTGTCAGATAGCACAGGATTGGGGCAGCCAGGGCCAGGAACGGGGTCACTTTGTCCCGCACCCTGTATTTTGTAAGTATGCCAAAAAAGAAGAAACCCAGCAATGGACCGTAGGTATAGGCAGCCAACAGGTAAACCAGGTTGATGATTGCCTGGTTGTTGACAACGTACAACACCAGAATGATCAGGAAGAACAATACGGCAAAAGATGCATGGACCAGTTTACGGATTTTGTCCTTACGCTCCTGTGCCAGATCTTTCTTTTTATTAAAGCCAAGAAAATCGATGCAAAAAGAGGTGGTCAGGGAAGTGAGTGCTCCGCCGGCACTGGGATACGATGCCGAAATCAGGCCGATTATGAAAAAAAGACCTACACCCAGGCCAAGGTATTGAGAAGCAATAACGGGAAACACCTTGTCTGTCTGTGCTTTAGTGAAATTCCCAAGAGCATCTGCCAGCCCTATACCCTGCATACCACCCAGGCGCTGGTTCACATATATGGCCATAACAGCCCCCAGGGTCAGGAATAAAAGATTAACCAAAACCAGGGTGATGCTGGTGGTATAAATATTTTTCTGTGCCGATTTCAGATCTTTGCACGTCAGGTTCTTCTGCATCATCTCCTGGTCCAGCCCCGTCATGACTATGGTAATGAATATTCCGCTAATGAATTGTTTTACCGCATTGTTCGAGGCGCTCCAGTCCCAGTTGAACCAGTTGGAATAATCGGTTGCCACGACGGCACGTGTCATGGTGCCAAAATTCCAATCCATGGCCCTGGCTATGGAAACGACCGTCAAAACCACGGCCAGTAGCATAAAGGTAGTTTGCAGCACATCGGTCCAGATGATGGTTTTAACCCCGCCCCGGTAAGTGTAAAGGAAAATCAGCAACATGAACACGCCTGCCACAATCCAGAAAGGCACAGAACCCTCTGGCAGGAACGTGTGAAGGACCAGTACCACAATAAAGATCCTTACAGCTGCTCCCAGTATGCGTGAAACCATGAACACAGCGGCGCCCGTTCGGTAGGTGGTAAACCCAAAACGGTTTTCAAGGTATGTGTAGATGGATGTTACATTCATTTTGTAATAAAGCGGCAGTAAAACCTTTGCAATAACCACGTACCCTATTACAAAGCCGAGCACCAGGGGCATGTAGTAAAAATTTTCATTCATTACATTGCCCGGAACAGAGATGAAAGTTACCCCGCTGATAGAGGTGCCTACCATTCCGTAAGCCACAATGGGCCAGGGGGATTTCTTATTCCCCAGGAAAAAGGAATTGCTGTCGGCTTTTCGTGATGTGAGCCAGGAAATAAAAAAGAGCAGGGCCGTATAAGCTGCAAAAGCCGTTAACAGCCAGGAAAGCGGAAATGTGTGTTCCATGTGCAAAAAATTATTCGGGTTTAAAGGGCTGCCTGTTCTCTATAGACCTGCCCAGGGTAAGTTCGTCTGTGTATTCCAGCTGGTCACCAAATCCAACCCCACGGGCAATGGTTGTGACAGTTAATTTGAACGGGGCGATTTTTTTAAAAAGATAAAAGCATGTGGTTTCTCCTTCCATGGTCGTGCTCAGGGCAAGTATCACTTCCCTGACACCTTGCCTGGCGAGCCTTTCCATGAGCGGTTCAACAGCCAGGTCTGCCGGGCCTATGCCATCTATGGGAGATATAATGCCGCCCAGTACGTGGTATAAACCCTTGTAGCGTCCGGTATGCTCAATGCTCATCACATCCCGTACATTTTCCACAACGCAGATGATCCCGTGGTCGCGCTCCGGACTGGAGCAAACCGGACACAGGGGTGCATCGGATATCATCCGGCACTGGGAACAATAAACAACGTTCCTGCGTAAATCTGTAATACTTTGTGCCAGGTTTTCAGACTCTTCCTCTTCCTGTCTTAACAGGTGCAGCGCCAGCCTCAGGGCCGATTTTGGGCCAATGCCGGGGAGGCGTGAAAAGGCGTCCACCGCCTTTTGCAACAGATCAGATGCGTAACGAGGCTCAAACATGACCCTTATTTTTCACGGCGTTAACTGCCGAACGCACCGTTCCATAATGCAACAGCAGGGAACGGGCTTTGTCGTAGTCTTCAATACCGGTATCTTCCATGATCATTTTGGTGCCCCGGTCTATGAGTTTGGCATTGGAGAGCTGCATATCCACCATTTTGTTTCCCACCACATGGCCCAGCCGGATCATGACCGTCGTGGATATCATGTTCAATATCAGTTTCTGGGCAGTACCGGACTTCATCCTGGTAGAACCTGTGACAAACTCCGGTCCCACGACGGCAACAATCGAAATTTCAGCCTCCTGTGTCACGGGGGATCCGGGATTGCAGGTTATGCATGCGGTCAGTAGGCCCATCTTCCGGGCATTGCGCAGGGCCCCGATTACATAAGGTGTTGTCCCCGAAGCAGCAATTCCCACCACCACATCGTTGATCCCGATATGGTGATCCAGGAGTTCCTCCCAACCCGCTTCCAGGCTATCCTCTGCCTTTTCCACCGCTTTGCGAATGGCTGCATCTCCTCCGGCTATAAGGCCGATAACCATATCGTACGGAGCCCCGAAAGTGGGCGGGATTTCCGAGGCGTCCAGAATGCCCAGCCTGCCACTTGTTCCCGCACCCATGTAAAACAACCTGCCTCCATCCTTCATGCGGGTGACTATCCCTTCCACCAGTTTCTCAATGTCCGGTATGCAGGGGGTCACCGCCGCGGGAACAGTCTTGTCCTCCCTGTTGATGTTTTCCAGCAACTCCCTGACGGGCATTTTTTCCAGGTGGTCGTAACGCGACCGTTGTTCCGTAAATTTCTGTATCATTCCTGTTGGGCAATAAGATTCCTGTGGTATGCAACCAGGCCCTCAATGGGGGTACGCACGATCTTTTCCACCTGCATCCCGTGCCGTGCAGCCGATGCCATTACTTCTTCCCTGAAATAATGGGCAACCGAACCTACTATACGCACCGGGTAGGTCTTGTAGTCATAATGGATGATGTTGCGCAGGAAAAATTCATCAAAGGCTTTGGCTAAAAAATCCCGGATGTAGGGGTGCGACTGGTGATCTCCCAGGAAAAAGGTGAACGAAGCCAGAAATCTGTTGGGCATGGGCTGTCTGTAAACCTTTTCTATGATATCGAGCAATCCCAGTTTGTATTGTTTTTCAAAAGCTTCACTTAAATCGCGGGGCAACATTCTTTTCAGGTAATCGGAAACCAGTTTTTTCCCGAGTACCGCCCCTCCGCCTTCATCTCCCAGGATGTACCCGCAGGCAGGTACGTTATCTACGATCTTCTCTCCGTCGTAGAAACATGTATTGGCTCCCGTGCCCAGGATGGCAGCAATGCCTTTTTCTGTGCCAAAAAGACACCGCGCTGCTGCCAGCAGGTCTGAATTGGCTTCCACGGAACACCCGGGAAAAGCTGTCTGAAAACAACGTGTCAGGATGTCAATCTTATCCTTCCCGGCCACCCCTGCTCCATAAAAAAATACCTGACGCACCTCTCCCCGTATGGCAGGCTTGAGGCTGTGTTCAATTGTTTTTAGAATGTCCTGTTCAGAAACAAAAAAGGGGTTTATCCCTACTGTCTGGATGGCCTGTATGGTACCGTCCCCGTGTACCACCCTCCAGGCAACTTTGGTAGATCCGCTGTCTGCAACCAATATCATAATGACCCTGTTTAATGAGGTTACAAATTTAGACAAATTGCGAAACAAATTGCTACCTTTGTCAGATAAACAAGCTATATTAATGATTACAAAAGAGTTGCTCAATCCAAAAAGCATAGTGGTCGTAGGAGGCTCCAATGACTTGCACAAACCCGGTGGTAAAGTGATCAAAAATCTGATAGATACCCGTTACCCCGGAAAACTTTATGTTGTTAACCCCAAAGCTGATTCCATACAGGGTTTGCCCTGTTTTCGCACGGTGGAAGAAATTCCGGGTGCAGAAACAGCCATCCTGGCCATCCCGGCTGCCTTTTGCCTGCAGGCTGTTGAAACGCTTTGTGCTACCAAAGGCACCAGGGGAATCATCATCTTTTCGGCCGGCTTCTCGGAAGAAAGTCCGGAAGGGGCAGCCCTTGAAACAAAAATACGCGACACGGCAGACAAGTACGGAGCCACCCTGATAGGGCCAAACTGCGTAGGGTATATGAATCAGAACTATGCCGGAGTGTTCACCTCACCCATACCTCACTTCGTACCCGACAGTATAGACCTGATATCCGGTTCCGGGGCAACAGCCCTGTTCATCATAGATGCAGCGGTCCAGCTTGGGATTCCCTTTGCCAATGTATTCTCTGTGGGAAATTCCGCCCAGACCGGCATGGAAGAAGTTCTGGAATACCTGGACAACAGTTACGTGCACGGTAAAAGCGCTCCGGTAAAGCTCATTTATGCAGAAAGCATCAAAAAACCTCTCAAATTATGGAAACATGCTGCCTCGCTCTACCGCAAGGGGGCCAGAATCGCTGCCGTAAAAGCCGGTTCCTCAGAAGCCGGTAGCCGGGCCGCCTCATCACATACCGGTGCCCTGGCCAGCCCCGACACTGCAGTGACCGCCCTGTTTGAAAAAGCCGGCATCATCCGCTGCAATGGCAGGAACCAGCTCCTGACCGTAGCGTGCATTCTGCTTAAAGGCATACCTAAAGGGAAAAACATGTGTGTGATCACCCATGCCGGAGGACCTGCTGTTATGCTGACCGATGTGCTTTCAGAGAACGGCATAGGGGTTCCGACCCTGGAAGAAAGTAAAAGAAAGCAATTGCTTGCAAAACTGTTTGCCGGTTCCTCGGCGGCCAATCCCATAGATTTCCTGGCAACAGGCACAGCAGAGCAATTGGGGGAAATCATTGATTTTGTTGAGAACCAATGCCCTGAATTTGACGCCATGGCTGTCATCTTTGGTTCACCCGGACTGAACAAGGTGTTCGATGTCTACGACCTGATCCATGTCAAAATGTCCCAATGTACCAAACCCATCTACCCCATATTCCCTTCCACCTTGAATGTTATGGAAGAGATCCGGGAATTTCAGAAGAAGGGAAGGCTCTATTTCCCGGACGAAGTCGTTTTTGGCTCGGCCCTGTCAAAGGTGCTGAACACCCCTGTACCTGTTCCGGAAGAACTTGATTTGCCGCGGATAGATGAAAAGACCATACGCCGGATCGTGGACAATGCTCCTGAAGGATACCTGCCCCCGCAACAGGTAAGTGCCCTGTTGGATGCGGCAGGGATACCGGGAGCAAAAGAAGCAGTTGCCCATCATGAACAGGAGCTGGCATCTGCCGCAGCCCGTGTTGGGTTTCCCCTGGTCATGAAGGTTGTAGGCCCTGTACACAAATCCGATGTGGGCGGGGTCCGTCTGAATATCTGCAGTGAACAGGAACTCAGAGAAGCCTTCCGCCAGATGATAAAGATTAAGGATACCACGGCCATACTGCTCCAGTCACAGCTAACGGGAAGGGAACTTTTCATAGGGGCAAAGAGGGAACCCTTATTCGGACACACCATTGTGTGCGGTCTGGGAGGTATTTTTGTGGAAGTTCTCAAAGATATCAGCACCGGGCTCAGCCCGCTTTCTGCTGCAGAAGCGGCGCGGATGGTACGTAATTTGAAGGGATACGGTTTGATCCGGGGAGTCCGGGGCCAGGAAGGAGTTAATGAAGACCTGTTCATCCAGGCTATCTGCCGCGTATCTTCCCTGTGCCGGTGCGCTCCGGAAATTGCAGAAATGGACATTAATCCGCTACTGGGAACAGCGCATGCCATAGTAGCCGTAGACGCCCGTATAAGAATCTCGCGTTCATGATCAGAAGGTTTATTGCCTGGTTCAGGAATCAGTCCCGGGAGGTACAGGTGATGATCATCATGATCCCTGTGCTCCTACTGGCTATTCTGCTCAACCTGGGCAGGGTGTGGGAAGGTGTAAGTAAAGGATTTTCCTATTTTCGCAAATAAAATGTAAGCAATTTTTAAAAATTCACTTTATATTTGTAAGTATTTTTCATAAACAACTTATAATTTCAATTAATATGGCATTCAAAGGAGCTATTGTAGTAGACATAGAAAGATGCAAGGGATGCAGCGTGTGTGTGGTGAATTGTCCCACACAAACGATTGCCCTTGCAAAAAAGGTTAACAGCAAAGGTTATCCTTATTCCTATATGGAGAATCCGGATAATTGCACCGGTTGCGGCAATTGTGCGACCGTATGTCCGGATTCGGTAATCACTGTATACAGAGTTAAAATTTAACAAAAGGAATAGTATGGCAGAAAAATTATTGAAGAAAGGGAACGAGGCCATTGCCCTGGCCGCCATCCGTTACGGAGCGGACGGGTATTTTGGTTATCCCATTACCCCTCAGAGCGAAGTGATGGAGACCCTGATGGAAGAAATGCCCTGGGAAACGACCGGAATGGTAGTCCTGCAGGCAGAAAGTGAAACGTCTTCCATTAACATGCTCTACGGTGGAGCCTGCTGCGGTAAGAAAGTTATGACCTCCTCTTCCAGCCCCGGTATCAGCCTGATGTGCGAAGGCATGTCTTATATGGCCGGTGCAGAATTACCGTGCCTGGTTGTCAATGTGATCCGCGGAGGTCCCGGACTGGGTACCATCCAGCCGGCCCAGGGAGATTATTTCCAGGCAGTGAAGGGTGGTGGTCACGGCGATTACAAGATCATTGTGCTGGCCCCTGCCTCGGTCCAGGAAATGTACGATTTTGTAGGTCTGGGTTTCGATCTGGCCTTTAAATACCGCAATCCGGTGATGATTCTTTCAGACGGCGCTATTGGCCAGATGATGGAAAAAGTTGAATTGCGCGAACCGGTCAGACGCCTGACAGACCAGGAAATTGTAGAAAAATACGGCCATTGGGCCACCGTGGGAAAACCCGCCAGCCGCAATGGAAATATCATCTCTTCCCTTTCCCTGGCCGCTACCGAAATGGAAGCCATCAACCTCCGGCTCCAGGAAAAATACCAGACGATAAGGGAAAACGAAGTGCGTTTTGAAAAAACGATGTGCGACGATGCTGAATACATGCTTGTGGCATTCGGAAGTTCTGCCCGCATTTGTGAGAGCACCCTCGAAATTGCACGTGAAAAAGGGATCCGGATGGGATTGCTCAGGCCCATCACCCTGTTCCCCTTCCCAGAAAAGGCCATCCAGCAGACGTTGCCTCAGCTGAAGGGCATCATGTCTGTAGAACTGAACGCGGGTCAGATGGTAGAAGACGTTCGCCTGGCCGTCAACGGAACCGTACCTGTGGAATTCTACGGCAGGATGGGCGGATCTATCTTCTCTCCTGAAGAGATATTCGGAGCTTTCAGTAAAAAATTCAACCTCTAATCGCGATCACTATGGACGTTAAAGATATCATTAAACCGGAAAATCTTGTATACAGCAAAAGCAAAGTGCTGACAGACACAATCATGCACTACTGTCCCGGTTGCAGTCATGGCGTGGTTCATAAACTGCTGGCAGAAGTCATAGAAGAAATGGGCATACAGGACAAAACCATTGGTGTTTCTCCGGTGGGCTGTGCTGTTTTTGCCTATAAATACATCAATATTGACTGGCAGCAGGCTGCACACGGACGGGCTCCCGCGCTGGCTACTGCCACCAAGAGGTTGTATCCGGACAAATACGTTGTTGCCTACCAGGGAGACGGTGACCTGGCCTCTATAGGTACGGCAGAGATCATGCACGCCTGCAACCGCGGCGAAAACATAGTCGTCATTTTCATCAACAACGCCATATATGGTATGACCGGGGGACAAATGGCCCCTACCACCCTGTTGGGAATGAAAACGGCAACAACTCCATACGGAAGGAGGGCAGACCTGAACGGATACCCGCTCAAGATCACAGAATTGATAGCCCAACTGGAAGGGACCTGTTATGTGACACGTCAGTCGGTCCAGAATCCGGGCAGTGTCAGAAAGACAAAAAAGGCCATCCGGAAAGCTTTAGAAAACTCGGCACAGAAAAAAGGGACTTCATTTGTTGAGATCGTTTCTGCCTGCAATTCCAACTGGAAAATGACTCCGGTACAGGCCAACAAATGGATGGAAGAAAACATGTTCCCGTTTTATCCCCTGGGCGACATAAAAGACAGATAATTATGAAAGAAGAATTGATTATAGCAGGTTTTGGAGGACAAGGTGTCCTCTCTATGGGCAAAATCCTTGCCTATTCAGGAATCATGGAGGATAAAGAGGTCACCTGGATGCCTTCCTATGGCCCCGAGATGCGCGGGGGAACAGCCAATGTGACGGTCATCATCAGTGACAAACGTATAAGCTCTCCCATCCTACAGTGGTGTGATACAGCCATCGTGCTCAACCAACAGTCCATGGACAAGTTTGAACCCATGGTCAAGAAAGGGGGTTTGTTGCTTTACGACCCCAACGGCATAACACGCCATCCGGTACGCAAAGACATCAAGGTTTGCTCCATAGCGGCGGCTGATCTTTCAAACCAAATGGAGATGTCCAAGGCTTTCAATATGGTTGTTCTGGGAGCCTACCTAAAAATGAAACCCATTTTGGAAAAAGACAATGTGATCAGGGGACTGAAGAAGTCCCTGCCGGAAAGGTATCATAACCTGATACCTATGAACGAGAAAGCCATAGAGCTGGGAATGAAAGAAGTAAAAGAGGTCACTTAGACCTCTTTTTTTATTTGTTAAAAATACTTTATCTTTGCTCAACGTACAACACATATGAAACCTCAACACGCTGCCATTATCAACCCGTTAAAGCAGAAGATAGAAACCCTTATATCGCTGCATGAAAAGGCGTTGACGGAAAACAGTGAATTGAGCAAGAAATTACAAACCTTAAGCGAAGAACAGATTATATATAAAAAAGAAAAAGAAGACTTAGAACAGAAATTGCAAAAACTCCAGATGGCTGGTGCTTTTCTCAAAACAAGTGAAGATACAAAAGAAGCAAAGCAGAAAATCGGGAAATTGATTAGGGAAATCGATAAATGTTTAACCATGCTTAACCGATAGCCCGCCAATATGAGTGACAATAAATTATCCATAAAAATAAGCATCGCAGATCGTTATTACCCGTTGCGTATAGCTACAGAAGACGAGGAACTGGTCAGGGCTGCAGCGCAGCGCATAAACCAGAAGATTGAGCAGTTCAACACAAAATATTCGGGGCAGGATACTCAGGACGCCCTGGCAATGGCCACCCTTCAATTTGTACTGAGCCTGCTCAAATATGAAAAGGACGACGATACAAATCAGATAATCACAGAGATTGCATCATTGGATAATTTTTTAGGAGAATACCTGGAAAGATAATAAGTTGACCCGTTACATACCAGCTCTTTGCGAAACTCAACACTTTAAACTAAATGGAGTGTCTTGACTGTTAAAAACAGGCCCCTTTGTAACCCTTCGGGGAATTCCGGTTTCGGGACGTGGGAAGTTCGCAACAAAAATCAGATCCTCCAAACCTTGATTATCAGGGTTTTTGCTAAACAGTGGTATGCTAACGGGTTTTTTATTTGCTATGACTACAAACCATAAACAACTATACAACAAAAACAACCATGGACAATATATATATAATAGCTGCAATCTTTCTGATCGTTGGATTTGCGCTGGGATATTTCATTTTCAGGACGTTGATCCTGAAAAGCAAAGCCAAGACGCTTCTTAAGGAAGCCGAGGCGGAAGGTGAAAACATAAAAAGGGAGAAAATCCTCCAGGCAAAAGAAAAATTTCTCCAGCTCAAAACAGAACACGAACAACTCATAATAGAACGAAACAACAAAATTGCCCAGGCAGAAAACAAACTGAAACAGCGAGAAATCGCTATGAATCAGCAAAACGCAGAAATTCAAAGAAAGAATAAAGAGGTCTCGGTCCTGAAAGACACCCTGGCCTCCCAGCTGGAACTGGCCGAAAAAAAGGTAGAAGAATTTGAAAAAATGCGTCTGCAGCAGATCGAAAAAATTGAAAGCATGGCCAGCATGTCGGCAGAAGAGGCAAAGGCCCAGCTAATAGAAACCATGAAAGAAGAAGCCAAGAGCCAGGCCATGTCCTACATCAGTGAGGTCATGGATGAAGCCCGGCTCACGGCAGGCAAGGAAGCCAAACGGATTGTTGTCAACACCATCCAGCGGGTGGCAACAGAAACCGCCATAGAAAATGCGGTGACTGTATTCAACATAGAAAACGACGAAATAAAAGGACGCATCATTGGCCGCGAAGGAAGGAATATCCGTGCCCTGGAAGCAGCCACTGGTGTGGAAATTGTTGTAGATGACACGCCCGAGGCCATCCTGTTGTCTGCCTTTGACCCGGTCCGGCGCGAAGTGGCCCGACTGGCTTTGCACCAGCTGGTGACCGACGGCCGCATTCACCCGGCCCGCATAGAGGAAGTAGTGGCAAAAATTCAGAAACAGGTAGAAGAAGAAATCGTGGAAACCGGGAAGCGTACCTGCATTGACCTGGGAATTCACGGGCTTCACGCCGAACTGGTAAGGCTGGTGGGCAAGATGAAATACCGATCTTCCTACGGGCAGAACCTGCTCCAACACGCGCGTGAAGTGGCCAATTTCTGTTCCATAATAGCCGCCGAACTGGGTCTGAACGCCAAACTGGCCAAACGGGCCGGATTGCTCCACGACATAGGCAAAGTATCGGACGATGATCCTGAACTTCCCCATGCCATCCTGGGCATGCGGCTTGCCGAAAAATACAAGGAAAGACCCGAGGTTTGCAACGCCATTGGAGCCCACCATGAAGAAACAGACATGACTTCACTCATCGCCCCCCTGGTCCTTGTGGGAGACGCCATTTCCGGAGCACGTCCGGGAGCACGGCGCGAAGTCATCGAATCCTATATAAAGAGGCTAAAAGGCATGGAAGACCTTGCCCTGTCATACCCCGGCGTTACCAAGACCTATGCCATTCAGGCAGGAAGGGAGTTGCGGGTCATTGTGGGTTCTGAAAAAGTGAGTGACCAGGAAGCGGAAAAACTCTCCCAGAATATTGCCCACAAGATACAGGACGAGATGGTTTATCCCGGACAGGTAAAAATCACAGTCATCAGGGAAACACGGGCTGTCAATTTTGCCAGGTAGCCTTTTGGCTTACCCTAAGCGGTCCCGTGTAGGGTTCTCTGTCGGTACGGATAACGCACCGGAATATTCCGGTGCGTTTTTGTACTACATCATCAAAGGGGACCCATGCATCCTTCCAGATAAAGACCTGGTATTCTCCTGCAGGCAGGTTTTCATAACGGTAAACGGTCTTCTTACCCCTGATGGTGCCTTTGAGTATATAGCGTCCCGGGATGTTCCACCCAAAGAAATCGGAAATGGCCCGCAGCATGAGTTCCCCGTTTTTCCTGAGCGAGGTTACGGTAACCCATGGCCTGCCGGGATTATTGTTGTAGAAAGAATAAGGCATTTCTATGGTCATAGCCAGCGTTTCCCCCTTTGTCCTGTTCCATATCCACCCCTCGACATACCGGGGAGCAGGAGATGAATAAAACATATCTTCCATGAAAAAGTACGGATTTTCATCTGTGGTAAGATAAGCCAGATGCATGGCTTTTTGATGATATTCGGGGTTGGTGGATTCAAGGGTGGGAACGTAATAACTGATCTTGTCATCGGACTGGGCGTGCATATTAAGTACCAGGTCAAAAGGTTGTTCCTGCATAAAGGAGTCCATCCTGGCGCGCAGGAACTGAACTTCCACAGAGGTAAGTGAGTCGTTATGGTCCCAGTTTATTTCCTGGTTGATGCCGCGGGCGTTGGAACGGGAATAACCTCCGTAAACCCCGTCGGGATTCGCAAAAGGCACCACATAAAAGACCGATTGGCGGCGGTATTGCCGGGCAACAGGCGAATCTTCCGTTAAGCGTCCCAGCAGCCCGTCCAGCTGCCAGTTTGCCGGAGACTCGCTGGGGTGAACCCGGGCATGAATCCATATCCTGTTTTTCCCTTTGTCAGGAACCAGGGGATCTGTTATGGTGAGTATCTGGATAGGCAGGCCCATCATGCTGGTTCCCAGGGTATCCATCGCCACACAGGGAGAAGCCGTCCAATGCTTCAGGCGTTCCTGCAGCAGTTCCCATCCGTAAGGAACAAAATAAGCAACATAGACCGTATCGCGGGAAAAAAACGAGGACACTTTACGCATAGATGCCTGGTAATCTTCAAACCGCTGAAAATGTTTTCCGTCATAGGAATAGACTGCCCGCATGGGATCTGTGTTTTTAAAATCCAGATATATGTGTTTCCCCCGAACCCCCTCCATCATGAAGTAGAACCAGCGTGCGCTTGGCTTGAGCTCGGGATTGGCGGGGTTGTCGGGATCAGAACGGGAGATGATCTCATAGGACAGATGGAGCACAGAATCGGTCCTGGAAGGCCTGACCCAGACAGAATCTATCAGGGTTACTTTCCCTATGCTTCCCGAGTCAAAATTTGTCGAAAATTTCACAACATGACCTTCCTGCAGGCCGGCTGAAAGACAAGTCAGTATAAAAAGCCATTTCATTGCTTTTATTGCTTGGTGTAATTCTTGTAAAACAGGATGATAGACTCTATCCCCTTATAGAACTGGCTTAGCAGGAAACTTTCGTTGGGAGAATGGATGGTATCCCGTTCCAGGCCGAATCCCATCAGCAACGGAGAAGCTCCCAGAATGCCCTCCAGCTCGGCCAGTATGGGGATACTGCCTCCTCCGCGGCTGGGTACCGGCTCAATCCCGTAAACCTGTTCTACCGCTTTTGCGGCGGCCTGGTACATGGGTGACGATATGGGTGCCAGAAAACCTTGTCCTCCGTGGTGCTCGTTTACTTCTACCGATACTCCCGCTGGTGCCAGGGACATAAAATGCTCTTTGAATAAACGGGCAATCTTTTTGTGATCCTGATTTGGTACCAGGCGCATGGATATTTTGGCACAGGCATAGGATGGGATAACCGTTTTGGCCCCTTCTGCCGTATAGCCGCCCCATATCCCGTTTACATCCAGACAGGGACGGATTCCGGTCCTTTCCAGCGTGGTATAGCCTTCTTCTCCGGTGACTTCCTTTATGCCTATTGATTTTTTGTATTGTTCGGTATCAAACGGGGCACGCGCCAGCAGTGCCCGGTCCTGTGGGGAAAGTTCTACCACATCGTCATAAAAGCCTTTAATGGTGATGCGGCCTTTGTCGTCTATCAACCGCGCTATCATACCACAAAGCGCATTGATGGGATTGGCAATGGCCCCGCCATAATGTCCCGAGTGCAAATCCTTGTCGGGTCCGGTAACCTTCACTTCCATGTAAGCCAGCCCACGCATCCCTGTATTGATAGAGGGGACTTCCTGGCTGATCATGGTCGTGTCCGATACCAGGATCAGGTCACAGGCCAGCATCTGGCGGTTCTGCCTGGCCCATTCTCCTAACGAAGGTGACCCTATCTCCTCTTCTCCTTCTATCAGGAACTTCACATTGCAGGGTAGCTCGTTCCGCGATACCAGGTATTCAAAGGCTTTGATATGCATAAAAGACTGGCCTTTATCATCATCGGCGCCGCGGGCATAGATGGCCCCGTCGCGAATCCCGGGCTTAAAGGGAGGCGTTTCCCACAATTCTATGGGATCTACAGGCTGCACATCGTAATGACCGTAAACCAGGACTGTGGGTTTTTGGGGATCAATGATTTTTTCTGCATAAATGACGGGGTGGCCCTGGGTGGGATAGATTTCGGCCCTGTCTGCCCCGGACTCCATAAGGTATATCACATATTGCTGAGCGCATTGCTGCATGTGGTCTTTGTGTTCCTTCTGCGAACTGACCGAAGGAATGCGCAACAGGGTAAACAATTCATCTAGAAAACGCGGGGAATTTTTTGCAATAAAATCTTTAATCTCACTCATAACATCTTGATTTATAAAATTTTTGTCAATTTTCCCACACGTTTTTTTGCATAAGGCAGGGTAATGTGCAGGGTTTTCTTTCCCGAAGAAGGCGCATCGTACATGGCATCTACCATGATGGTTTCACAGATGGAGCGAAGACCCCGGGCACCCATTTTATATTCTATGGCCGTATCTACTATGTAATCAAGCACCTGCTCATTAACGGACATTTTTATGCCATCCATGGCAAAAAGGTGTTTGTATTGTTTGATGAGTGCATTTTTTGGCTTGGTCAGGATATCCTTGAGCGCGTCCCTGTCCAGTCTGTTCAGGTAGGTAACCACCGGCACGCGTCCCACAATTTCCGGGATCAGTCCGTAGGCGCGCAGGTCCTGCGGAGCCACATACCTTATCAGGTTATCCTTGTCTATATGCGCTTTTTTTTCTGCCATCCCGTACCCTACCACACTGGTATTCAGACGCTGGGCAATCTTGCGCTCTATCCCCTCGAAAGCGCCCCCGCATATGAACAGGATATTGCGCGTATTGACCGGTATTAAACGCTGTTCGGGGTGCTTGCGACCTCCCTGGGGAGGTACGTTCACTACCGTTCCTTCCAGCAATTTGAGCAATGCCTGCTGAACCCCTTCGCCCGACACGTCGCGGGTAATGGAGGGATTGTCGCTCTTGCGGGCGATCTTGTCCAGCTCATCAATAAAGACTATCCCCTGCTCTGCACTGGCCACATCGTAATCAGAGGCCTGTAGCAACCGGGTAAGGATGCTTTCCACATCTTCGCCCACATAACCGGCCTCGGTAAGGACAGTGGCATCCACAATGGCAAAGGGAACATTAAGCATCCGTGCAATGGTATTGGCCAGGAGCGTTTTCCCTGTTCCGGTGGGCCCGACCAGCAGGATGTTGGATTTTTCAATGTCCACATCGCTATCCTTTCCGGAACGGATGCGTTTGTAGTGGTTGTAGACAGCCACCGACAGAAATATCTTGGCCTGGTCCTGGCCTATGACATACTCATCAAGAAAACTACGTATCTCTTTGGGAGTCATTAATTTCCCACTTGGCGAAGGGCCTTTGGCAACAGGGGTTTTTGCTTTATTCCCGTACATTTCTTCCAGTACCAGGGAAGCATCATGAAGACAATCCTCACATATGGATGCCTGTATGCCTGTAATGAGTACACCCGTTTCTTTACTTGACTTGCCGCAAAAAGAACAATGGTCTGAATCCAGGGGTTTTTTCTGCATTATTTTTTGGATTTCCTGAGCACTTCATCAATTATTCCATAACCTACAGCATCGGAAGCACGCATCCAGAAATCCCTGTCGGCATCTTTTTGGATGGTCTCCAGTGTTTTGCCGGTATGTTCTGCAAGGATCTGATAGAGTTGACTCTGAAGCTCCAGGATCTCTTTTACGGCAATGGCCATATCGGCGGCCTGTCCTTCCACCCCCCCCACAGGCTGGTGGATCATCACCCGGGCATGAGGCAAAGCCGAGCGTTTTTTTTTCTTTCCGGCTGCAAGTAAAACTGCCGCCATGGACGCTGCCTGGCCGGTACATATGGTAGCCACTTCCGACTTGATCAGTTGCATAGTGTCGTAGATTCCCAATCCTGCCGTAACCGAACCTCCCGGTGAATTGATATATATCTGGATGTCTTTCCCGGGGTCTACAGAATCCAGGAAAAGCAGCTGGGCCTGGATAATATTGGCTACCTCGTCAAGGATGGGCACACCCAGGAACAGGATCCGGTCCATCATAAGACGGCTGAACACATCCATCTGGGCTACGTTCAACTGGCGTTCCTCTATAATGTAGGGGGTTATGGATCCCTTCGGATTGCTGTACAAAGACTGGTATCTGTGCAGGCTCATGCTGCTGATACCCTGTTGCCTGATGGCGTATTTTTCAAATTCGGTCATGAGTTATTCCTCTTTGATGTCTACTGTTACGTTTTCGCGAATATACGAAATAACTTTATTTTCCTCTGCCCTTTCATAGAGATTCCTGGCTTCCTTTTCATTGGCCAGCATGCTTTCCGCATATTTTATCAGGTGTTCGTCGGGGACGTTGTTCATCCCGTACATGGCAAACTGGTAACGGGCCATGGCCACAGCACTCTGAATCATATCGTCTTTTTCAACCTTGAGCCCTGACTCTTTCATGATGGTTTCCCTGACCAGTTGCCAGCGAAAATCTTCCAGGAATGCAGGAAAATCCTTTTCTATCTGTTCCATGGAAAATTTTCCGTCATTACCTTCGTATAACCAGCGTTTAAGCAGGTTTTCGGGAAGACGCAGGCCGGCTTTTTCTACCAAAATATTTTTCACGTCCTGACCAAAGCGGTAATTGCTTTCACTCTGGTTGTTTCTTTCTATCTGTTCCCGGACCTTTTCACGGAAACTTTCGTGTGTTGTCACATTGCCCGGGCCAAAGAGCTTGTCGTACAAATCCTGGTTTTCCTCTGCCGGTTTAAAACGCTTAATCTCTTTAATCACAAAGGTAAACGCCGGGTTGGTGAAACGCTCCGTTTCCCCGGGCTTTACCTGTAACAAAATGGCCCTGTCTGCTTCTTTTGGAAAAAGAACGGAAATATCAGCCTCTGCTTCTTCTCCCACCGTCTTTCCAATGAAGGGCTTCTTGTCTTTGAGTCTGGATATGGTTTTCAGGTTCAGGTACGAATCGGTGATAAGCAGTTCTCCCTGGCGGAGATCAACTTTCAGAAAATCATCTTTTTCAACCTTGTCCACAACCACCAGTGTACCCTGCTGGTCCAGGATAGATTCAATCTGGCTGTCCACTTCTTTTTCGTTAATGTTTTTCTTTATCAGGGGGATATGCAGGTCTTTATTGATCGCAAGGTCAATACGGGGTGCCAGCATCAGTTCAAATGAAAATGAAAAATTCACATCGTTGTCCCAGTCTGTTTTTGTTTGCTCTTCAGAGGCAAGCGGTTCCCCGATGATCCGGATCGCTTCTTTTTCCATGTAATCGTTCAACGCCCCGGATATGATGGTGTTGACCTGTTCGAGCAATGTAGACCGGTAATACATTTTATGTACAATGCCCATAGGAGCCATTCCTTTTCTGAATCCTTTGATCTCCAGTTTTTTGCGGATGTCATTCAGGGCCTTTTTCACTTTCTCGCTGTAATCGCTTTCTTCAACCGATACGGTTACCTGCAGGGAAAGATCATCAATTTCTTTCTTAGTGATATTCATAATATTAATCTTATAAGGGGCTGCAAAAGTAGGTATTAATCGTCAAAAAACCAATCATTTTCTTACCTTTGCCCGCACTATACACCACACGATAATATCGAAATTTATGAGAGAAAAGATCGTCGCCGGAAACTGGAAAATGAATACCACCATAGGGGAAGGGAAAAAACTGATAGAAGACATCCTTTCGGGTATGGACCGTGTTCCTGCCGGCGTAACCCTGATAACAGCCACTCCCTTTACACATCTGTGCCCGGTAGCACGCCTTATAGGAGACCGCAGGAATCCTGCACTGGCCGCACAAAATTGTGCCAACCGGGAAAACGGAGCGTTCACCGGTGAAGTCTCGGCATCCATGCTTGCCTCGGTCCCATGCCGTTACGTGATCCTGGGACATTCAGAACGCAGGGAATATTATGGCGAAACTAATGAGATCCTGCTGGAAAAAATTAGACTGGCGCTGTTCCACTCGCTCAGGCCCATTTTCTGTGTGGGTGAAGTATTGCAGGAGCGCGAAACCAATATGCATTTCCAGGTTGTTTCCGCTCAGTTGAGGGAGGTCTTGTGCCAGTTGGATCCGGAAGACTTCAAAAAAGTGATTGTGGCCTATGAACCCGTCTGGGCCATTGGTACCGGAAAAACAGCTACTTCTGAACAGGCACAGGAAATGCATGCTTTCATACGTGCCTTTCTGGAAGGGACTTTCAGAGACCTTGCCCAGTCCACACCCATTTTATATGGGGGAAGCTGCAAGCCTTCCAATGCGGCAGAACTTTTCTCCCGGCCCGATGTGGACGGCGGCCTGATTGGAGGTGCTTCGCTCAAAGCAGACGACTTTCTGGCCATAGCCGGATCGTTTGCCTGATGTGATGGATCATATTGCTGTCAGTATAGTTATTGAGCCGTTCAGAGAAGAAACAGAAGATATCCTGACGGCAGAACTTGCCGAGATCGGTTACAGCGGTTTTCTCTCCGAAAAACCACTGCTTAAAGCCTATATTCCGGCTGCGGATTTCCGGGAGAGTCATTTGAGAATCATCCTCGAAACTTACGGTATTACTCAATATTCCAAGGATTTCATAGCCAATAAGAACTGGAGTGCCGATTGGGAATCCAGGTTTGAGCCCATAATCATCAACGCAGGCAAAGGGTGCAGCATAAGGTCTCCGGAGAAAGATGCCATGGTGCCTGTCTGGCCCATAACACGATGGCGACTTGTCGTGAAACCGGAACTGTCCTTTGGAACAGGACACCACCCTACGACATACATGATGCTGGAGGCCTTGCTGGAACTTGAATCTGAAGGCATCCTCAGAAATAACCACGTGCTGGATCTGGGTTGCGGAACAGGAGTACTGGCCATCCTTGCGGCCAAAATGGGAGCAGCACTTCCGGTACATGCCCTGGACAATGACAGAAGGGCAGTCCACTCATGCAGGGAAAATGCCCGCAGGAACCGCGTCGCCCACAAAGTGAATGTCCTGCATGGAGATGCATCCTTTATCCAATCCGGAAGGTATGGATTGATCATGGCCAATATCCACCGCAATATCCTGATCAGTGAAATGGATACTTTTGCCCGGGGACTCAGGCCTGAACCGGGACATCTTTTATTGAGCGGATTTTATACCGCCGATGTTGCACATTTAACAGAAGCAGCCCTAAGGAACGGGCTCACCCTGTTTTCACAAAAAGAAAAAGAGGGGTGGGTTTTGCTTCATTTCATCAAATCTGTAAACATATAAATTTCATCACTTATGAAAATCACACGTTTCGACAAACATAACAAGCCCAAACCTGAAGAAAAAAAAGCCATGGTAGCATTTCTTTACCGACATCTGGAACGCTTTAGAGATGCCGTGGAAGATATTGAGAAAGCCATCAATTATGCGATCGGGGAAGCAGACTCCCCAGGGGGATTTATTCTCAGATCTATGCATGATGACCAGATAACCTGCATTGTAGTAGTAATCCAAACGGGCATGACCGGGTATGTTCCCGAAAACCTGCTGGTTTACATTGCCACCCATAACGGTTTCAGAGGTCAGGGCGTAGGTAAAAAAATGATGCAACTTGCCATGGACACTGCACCGGGCAATATTGCCCTGCACGTGGAACCGCACAACCCGGCAAAACGATTGTACGAGAAACTTGGTTTTACAAACAAGTATCTTGAAATGAGGTACACTAAAAAGTAGGATCATGGCATACATATCGCTGGATACAGAAAAACTAAAAGCCAATTTCGAATACCTGGATAAACTTTTCAAAAAAAGGGACATCCATTGGGCCATAGTAACCAAATTTCTGTGCGGGAACAAAGATTACATCCGGGAAGTGTTGCAGTTAAACATTTCTCAGGTGTGCGATTCACGGGTATCCAACCTAAAACTGATCAAAACCCTCCGACCCGATATTGAAACCATTTATATCAAACCTCCTGCCCGACGAGCCGTCAGGGGCGTAGTGAAATATGCGGACATCAGTATGAATACCGAGCTGGAAACCCTGAAAATACTGGGACAGGAAGCAGAAAAACAAGGTAAGATACACAAAGTCATTATCATGATCGAACTGGGAGAGCTTAGGGAAGGCATCATGCGGGACAGTGTGATCGACTTCTACGACAAGGTGTTTAAAATAAACCATATAGAAGTAGTGGGCATTGGAGCGAACCTGAGCTGTCTGTACGGAATACTCCCCAACCAGGACAAGCTTATTCAGCTTTGTCTGTACCAGCAACTCATTGAGGCCAAATTCAATAAAAAAATACAGTATGTATCGGGGGGATCCTCTGTTACCATACCATTGATATTTCAAAGTCTGCTACCCAAAGGGATCAACCATTTCCGTGTGGGGGAAACCCTGTTTTGCGGAACTGACGTATACAACAACACTACCCTGAACAAAATGAGAACCGATGTTTTCGTCCTCTTTACCGAGATCATTGAACTCATAGAAAAACCGCAGGTCTCCGTGGGGGAATTCGGCACCAACCTGGAAGGAGACACACCTGCTTTTGACGATTCGCTGCAGGGAAAGACCAGTTACAGGGCGCTCATTGACGTGGGCCTTCTGGATGTTGACCGGAAGCACCTGATGCCTGCAGATGAGGATATATCCATTGTCGGGGGCAGTTCGGACATGCTGGTAATTGACCTGGGAGACAATCCCAAAAAGTATAAAGTCGGTGACGTTCTGGAATTTAAGCTCGACTACATGGGCATCCTCCGTTTACTGAATTCCAAATATATAGACAAACGTATCCGGTGTCAACAGTCTGATCATAAAGCGTTATGTTAAAAAAAACCTTTCGCAGTTTGTTGTGGATTGTTGCCGGTTTATTTGCCCTGAGCATCTTTTTTGTAATCCTGTACCGGTTTGTGCCCGTTCCTGTTACTCCGCTGATGATCATACGTTATGCAGAACAAAGGAAAGAGGACAAAAACGCAACTATTTACCACCGTTGGGTACCTTTGGAAAAGATCAGCGACCACCTGAAAAGGGCAGTCGTTGCCTCAGAAGACCAGCGTTTCTTTGAACACAGGGGTTTTGACCTGGAACAGATCAAAAGGGCAAGGAAGGAAAACATGACCCGTCGCCGGCCAAGGGGTGCCAGCACCATTTCCCAGCAAACGGCAAAAAACCTGTTCCTCTGGCCCCGCTCCTCGTGGTTCCGCAAAGGGCTGGAAGTCTACTTCACTTTTCTGATTGAAGTACTGTGGAGCAAGGAACGGATCCTGGAAGTTTACCTGAATTCCATAGAAATGGGAAAGGGAATTTACGGGGCCGAGGCTGTCGCCCGCGTGCATTTTAACACAACTCCGCTCAGGCTCACCCGGGAGCAGGCCGCTCTGGTGGCCGCAACGCTGCCCAATCCGAGGCGTTTCAGCTCCCGCAACCCCTCGGCTTATGTCCTGCGCCGCAAACAGGAAATCCTCAGGCAAATGGATTTCATTGATTTACCTCCTCCGGAGTAAGGGGTGCTATCCCCGGGGAAAAGGCCCGTTTCAGGTCCGAGCCGCTGGGCTGCTGGAATACTTCCAGGTCAAAGTAAGACACAGCCGCCATCAAATGATCAAAAATATCTGACTGGATTTCTTCATATTCAGCCCAGACGGTAGTCGTGGTGAAGCAGTATATTTCAATGGGAATTCCCCGGTCTTCCATGGCCATCTGCCTTACCATCAAAGCCATGTCTTTTCTTATGGCTTTGTTGTCTTTCAGGTAGTTCTCTATGTAATGACGGAATACCCCAATGTTGGTCATACGGCGTCCGTTAACGAGCACCGAAGTGTCTACCTTCCTTTTCTTATTGTATGCGTCAATTTCTTTCTGACGCGTAACCAGGTAATCTTTAAGTAAATAGAGTTTTTCATACCGGAGCCTGTCTTCTTCGTTGATGTACTTGACCGTCGAGGCATTAATGTATATGGATCTTTTTATACGCCTGCCCCCTGTTTCTTTCATCCCCCGCCAGTTCTTGAAACTGTCTGTGATGAAATAATACGTAGGGATGGTGGTTATGGTCTTATCCCAATTCTGTACTTTTACCGTATTCAGGTTTATGGCAATAACATCACCGTCTGCGTTGAATTTGGGCATTTCCACCCAATCCCCAATGCGGACCATATCATTTGCCGATATCTGCACACTGGCTACAAATCCCAGGATGGTATCCTTGAAGACAAGCATCCCCAGGGCTGTCATGGCTCCCAGGGCGCTGAGCAGGTACACAGGGGATTTGTTGATGAGTACGGAAATGATCAGAATCCCGGCCGCTATGTATAAAATGATCTTGATCAGCTGAAAGTAGCTGGACACCGGTTTGTCAACAAAAGCTTTGGATTTTTTGAGCGCTTGCTCCAGAATACGCAGCAAGGCGTTGATTGCCATAAGTATGATAATGATCAGGTAGATGTCTGTAAGCTTGATCACTATGGGGAGGATCTTCTCAAAATCCCGGAACAGGATGGGTGCAATAACGCGAACAATGATCACGGGGACAATGTGCGCCAGGTTGGAGAATACCTTATTGTCCATAAGCAGGTCATCCCACTTGTGCTGTGTACGCTTAACATACCGGAACAACGGTCCTTTGATGATCAGCCGGGTGATGCGGAAAAAGGCCCAGGAAAGGAGTCCCAGCACCAGCAGCAGAAGAAGCAGTCTCAGGATAGGTGCTGCACTTTCCGAAACCCCCAGGTTTATGATTATTTTCTCTACCCACTTATCCAGACTTTCCATAATTCTCCCGTTTTATGATTGTTGAATTTACTTATTTCTTTGCGCCGGCATGTAGAACAAACCCCGTTCCAGTCTTTCTGTGCGTATTGTGCCCGTTGCTTCCAGGGCACTCAGGTATTTGTTTATTTCGTTCACATGCAAACCTGTAATGTGTGCAATATCCTCCAGGGTGCAGGGCCTGCGGCTGATGGTCTCCAGAATGGCATTTTGCACATCTTCCCGGTACACTGTCGCACTATTTCCCGAAGCCGGTGAAGAGATGATCTCTACGCCCGGGATATTCCAGTATTCCCTTATTTCCTCCAGCTCCTGCCGCGTGGCGCTCCTGATCCCTTCTACCGTGCCCGGCCTGTCCAGGGTATTGAGCTGGACAGAATCCGGATTGATTCTGAGAATGGCTTCCTTCAGCGCATCCAGTTCTGCTTTATGGTTGTTGTACCCGGGGAGGATGAAAACTTCCAGCCATATCCTGCCCTTGAATTCTTTCCTGAAATCTGCCAGGCCCCCTATATAGCTTTGCAGATCCAGTGTATCTGACGGGCGGTTGATCTTTTTGAACACCTCTTCGGTGGCCGCATCCAGTGACGGAAGCACCAGGTCGGCACCAAGCAGGGATTGCCTTACTGCGGGATCACTCAACATTGTCCCGTTGGTAAGAACAGCCACAGGCAGATCCGGTTTTTCGGCTTTCAGGTATGAAATGATGCTTTCCAGGGCTGAATTGAGCGTAGGCTCCCCGTACCCTGAAAAGGTGATGATGTCGGGGTCGGGATGATTGGCGAAAAAATCCTTCAATTCCCTTATGATCTCCCGCTCCGGCACATATTCCTTCCTTTGCGTGGTAAGCAATGTGGTACGGCCTGCCTCACAATAAACACAATTGAGCGTGCAGACTTTCCTGGGAACCATATCCACTCCCAGCGACATGCCCAGCCGGCGCGAAGGTACCGGTCCAAAAAGGTGTTTATACATCATCGGATTTTTTATCAGTCGTATGCCAATTTCGTAGCGTCATCCTGTAAAACAGGCTTTAACAATTCTTTCCAGTGGGGATTACTCCACGTTCCCAGGTTTGAGTGGGTTATGAAATAATTCATGGGTATGGGATGTGTGCCTGTAATAACTGGAATTTTGTACTTCTCTTCTATGAATTTTTTAAAATAGCCCACCCGGGGACAGGGAGGATAACCCACAAGCATCCCGGTAGCCAGGTGTATAGCTTCCGCACCGTTTTTGATCATCTCGGCAGGAACGTATTCCACGTTGCCTCCCGGACAACCCCCGCAAATTGTAAACCCGACAACCTCCAGGGGTGTATCTTTATCGTAAATTGAAAAAGCCCCCTCCCGGTTTCTCATGGCTCTCAGACATTTTCCACCGGCACAACTGCGGTACCTGTCGCATATTATAATACCAATTTTCATAGCATAATTTTAATTATGTTTTTATTTTAATGCAGTACTTTGTCTTGTTCTTTTGCCCGGAATAGTCAGCTGCGAATCCTGCGTAGCCTGCAATCGGTCGTTCTGCATGACCATTTCTCCGTTTTCCAGCCAATCTGTTTCATGCCCCCGGTCAATAAGTACCGGCATCCTTTTTTTTGAATTATGAATGCGGGACATCAGCTCATTAGCCTCTGTGGTAATAATAGTATAGGTATCCATCACCTCTCCGGTGTCCCTGTCGGTCCATGTATTCCACAATCCTGCCAGGCCAAAGGCTTCTCCCCCGGGCAGTTTCAGGGTGTATTTCTGTTTCTTTTTCCCTTTGGGGTCAAGCCACTGCCATTCGTAAAAAGCGCTGGCCGCTACCAGGCACCGGCGGTTGACCGAATCCCTGAAGGAGGGCTTGGAACGTAACGTTTCCAGGCGTGCGTTCAAGGTGTATTTTTTGATTTCTGTATCCTTTGCCCAGGGTGGTATTAAACCCCATTGCATCATTTCAAGTGTTCCCGGATCCCGGTTGGCTATAACAGGAGTCCTGGGATGGGAAAACCCGGAATATTTTCCGGATTTATAGTCTGCTCCTTCCCGGAACATGGCGTTAAACCTGTTCTCCAGCTGTGTATAAGTCAGAGAAAGTTCTGTCTGAAAGCACATGAATTGATGTCAGGACTACATCCTGGCCTTTTTCCACTCTTCCTTTATCCGGTTCAGATCGGTGAGCCAGGATTCAATATCTTCTTCGTGTTCCAGCTCGTCGTTCAGGATCTGTACGGCCATCTGGTAGGTGGCGTGGTCTTTCCCGTTGGTGAAGTCGGCAATCTCCTGGTATCTTTTAATAGCACACCTTTCACCGGCCAGGTTCTGTTCCAGGATCTTTTCAATGTAAGGATCCGAAGGTTCCTCGTAAGCACAACGGGCATGTTTTGCCCAGTCGTTGGGGTTGATAACGGGAGTGCCCCCCAGTTGTATGATGCGGTCCACCACAAGAACAGCGTGGCCAAGCTCTTCATCGGCATGAATAAGCAACTCAGCTTCCACCTCCAGACGCATAGGCCCTTCCAAAAGTCTTGCCCCAATCCAGTACTGGTAATAAGCCAGCCATTCTTCTGCAAGGGCTCCGTTCAACATTCCAATTAATTTGTTAACATCGTTTACCGATACACTAATTGCTTCTTTTCCCATATTATTGTAATTTTAGTTGTAGTTTTAATCTTTCGAATTTACGAAAAATATTTGTTTTTGGCTATTCACAGATTTTAAGCAACAAGCTACTCGAATTTCAAGAAAATATTATGAAACCTCCATGACGTAATAGACGTCCAAGCGAATGAAAATAGGATGTAATCGTATCTTTGATAGTAATAAAAACAAAAGAACGATGGATCCTCAAATAAGTTTCAATCAAGTCGTGTCCAGGGGATGCGGCATTGATGTCCACCAGAAAGTGGTGGTGGCCACCATAGGTGGTGAAGGCCTAAAGAAGGCAACCCGGGAGTTCGGGACCTTTACACGCTCTTTGACAGAACTGAAAGACTGGTTATTG
>MWDM01000016.1 GCA_002070565.1 Bacteroidetes bacterium ADurb.Bin139
CGCTTATCTATGCCACGCAAACGCTCCGCAAGTGCTTTATTATCGCCCGAATATTCCCGGACACATCCGTTTTTACTGTTCCAATGCTTGATTGGTATTGTCAGCGTTGAGGTCGCTCTGTATTCAAATTGGCGGCCTCCCACGATACGCGCCCAAATAGGTGCTTCGTCATCGCGTTGGACTTTTTGTGTCCGCAGTACAAAATAGATTTTTGCCATTGATAAGATATTTTATGGAACAATTACAATACAAATATAATAAAAATTAACTTGTACCATACATTTGTACCATACATTACCTAATTTACGCTAATTTATGCCGAAAATATACGTTAAGAAATATTGCTATATGTACTGATAATCAATGCTTTTTCAGTTAGTACAAATTAAGTAGTTCAGTAACCGGTGGCACCACATCCAGTAACCGTGATAACATCGCGGTTTTTTTATACCGGTTCTTTTCCGGATTGATTTTTATACTGTAAATTTGCAGGATATAATCATTTAATTCTGGAGGATCATATAATGAAAATCAAAAAAGTTGAAGCTATTGAGATATTGGATTCAAGAGGCAATCCCACGATAGAGGTCCGGTTATCACTGGAAGATGGTACCAGGGCAACTGCCATGGTTCCGAGCGGGGCATCTACCGGTGAAAGGGAAGCTGTTGAACTGCGCGACGGAGACAAAAAACGCTATAACGGAAAAGGAGTGCTTAAAGCCGTTTCCAATGTAAATGGCAACATAGCCAAAGCTATAGAAGGTAAATGCTTTACAAGTCAAAGGGAGTTGGATTACCTGATGATTGACCTGGACGGGACCTCCAACAAGGGAAAACTTGGCGCCAACGCCATTCTGGCTGTATCCATGGCGTATGCCAGGGCCCGGTCCATAAGCCTGGATATTCCCCTGTACCAGTACCTGGGAGGCAGCAATGCCCATCTTATGCCCGTTCCCTGCATGAATGTGATCAATGGCGGAGCCCATGCCGACAATACAGTTGATTTTCAGGAATTCATGATTGCCCCCCACAACGCTCCTTCATTCCGCGAATCCATACGGATGGGTGCCGAGGTTTTTCATGCCCTGAAAAGTGTTCTTAAATCAAAAGGTCTGAGTACCGGTGTTGGGGACGAAGGCGGATTTGCCCCGGATCTGAAGACAAATGAGCAGGCCGTGGAAATGATCCTGGAAGGGATTGTAAAAGCCGGATACAAACCGGGAGAAGATGTAAGCATTTGTCTTGATCCTGCCGCCAGTGAAATGTGGGAAGACGGAAAATACAAATTCTTCAAGAGTACAAAACAGCTGGTATCGAGTGATGAAATGGTGAAGATATGGGAAAGCTGGGTAAGACAATACCCGATCGTTTCCATAGAAGACGGCCTGGCAGAAAACGACTGGCAGGGATGGAAGAACCTTACCGACACCATCGGGAACAAGATAGAGCTGGTTGGCGATGACCTTTTCTGTACCAACAAAGCCATTTTGGCAGAAGGAATAAAAAAAGGACTGGCCAACTCCATTCTTATAAAACTGAACCAGATAGGCACTGTAACAGAAACACTGGAAACCATTGAGCTGGCCAACAGGAATTCTTATAACTGCTTTGTATCACACCGCAGCGGAGAGACCTCGGACAGCTTTATTGCCGACCTGGCGGTTGCTGTAAACGCAGGCCATATAAAAACAGGAAGCGCATGCCGCAGTGAACGCGTAGAAAAATTCAACCAGCTAATGCGCATTGAATACGAATTGGGTAAAGTGTCCCATTTTGCAGGATTAAAAGCCTTTAAAAACGCCTGACGGAGGCTTTGCCCGACAAGTCCTTCAGGATGAATCATATTGATAACCACACTCACTCGCATCATTCTACAGACAGCAGAATGGATATGGGAAGCGCGGCCGGGAAGATTCTGCAACGATCTTTTGGCGGAATATGCTTTTCAGACCATTATGACTTTGACGCCCCTGACGGTGTGAGGTTGTTTACTTTTGATGTACAGCGCCAACAGGAGGAAATTGACAGGCTCAAGGAAAAATTTCCTTCTCTTGTCCTGCTCAAAGGGGTAGAAATTGGAATTCAGCCTGCCAGCCTTGACTCGATCAGGGATTTTATGGGCAGACACACCTTTGATACGGTCATTGCCTCAATGCATTTTGTACGGGGTACAGATCCTTTCCACGGAACGTATTACCAGGGTTACGATTACAAGCAGGCCTACCGTATTTACCTGGAAGATATCTTATACTGCATGGGCGCATATTCCGATTTTGACATACTGGGCCATTTTGATTATGTGGCGCGGTATGCCCCGTACCGGGAACACGAAGTGTCCATGAAGGTCTTTGGTGATATACTGGATCCCATCTTAAAGATCCTGGCTCAAAATGGAAAAACACTGGAAATCAACACGAAAACGTATCAGAAATTCCAGTATGGAACCCCGACCCTGGATAAAAACGTCATCAGGCGTTTCAGGGAGCTGGGCGGTGAAGCCGTGAGCCTGGGATCGGACGCCCATGGTGATGAAAGGATCGGGGAACAATTCGGATTTTATACCCGGATACTCCGTCAATGCGGGTTCCGCTACGGGGTTTATTACAGGAACAGGAAACCAGAGTATTATAAAATGGATTGATCATGAATATTGTCATGAGTATGAGAAAAGGTCTGCTGCCCTTACTGGCTCTTCTCCTGGCAGCGTGTCAGGGCAAGCCGGCACGCATACCCATTGTCCAGGCAGCCCTTAATGAAACAAATTCCGTATACTACACAAACTTTGCTGCTTATCCTGCCGTACGTAACAATCTGCCGATAGGCATTTTTGATTCCGGGACGGGGGGGCTGACTGTTATGGAGGCCATTGTTGCCAGCCGCCTGCTGGATGGAGAAAATTTTATTTATTACGGAGACCAGGCCAATATGCCGTATGGCAATTATCCGGCAGAGGAAAAGACCGGCTTTTTGAGGGAACTCATCATGCAGGATGCCTTTTTCCTGCTCGGACAGCAGGTGAAAATACTGGTAGTGGCCTGCAATACGGCGACGGCATATGGTCTGGAGGATATTAGAGCGTATCTGCAGGAAAGCGGTTCGGGGATCAAGGCCATTGGCGTGATAAATGCCGGGGTCAATGCCACCCTGGAAAGGATCAGGCCCGGCGAGAAGGTGGCTGTGGGCGTATTGGCTACGGTAGGGACCGTGGCTTCGGGCGGGTATGAAAACACGTTCCGGGCCCTTGCCCTTGAGCGGGGATATGGTGACAACATCATGGTAGTAAGCCATGGATCTCTGGGCTTTGCAGAAGCCGTTGACGGGGAAAGTGATTATGTCTCTGCAGAGGCAACGGAACCCAGGGATGGATACCGGGGACCATCGTTCGACCATCCCCGGTATAAGATCGAGCGTGATCTGTTACCGGCCTATGATTTTGATTTTTCATCCAACAAAATGCTGTATGAAGGCACGCCCGAAGATCCGGTACGCCTGCAACTGAACGACCCCGCCAATTATGCCCGGTATCACCTGTTAAGCCTTTTGGAAAAGCTACGTCAAAGCAGTGATCCAAAACCATTGCGTTACCTTGTCCTGGGATGTACCCATTATCCTTACCAGCTGGAAACCTTTACCCTTATGCTGGAGCATTTGCGTCAATACAGACAGGCAGACATGTATCCTTACCGGGATCTGATAGCGCCGGATGTGGAAATCATAGATCCGGCCCTGGAAACAGCACGCGAGCTTTACTACACCCTGTTGAAGGATAGTCTGCTTACCCACAGGATCGGACAGTCGAATGCACAATTTTATTTATCGGTTCCACGAAAGGATCCGGAAAACCCACAAAGGATTGACTCATCCGGGCGTTTTACCTATGAATACAAATACGGCCGAATGCCCGGCCTGTTTGAAAAAGATATTGAAATCGTGCCTTTTTCTTCAGACAATATTGACAGTCTGACCATTGAGCGCTTACGGTCACTGCGGTATACCTGGCCGCTGCTTCCTTTCTGATTCAGCATTGCAAGAGCAGTTCGCCAATCTGTATGGCGTTCAGGGCAGCCCCTTTGCGCAGGTTATCTGCAACAATCCACAGGTCCAGGGTATTTTCCTGGGAGGGATCCCTCCGCACACGGGCCACATATACAGAATCGGTCCCTTCTGCTTCCCGTGGCACGGCATATCCCTGGCCATATGATAGATCATTGAACAAAAGACCGGGAAAGTTTTTGATCAGCGAACACACTTCTTCCATATCAAATGATCTGGCCAGGCGAACATTGACTGCAACACAATGACCCGCTATGACCGGGACGCGCACACAGGTAGCAGAAATCCCGATTTGCACATCGGCCAGTATCTTTTGGGTTTCTTCGCGCATTTTTATTTCTTCTTCTGTATATCCGCCAGGTGTCAGAGCACCGATATACGGGATCACGTTCAGGTCTATGGGGCAGGGGTAAACGCTCCCTTCAGGGGGCATCTGCTTTCCTTCCGCCCAGGCCCTTCTTTCTGCCAGGACCTGCTCCAGCCCTTTCCTGCCCGAGCCGCTCACCGCCTGGTAGGTACAGACCACGATCCTTTGCACCCGGTACTTGAAGTGCAGGGGTGCCAGCGCCATGACCATCTGAATGGTAGAACAATTGGGATTGGCCACCAGCCGGTCATCGGGGCCAATCAAACCGCCGTTGACCTGGGGAACCACCAGCTTCACATTACCGGACATCCTCCAGCACGAGGAATTATCTACCACCTTCCATCCGGCTTTTACAAAAAGCGGAGCCCAGATTCCCGAAACGTCTTTCCCTGCAGAAAAGAAGGCAATCCCCGGTTCTTCTTTCAGTGCTGCCCTCAGGCTGGTCACTCCAATTTCCCTACCCCGGAACGTAATCATCCTTCCCGCCTGGCGTTCGGATGCCACCGCAACCAGGTGATCTGCCGGGAAATTCCTTTCTTCCAGTATTTTGATCATGGTTCTGCCTACCAGTCCCGTCGCACCTGCAACCATTACATTGCCGCTCATACGCATTGGAAAATGTCGTTAATCAATCCGGCAGCAGTCTGCCGGGCTCCGGCTCCGGCCCCTTCCACCCGCAACCCGTTGGGATATAGCCGGCTGTACAGAATAACCGACACATCAGACCCGCGGAGCCCTGAAAAGGGATGTTCCCGGGGCACCACTTCCAGTCCTGCCTTAACGCCCCGCTTGTCTATGGTGGAAACGTATCGCAGGGTCCCTTCCCTGTGCAGGCTTTCCCGGTATAGTGCCCTGAAATGTTCTTCATCGGGCCACTGCGCCGGAAGAAAGGACGCGGTCTCCACCTGGTTTTCCTCTAGTTCCATTCCGCATTCGCGCGCAAGGATCAGAGTTTTTCGCACCACATCCTTTCCGGAAAGGTCAGTCATGGGATCGGGCTCGGCATAACCAAGGCGGGTGGCTTCATCTACGATCTGCCGGAATGGAGTCTGGCTGTCATAGCGGCTGAAAACATAATTCAGGGTTCCCGAAAGGCAGGCCTCTATCCGCTCAGGCGTGTCCCCGACGAGGCGCATCTGCCGGATCAGGCAAATCACCGGGAGTGCTGCGCCAACGTTGGTTTCATAGAGGAAAGGAACATGTTGTCTGACCGCCTGGCTGCGCAGTTTGCGGTAATAATCCATCCTCAGGGTGTTTGCGATCTTATTACAGGCCACCACGGCAATTTTTGCCCTCATCATGTCTTCATAGCGCAGGGCAATGAAATGATCAGCTGTACAGTCTGCAAAAACACAGTTCCTAAGATTCATTTCTATGAGTTTGTCAATAAAGGTTCCGTTCCGGTACAGTTCCCCGTTGCAGTCCAGGGCCTGCCTGATCTGGTCCGGTTCCAGCCCTTCTTTTTTTATGATCATTCTTTTGCTGTTGCAGATCCCGCAGATTTCCACCCGTACACCTTCCTGCACTGCCCATGTTTCCTGCTGGCTGAAGATCATGGCCGTCAGACTTTTCCCCACATTGCCCCAACCGGCAATAAAAAGGTTGATGCGCCGTTCGGCAGATCCGAAAAACTCCTGGTGTACCGCCCGGATGGCTTCTGGGGCATCGGAGGTACAGACTACGGCTGAAACGTTTTTTTCAGAGGATCCCTGGGCTATGGCCCGGATGGTGATGTTACGGCGTCCTATGGCCTCGAACATGCGGCCGCTTGCCCCGGATTGGTTTTTCATGTCATCCCCTATAAGACTGATGATGGAATAACCGCATTCCACTTTTAAAGGTTCCACCTTTTGCAGCGAAATTTCGTAAGCAAACGTTTCATCGGCAAATTTTTTGGCTTTCTGCGCATCGGCCTGGTCAATGGCCACCAGCATGGTGTGTACAGAAGATGCCTGGGTTATGAGAATGATGTTGATCTGCTGCTGTGCCAGCGCATTGAAAAGCCGGCTTGAATAGCCCGGGATGCCTACCATCCCGCTTCCTTCCATGGATAGCAGGGCTATGTTGTCACTGCCGGAAATGCCCCTGATCTTTTCTTTGCCTTCTGGCGGATCCTGCTCTATGAGTGTTCCGGGGCCTTCGGGATCAAAGGTGTTTTTGACCATGATGGGAATGTTTTCCGAGACTACCGGCTGTATGGTGGGAGGGTACACCACCCGTGCCCCGAAATGCGAGATTTCCAGGGCTTCTTTGTAGGATATGTTCTCAATGGTGCGGGCCTGGGGAACGATCCGGGGATCTGCCGTCATCATCCCGTTCACATCGGTCCAGATCCATAGCATGCGGGCTTTTGCCGCCACAGCCAGCAACGAGGCCGTATAATCTGATCCACCCCTTCCCAGGGTGGTGGTCCTGCCCTGGTCATCCGAGGCAATGAAACCGGGAACTATGATGATTTTTGAAAGGTTATTGTGCAACAGTTCATGCACATTACGCTGTGTTACGGCGATGTTGACCACAGGCTGTGAAGAGGAAGAATTGGTCCGGATGATTTCACGGGCGTCTGCCCAGCAGCAACTCAGACCCCTAGATGTGCATATTGCTTCCAGGATCCTGGTGGAAAACAACTCCCCAAAACCGGCAATAAGATCGCAAGTGGCGGGGCTGATTTCCCCTATCATGAAAACCCCCCGGCATATGTCCCGTAGCTTTTCAAACAACAGGGACAATACACCGCCGGCACCCGCTCCGGTTTTCGGGGGGTGCAGTTCGTTCACAACGTCCAGGTGCCGCGCTTCCAGATCATCTATCAATGTCCTGTATCCGGCGTCTTTGTTACCGGCCATGATTCCGGTTTGTATCAGTGTGTCGGTTACACCGCTCAGGGCCGAGGCAACCACAATGGTTTTATCCCGGGCAGAAGCTGTGTGGATAATTTCCATAACCTGATTTATGGCAGAGGCATTGGCCAGTGAGCTGCCCCCGAATTTAAGAACTTGCATAAAATTGATGTTATTTGTTCGTGTTCAAGTAAAAATCCGTCGTGTCCAAAATCAGAGGATATAACTTCTTTTGTTGCGCCGGGTATATGTTCTGCCAGGTACTCAATTTCTGACAGGGGAAAAAGCATGTCGCTGTCTATCCCTATACAAAGGGTGTGCGCTTTGATAACCGACAAGGCTTTGGCTGTTCCGCCGCGGTTACGCCCCACATTGTGCGAATCCAGGCTAAGGGTAAGGGTGTAGTAACTGTACGGGCTGAACCGGTCTGTCAGCTTCTTTCCCTGGTATTGCTGGTAAGAACAGGCTTTGCAGGCTATCAGCACATCATCCTGCTGTTCAGACTGGGTTTTACAGTAGCCGGCATACGACCTGTAAGAAAGCAGGGCAATGGATCGTGCGGCAGCCAGTCCCCGCCGGCCTGCCATGGGTTCTTCCCCGCGACCGAAAGTTGTATCTGCAAAGAGAGCCATTCTCTGGGATTCGTTTAAAGCCGTTGCCCAGGGACTGATGCGGGCACTGCAGGCTATCAGGCACAGGTTGCCTGCCAGGCCGGGACTGTCTATGGCCCATTCCAGGGCCTGAAAACCCCCGCTGGAACCGCCTATGAGCAGGTCAATGTGCTCTATATCCAGATGCAGGCGAAGCAACTGGTGTGCCTTCACCATATCCCGGATGGTGATCAGGGGGAAATCAGTAGCATGTGGTTGGGTGGAACCGTAACAGGATCCCAGGACATTGGCGCAGATGATATACTCCCGCCCGGGATCCAGGAATTTTCCCGCTCCAACCAGGTCGGGCCACCAGTCAAGCGGGTTTGAACTGGCTGTCAGGGCGTGGCAAATCCATACCACCTTTCTGCCGGTCAGAGGACCACGGCTGCAATGGTACCGGATGCGGATCCCGGGCAGGATGGATCCGTTTTCCAGCAGAAACGGCTCATGGTATATATAAGTGTTCTCTATCATTATTTACAGGAAATAAGGGCTTGCTGCAAGTCACCTTTAAGGTCGTCTATGTGCTCAATACCAACAGACAGGCGTAAAGTGCCCGGACTAATGCCGGCTGCTTTCAAGGCATCCTCCGACATTTGCCCGTGCGTTGTGGAAGCGGGGTGGGTGATCAGGGTTTTGTTGTCTCCCACATTGGTAAGGAAGGTTATCAGTTGCAGCCGGTCCACAAACGTTGCGGTAGCGGAACGGTCTGCCCTGAGGGTGAAACTCAAGACGGCTCCGGCTCCGCACGGGAAATATTTCTTCACATTGTGGTAAGAAGGATGGGTTTTCAATCCCGGGTAGCATACTCTTTCAACTTGTTTTTGTGAGCCCAGCCAGAGGGCCAGCTCCCGTGCATTGTCCATGGCCCGCTGCATGCGCAGTGACAGGGTTTCTATTCCCTGAAGGATGAGAAACGCGTTAAAAGGAGAAAGGCAGCAACCCCAGTCGCGAAGGCCAAGAGCCCTTGCCCTGCTGCAAAACGCCTTATTCCCAAAAGATGCATGAAAGTTCAAATCGTGGTAGGAGGGGCAGTTTTCGGTGAATTGTGGAAAACGGGGGTTATCCCAGCTAAAGGTCCCCGCCTCGGCAAGGATCCCCGCAATACTGTTGCCATGGCCCCCAATCCATTTAGTGGCAGAATGCGTAATAATGGCCGCTCCGTGCTCTGCCGGACGAAAAAGGTACCCGCCACCTCCGAATGTGTTGTCCACCACAAGTGGGATCCGATTCTTGTGACATATTTCGGCAAGAGAGTCAAAATCAGGAACATGATAATCTGAATTGGCGATTGTTTCCACAAACACCCCTTTTGTTCGACTATCAATAAGGGGCGCCAAGTCTGCAGTTTCTTTCCCTGGAGCAAAACGGAACGATATGCCGAAATCATGGAAACGGTCCCGAAAAAGGGTATAGGTGCCTCCATACAGAGAGGGGAAAGTCACCATATTATCTCCCGGCAAGGCAAGGTTGGAAATCGTGAGAAAAAGAGCGGCCTGGCCGGAAGAAACGGCTAAAGCCGCCGAACAGCCTTCCAGGGCGGCCAGGCGCTCCTCAAGTACACTGACCGTGGGATTTGACAGGCGGGAATAGATAAATCCTTCTTCCTGCAACTGAAACAGACGCCCAGCGTGGTCCATGTCCCTGAACCGGAAGGAAGCTGTCTGGTAAAGAGGTGTGGCGCAGGAGCCTGTAGCCGGGTCTGCTTTATGCCCGGCATGAACCTGTAAGGTATCAAAATGCTTGTATACAGACATGACGAAGGTATTATTTGGTGTTAAAAAAGATGGAAAATAGTGGGATAATGGGGAAAATCCGGCAGAAAGGCATCTTAACGATGCATTCGCATTATCATAGAGAGTATGTGAAATAGATGATTCACATGACAAATATACGAATTTTTGATAAAAAAATTGGTTAATAAAATAAAGTACTTTATATTTGTGACAACATTAATTATTAAAGCTATGGAAAAAGTCTTGAATGAAAAAGAAAGTCTTGAGTTGATCACCAGGATGATCGACAACACCCGGAAGGAAATGGAGAAAAATGCAGCACGCCCCATGCTCATATTCGGCTATCTAAGTGTGCTCACGGCTCTGGCTGTCTGGTTTGCTATCCGCCAGACAGATGATTATATGTACAACCTGTTGTGGTTATCCATACCGGTTCTGGGATGGATCATTTACGGAATCATGGAAAGAGGCAAGACTCGTACAAAGGGCGCTTCCCGTTCACACATGGGAAAACTCATTACCCGGATATGGATCCTGCTTGCCGCGGCCATTTTCCTGTGTGCTGTTGCAGCCTTCCTGGTTCACCCTTTTCCCGCCAATTTTGTAATTACAATGCTAGTGTCTGTTGGTGTGAGCACTTCCGGGCTCATGGTCCTGTATAAACCATTCATCGTGTGCGGATTAATCGGGATCTTCTTGTCTTTTGCCTTTTTGTGGGTCGACGGGATCAATACGATCCCGCTCATAGCCATAGCTTTTGTCATCATCATGGTGGTCCCGGCCCATATATTGCAGTGTGCAGCCAATAAAAAACTCAGGAGCGATGTTTAAGGAACTGGATCCCCTGTTGCATTCAGAACTGCGTCTGGCGGTGATGTCGGTACTTATTTCCCTTGAAGAGGCCGATTTCGTTTACCTTCAGAAACAAACGGGAGCCAGTCCCGGGAACCTGAGTATACAGCTGGACAAGCTTAATGCAGCCGGGTACATAGAGATGGAGAAAACATTCAGGAGAAAGAAACCCCGCACAGTATGCCGTATCACACCCGGGGGACTAGAAGCATTCCGATCCTACGTAAAGGCTATTAAAGGCTATCTGGAAGTCTGAATGGTACCGCTGGCTATCAGGCCGGCCAGGGCAACTATGCATTCCCTGCGTGTCATCAGGCTGAGACGGGATAACTCGGCAATATCAAAATCTTTGTATTCGGTTTGTGTCCCGAGCACCTGAAGCAGACGGCGGTGTTTGTTGTCCAGGGTGAAATGGAGGGGTCTGGCCGAGTGGGGGGCTTTTGTGCTTTTGGCAACCTGTATTTCCATGACCACCTTCCCCTCGTGTTCCCAGTGTCGGGTTGTGTATTGAACGGCAGGCCTGCAAAACACATGGGCTGCCGCTTCAACCACACAGGCTTCTTCTTCCCGGTGTTTCAATCCCACTATCTTCCCGTTGTCCTTCACGCCCACCAGCAGCCGCCCTCCTTCCGTGTTGGCGAAAGCTGCCAGGGAACGTGCGATTTTGCGGGCATCACCCAGGAAATATTTAAAATCCTGGCGTACATGTTCCCCTTCTCCTATCATTTTTTCAAGTGGATGCATGATACAAAGATAGCATTCCTTTTTCCTATCTTTGCACCATGGAAAAAGCGATATTTGCCGCAGGATGTTTCTGGGGCGTACAACATTACCTGGACAGGGCTCCCGGTGTTATCAGGACCACGGTGGGCTATACAGGCGGTCATAAGGAAAACCCTTCCTATGAAGAAGTAAAAGCCCACATAACCGGCCATGCAGAAGCCGTTGAAGTGGAGTTCGACCCGGTGTTGACCAGTTTTGAGGAATTGTGCCGTTTATTTTTCGAGATCCACGATCCCGGCCAGACCAACGGCCAGGGCCCTGACATCGGGCCACAATACCGTTCAGAAATATTCTACTTGAACGACAAGCAACGCGTTACAGCCCAAATACTCATGCAGACACTCCGTGAAAAAGGCTTTACAGTGCACACAGCCCTCACACCTGCCACACGTTTCTGGCCTGCAGAAAATTATCACCAGCATTATTACAATAAGACAGGGCACAATCCTTATTGTCATTTCCGCATAAAAAAATTCTGATCATGGCAGACGAAAAAATCATTTTTTCTATGAACGGGGTGAACAAGATTCTCCCGAAAAACAATAAAACCATCCTGAAAAACATTTACTTGTCTTTTTTCTACGGGGCAAAAATCGGAGTGATCGGATTGAACGGTTCCGGAAAATCAACCCTGCTTAAAATCATCGCCGGCCTGGAAAAGAGTACCGGAGGGGAAGTGGTCTGGGCTCCGGGTTATACGGTAGGGTATCTGGAACAGGAACCCCGTCTTGATGACTCCAAAACCGTCATGGAAACGGTACAGGAAGGAGTGCAGGAGGTAGTGAACCTGCTAAAGGAATTCGAAGAAGTGAACCTGAAGTTTACAGAACCCATGAACGATGATCAGATGAATGACTTGATCATCCGTCAGGGTGAACTGACAGAAAAGATTGACAATGCCGGAGCCTGGGACCTGGACTCCAAACTGCAAAGGGCCATGGATGCCCTGCAGTGCCCGCCAGCCGGATCTTCCGTGAAACATCTGAGCGGAGGGGAACGGCGTCGTGTGGCGCTGTGTCGCCTGCTGCTGAGCGAGCCCGATGTTCTCTTGCTGGACGAGCCCACCAACCACCTGGATACGGAAAGCGTACAATGGCTGGAAGCCCACCTGCAGCAGTATAAAGGTACTGTCATAGCCGTAACCCATGACCGGTATTTCTTGGACAACGTGGCCGGCTGGATCCTGGAATTGGACCGGGGCGAAGGCATTCCCTGGAAGGGGAATTATTCATCCTGGCTGGAACAGAAGACCATCCGCCTGTCGATGGAAGAAAAGCAGGAAAGCAAACGCCGCAAAACACTGGAGCGCGAACTGGAATGGGTGCACATGGCACCCAAGGCGCGTCATGCCAAATCAAAAGCACGTCTCTCGGCATATGAAAAAATGCTTAACCAGGACAGCCGGCAGAAGGAAGAACGCCTGGAGATTTTTATTCCAGACGGGCCGAGGCTGGGTGACAAGGTGATAGAAGCCACCGGCGTAGCAAAGGCTTACGGCGATAAATTGCTCTTCGAGAACCTGAATTTCAAATTGCCTCCGGCCGGCATCGTGGGGGTGATAGGACCCAACGGCGCCGGAAAGACCACCTTGTTCCGCCTGATCATGGGGGTGGAGAAACCCGATGCCGGCGAATTCAGGGTGGGGGAGACCGTCCGCCTGGCCTATGTGGACCAGCAGCATAAACAGATTGATCCCGATAGAACCGTTTATCAGACCATAACCGGCAATTCCGAATTCATTCGCCTGGGGAACCGCGAGGTAAATGCCCGGGCATATGTTTCCCGCTTCAATTTCTCGGGGGCAGACCAGGAAAAACTCTGCGGCGTATTGAGCGGCGGAGAACGCAACCGGCTGCACCTGGCACTCACCTTGAAGGAAAACGCCAATGTGCTGTTGCTGGACGAGCCTACCAACGATGTGGATGTGAATACGATACGCGCTCTTGAAGAAGGCCTTGAGAATTTCGCGGGTTGTGCCGTGATCGTATCCCACGACCGGTGGTTCCTGGACCGTATAGCCACGCACATCCTGGCCTTTGAGGGCGATTCGGGGGTGTATTTTTTTGAAGGCTCCTACAGCGAATACGAAGAAAACCGTAAGCGCCGCCTGGGAACAGAGATCAAGCCGTTCAAGTATAAAAAACTGCAGTAACAGGTTCCACCTATAGTTGGGTTTTTGGGGGAGGTGGTAAGTAGGCAAAACAGCGAAAAGCCTTTAATGCACACAATAACAACGTGTTACAAGGCATTATATCAAAACGCTACTTACTACCCTCCCCAAAAAATCACAAATCCCAGGAGGGTGGTAAGTCGTTAATAATGCACGCAAGCTTCTAGTGCGCACATATACAGTGTGTTATGAGTTTTTGTAACATAGTTGTTACTTACCACCTTCCTCACAGCAAATAAAAAATGATTGGTGCTGCTTCGCAGCGTAAAATAAGCGCCAAACGTGTTTGGCGCACCACATTGAAGACCACCGGGCGATCGCGATGCGACCTCCGTGCGAACAAAGGGCGGTTGTTTGAGCAGGACACACATAAATGCCATGATCGCTGCACCACAAAGAACGGAGAGCCCCGGCAATAGGAAATAGCTCTCGGTTCTTTGTAGTGGCAGTGACTATCGGCACATGCAGCAGAAGCCCCGGCAAAAAGAAAAAAACTGCATTTTCTTTGTGGCGGCAGTGATTTTTGGCAATTACCACTGACTGCAGCACACCTGAGCCACAAAAAATCGTTACATTCACTAAAAATTATAAAACCGTTATGTATGAATAAGAAAATAGTAAATCTGACACTCGCCTGCCTGTTGTTCGCCCCTGTGTTGTTGGCACAACAGGCACTTTTTATGGGAGGGGCCGATATTGTGTCTCCTCAGGTTCATGCTGACAATTCTGTGACCTTCCGTCTGATGGCTCCAAATGCCAAAGAAGTGAGACTTACGGGAGACTTTCTTCCCCCGCAGGGATGGATGCCCGGAAGCGAGCCTATGACCAGGGATGAAAAAGGAGTATGGTCCTATACAACAAGGCCTTTGGCCTCTGATCTTTATGGTTATGCCTTTATGGTAGACGGCCTGCGTATGATGGATCCTAACAATGTCCACCAGATAAGGGATGTGGCCACCGTGACCAACATTGTGATCACACCGGGGGGCCAGGGCGATTTGTATTCGGTACAAAATGTGCCTCATGGTACGGTCACGCGTACCTGGTATGACAGTCCGTCCAATAAATATGTACAGAAACGCAGAATTACCATTTATACGCCTCCGGGATATGAACAAGGCAAAGGGAAATATCCTGTTTTCTACCTGCTGCACGGTATGGGCGGTGATGAAGAAGCCTGGATCAATCTGGGCAGAACCTCACAGATTTTGGACAACCTGATAGCCGCAGGAAAGGCAGAGCCCATGATTGTGGTTATGACCAACGGCAATGTGGTCCAGGAAGCCGCTCCCGGTGAATCTTCCCTGGGATTGTATAAGCCCGCCATGCAACTGGATGGCACCATGGACGGCCAGTTTGAAGCTTCATTTGCAGACGTGATCCGCTTTGTGGAATCGCACTACAGGGTCATCCCAAAAAAAAATGCCCGTGCCATAGCCGGACTTTCCATGGGGGGATACCACACGTTGCACATTTCACGTTATTATCCCAACACATTCGGGTATGTAGGATTGTTCTCGGCAGCCATCATGCCTGATCAAAAACACGCAGACAGCCCCGTTTACCAGGATGTGGAGGAGACCCTGAAAAAACAGCACGAAAATGGCTACAGTATATACTGGATAGCCATAGGAAAGGATGATTTCCTGTATAAAGCCAATGCCCAATACCGAGCTTTGCTCGACAAGATTGACATGCCGTATATCTACCGCGAAAGCGGGGGTGGCCATACCTGGGCCAACTGGCGGATTTATCTTTCGGAATTTGTCCCCATGCTTTTTAAAAAATAAAAATGAATATTTCGATCACTATAGCAGCATTCCTGGCATGTCTGCCAATGGTTGCCCAGGAAAAAGCCATCATAGATCTGCAACCACAGCAAGAAACATGGCGCATAGAAAAAGAAATTTACGGTCATTTTGCAGAGCACCTGGGAACGTGCATATACGGGGGGCTTTGGGTTGGTCCCGATTCCCCGATCCCCAATACGCAAGGTTACCGTAACGATGTGCTGGAAGCACTGAAAAAATTGCAAATCCCTGTTCTGCGCTGGCCCGGAGGCTGTTTTGCCGATGAATACCACTGGCGTGACGGGATTGGTCCGCGGCAACTGAGGCCTAAAATGATCAATACACACTGGGGTGGCACGGTAGAGGATAACAGTTTTGGCACGCATGAACTTCTGAACCTCTGTGAGTTATTGGGTTGTGAACCGTATGTTAGTGCAAACCTGGGTAGCGGAACGGTAGAGGAAATGGCCGATTGGGTTGAATACATGACATCCCCGGCCGACAGTCCCCTGGCCAACCTGCGCCGGGAAAACGGAAGGGACGAACCTTGGAAAATCAGGTATTTCGGAGTGGGGAATGAAAGCTGGGGTTGCGGAGGCAATATGCGTCCTGAGTTTTACGCAGACCAATACCGCAGGTATGCCACCTATTGCCGGAATTTCGGGGACCGTACGGGGGCATCTGTACCAGCAGAACACCATGCGTGATGCTTTTGTGGCCGCCCTTTCTCTGATGGTTTTCCACAAGCATGCAGACAGGGTGAAGATGGCCAACATTGCCCAGCTGGCCAATGTGCTCCAGGCCATGGTCCTGACAAAAGAAGATAAAATGGTTCTTACGCCCACTTATCATGTATTTGAAATGTTCAAAGTGCACCAGGGAGCTTCCTTTTTGCCCCTTGATGTAAAGGCGCCGGATATTGTAACACCCGACAAGTGTGTCATACAGGCAGTGTACGCGACCGCTACTGTCAATCAACAGGGGGTGACACATATCTCCCTGGCCAATATATGCCTGGATAAGTCTTGTGAAGTCACGATCAATTTGAAAGGGACAAGGGTCAAAGACCCTTCCGGCAGGATCCTTACCAGCCAGCAGATCACGGACTATAACGATTTTGATCATCCGCTTACTGTCATGCCCGTGACCTATTCCGGGATGAAATATGGAAAAGATATACTGACACTTAACATTCCGGCCCGATCTATTGTGACGCTGGAGTTGCTTCCTGCCGGTAAATAATGATATAGAAGAGCGCTATTTTTTAAAAGAAATCGTTACTTTTGAAAGATTTTGCACAAAAAAACAACTAATCATTCATCTATGACAACAAAGAAAAAAAGCTATGCATTGCCAATCATCATGATGATTGCACTGTTCGGTATGATCTCATTTGTGACCAACCTGGCCGCACCAATGGGTCAAGTATTAAAAGAGCAATTCGGGGTATCCAATTTCCAGGGTTTACTGGGCAATGCGGCCAATTTTATTGCCTATGCCGTTATGGGAATACCGGGCGGTATGATGTTACAACGCATAGGATACAAAAAAACAGCACTCATAGCCATCGCCATTGGTTTCCTGGGTGTTCTCATACAGTATCTGTCAGGTCATTCACCCGAAAACGCAGCATTCAGTGTATACCTGCTGGGAGCATTTGTAGCCGGTTTCTCCATGTGTCTGCTCAATACTGTTGTCAATCCCATGCTCAACACACTGGGCGGCGGCGGTAATAAAGGCAACCAGCTGATCCAGGTCGGAGGCTCTTTCAATTCCCTTATGGCTACGCTGACTCCTGCCCTGGTGGGTATTCTGATTGGGGAGGCAGCCAAAGCCAACATCAAAGACGTATTTCCCGTATTATACATTGCCATGGGTGTATTTGCCCTGGTGTTTTTTGTGTTATTGGCAGTGAATATCCCGGAACCTCATGTGGCCCAAAGCAAGGAGCCCCTGGGTAAACTTATGGCAGGAGCCTTGAAATACAGGCATTTCATATTGGGAGCCATCGCCATTTTCGTCTATGTGGGTGTAGAAGTCGGAACACCGGGCATCATGATCTACTGGCTCTCCGATAACCCGGAAGTCGGGAAAACCATTGCCGGTTTTGTGGCAGGGACTTACTGGTTTCTGATGCTGGCAGGCCGTCTGATAGGCGCATTTGTAGGAAACAAGGTGTCCAGCAAAGCCATGCTAAGTTCCGCTTCACTGGTGGGACTGATCCTGGTCCTTCTGGCCATATTTTCCTCTACTTCTACCATGGTGACATTGCCGGTGCTGCAGCGTTCAGCCATTGGAGGCCTTTCATTCGGGATGGCCGATGTACCCATCAATGCCATGTATATTGTGCTGGTTGGTTTATGTACTTCCATCATGTGGGGCAGCATCTTCAATCTGGCCGTAGAAGGGCTGGGCAAATATACGGCTGCCGCTTCCGGACTTTTCATGGTGTTGGTTTGCGGCGGAGGCATCCTGCCTGCTTTCCAGGGTTTTATTGCAGACAAGGCTGGATATATTTCCAGTTACTGGGTAATCGCCCTAGGCCTGCTCTATATGCTTTACTATGCACTGGCAGGATCAAAGATTGTTCATAAAGAAATCCAAAAACAATAAGACATGATAAAACCTTACGTAATTGGCATTGACATAGGAGGTCAGAGCACAAAGCTGGGTGTTGTGGATGCCCGCGGCAATATCCTTATCCAGGATTCATTCGATACCCGTGATATCGTTACCCTAAAAGGATATATGGATGAACTGGAAAAGAGCCTTACCCGGATGATATCCGTACCCGGGATTGGCGGGAAGGACAAGATCAAGGGCATTGGCATAGGTGCTCCCAATGGTAATTATTACAAGGGAACCATAGAAGCCGCTCCCAACCTGAAATGGGCAAAAGATAAACAGGGAAACCCCAAAGTGATCCATTTGAAAAAAACTGTGGAAGAAGCCACGGGTTTGCCAGTTGTTGTTACCAACGATGCCAATGCGGCAGCTCAGGGAGAAATGATCTACGGGGCAGCCAAGGGTATGAAAAATTTCATTGAAATCACCCTGGGAACCGGTGTTGGCAGCGGCATTGTGATAGACGGCAAAGTAGTATACGGACACGATGGTTTTGCCGGCGAGCTGGGTCACACCACATCCATCCGCCGCACAGGCCGTCTGTGCAATTGCGGCAAGGTTGGCTGCCTGGAATCCTATGCTTCTGCCATTGGTGTTGCCAGGACAGCCCGTGAACTGCTGGAAATGGATCCCAAATATCCGAGCGCCCTCAGGAACATGCCCGCAGATGAGATTACTTCCCGGGATGTTGCCCAGGCTGCGGCCAAAGGAGATTCTTTGTCCATTGAAGTTTTCAATTATACGGGAAGGATCCTGGGAGAAGCATTTGCCGATTTCGTTGCCTTCAGCGCCCCGGAAGCCATTGTGCTTTTCGGAGGCCTTGCACAGGCCGGTGAGCTGATATTCAAACCCACCATCGATGCCATGGAAGATAACCTGCTGTCTATCTGGAAAGGGAAAGTGAAAGTCATTCCTTCCCAGTTGCCCGGATCCGAGGCGGCCATCCTGGGATCGGCAGCTCTGGCCTGGGAATTATAAGGACTGCAGTATGGAGATTGATATCATAAAGCAGCAGTTCAAAGACAAATTCGGTGACCATGGCACAAGGGTGTATGCTGCTCCCGGCAGGGTAAACCTGATTGGGGAACATACCGATTACAACGGAAGCTTTGTCTTCCCCGGAGCCATAGACAAGGGAATAGTTGCGGTGATCCGCGCCAACGGAACAAATAAGGTACATACCTGGTCGGTGGATCTGCAGGATTATGCCCAATTTACCATGACTGAAACCGATCTTCCGGCCGCTTCCTGGGCGCGCTATATTTTTGGGGTATGCCGTGAGATCATCAAAAGGGGGGGATCACCCTCAGGATTTGATACCGCCTTTGCCGGGGACGTTCCCCTGGGAGCCGGCATGTCCTCATCGGCCGCCCTGGAAAGCACCTATGCCTATGCCCTGAATGACATGTTTTCTCTGGGATTTGACAAGATGGAACTGGCCCGCATCGGCCAATCTACCGAACACAATTACGTAGGGGTGAAATGCGGCATCATGGACCAGTTTATTTCACTTTTTGGGAAAAAGGGGCATCTTATCCGTCTTGACACCCGAAGCATGGAGTACCAGTATTTCCCGTTCCATCCACAGGGCTACCGGCTGGTGTTACTAGACACTGTGGTCAAGCATGAACTGGCTTCATCGGCATACAACAAACGCCGCGAGTCCTGCGAAAATGCGGCCCGGACGGTCCGTGAGAACGGACATCCGCATGTGGAATTTCTCAGGGATGTAACCCAGGAGATGCTTACAGAGATGAAAGGGCTGATGCCCGAAGAAGATTTCATGCGTGCCCTGTATGTGGTTCAGGAGACGGAGCGCGTGCTCACCGTGAGTGATGCCCTGGAACGGGACGACTATGAAACGGTAGGCCGCATGATGTATCTGACCCATGAGGGCATGAGCCGCCTGTATGAGGTCAGTTGTGAGGAACTGGATTTTCTGAACCATATTGCCAAAGAATGCGGGGTAACCGGATCCCGGGTGATGGGAGGGGGGTTTGGCGGATGCACCATCAATCTTGTGAAAGAACCCCTATACGATGGATTTCTGGCACAGGCAAAAGATCAGTTTGCCCGCAAATTCGGCCATCAGCCCAAGGTATATGATGTGGTGATCAGTGACGGGGCAAGGCGGATCTCCTAAACCGGGATTTCCGGAGCGTCAATGTCCAGGAAGACATGGGCGTTGCCTACCATTTCAAGAAAGCGGAAAAAGTCTGTTTTTGATATGACGGCCGTATACCGGTTGTCATTGGGATGAAAACTGATTTCTTCCGCTTCTTTCAATTTGGTGTCCAGAAAAAGTACAACATGGTTTTCGGTGTCGTTCAGTAAACCAAAAGGCGAGACCGAGCCCGGTTCCACTCCCAGGTAGCGCATCATCCGGGTGGGTGAGGCAAAGGTGAGTTTGCCCTGCCGTAGCATCTTTTCAATACGGTGGATTGGTAAATCCCTTTTCCAGTCGAAAATTACCAGGTAGTGGCGGTTTCCCTTGTGATTTCTAAAAAAGAGGTTTTTACAATGCTGGGCATCAATGTCTTTCCAGTAAGCTATGGCATCTGCTGCTGTGGGCAGGGGCGGATGAGTGTATAACCGGTAAGCAATATTCCAGTCATCCAGCTGTTTCAAAACTTTATCCTTACGGTTTTCCATGATGCAAAAATACTTATATTTGTCTAATGATCATAAGAAAAGCCACCATAAAAGATGCCGGGGTCCTGGCAGCGAACCAGGTACACATGGCGCTCGAATCGGAAAACATCGTACTGGATCGCCAGACGGTGCTGCTGGGAACTTGCGCCTACCTGGAAGATGAAAACCGCGGTACAGCATACATAGCAGAAATCAAGGGAGAGATAGCCGCCTCGCTGCTCATTACCAGGGAATGGAGTGATTGGCGCAACGCCTGGATATGGTGGATACAAAGCGTATACACGATCCCCAAATTTCGCAGGATGGGTGTCTACAAGGCACTCTATAAACATTTGCAGGAACTGGTCAGGAAATCTGAAGATGTGATTGGAATCCGACTCTATGTGGCCAGGAACAATCCCCGGGCGATAGAAACATACCGCAGGCTGGGCATGACCGACGAGCATTACACCACCTTCGAGTGGCTCAGGGATCCGGACACCTTCAAACCCGCGGAATGAAACATTTTGCCTTCTTTTTCTCACTGCTCCTGATCATCTATGGCCTGGGTAATTTTTATGCGCTTTACCGGGGTTATCAATGGTCGCCGTTTCACGGACCCTGCCTGAAATGGATCTTCATTATCTGGGGCATTGTCATGATGCTCCCCTGGGAGTCTATGCCGTGCCCGGGAACCATGAATTTTACGGACAAGAGGAGAACACACTCCAATGGATAGCCGGACAAGGGATTGTGGTCCTGCGGGACTCGGTAGTCCGGATTCCCGGGGTGGCTTACATCCTGGGCAGGGAGGATCATTCTGCAGCAGGAAGGAAGACCCTCCGCCAGGTGTGGGAAGCCTCGGCTTACAGCTCTTCTGAAAGGGACTTGCCTTTACTTGTGCTTGACCACCAGCCCCTTGGAATTGCCGAGGCTGTTGATTTTGGTGCAGACTTCCAGATATGCGGGCATACGCACGCCGGTCAGTTGTGGCCGGTTTCCCTTCTGGTAAAAAGGGCGAATGATCTTTTTTATGGAGAATATACCCGGGGATCGACCCGGTTTTACGTCACATCGGGGCTGGGCATCTGGGGCCCGCCGTTCCACATCGGGGTGCCTCGCAGTGAATATGTGGTAATCCGGTAACATACAATAACCGGCCTGAAGAAGGCGGTTACCGGAACAGGGGGACGATCCCTACAGAGAGGGTGTAATTGATCCCTGGCATAGGTCTGGCCAGCACCGTTTCATAAGCCTCGTTGAAGAGATTTTTCACGATCGCTTTCACGTGCAGCACCGTATGATTAAACCGGAAACTTTTCTCCAGCGCGATGTCATTCATAAAGTAGGGACCCAGCACCCCCAGCTGTGTGCGTGTCTGATTGCTCGATGTGGTATAACGCTCACTGTAATAAGTCCAGTCATAGGTGAAGGTCCATTGCTTCCAGCTGACCCTTCCGGTAAAGGAGGCAGAAAATTCGGGAATATAGACCAATTGTTTTCCAATAGCCTGGTCAGCCCAGCTAACGGGATCTCCCAGGTTCAGGGACCTTGTCCAGGAAAAATTGCCGAGGCCGCCGATGGTCCAGTTATTTCCGGGGTGAATTTCGGCAGAACCCCTGAACTCAATTCCGTAACTTTTCACCTGCCTGATATTTACGGGCGACCAGAACCCCTTGAAAGTAGGCAGCCAACTGATCCAGTTCCGGATACGGGAATAGAATCCGGTGAGGTTGCCGCTCCAATTTACCAGCCTGCCCTTATCCTGTGCAGACAAACCACCATCAAAGGTCATCCCTTCTTCGGGTTTAAGCAGGGGGTTGCCCCCCGGCATAAAATACAGGTCGTTGAGTGTGGGATAACGAAAATTCCTGGCAGCCGAGGCTTTGAGCATCACCTGCCCTTTACGGGATACCAGGTATTCTGCAAAAAAAGAAAGGATGGGCGGTGTCATTTTTTTCCCGTAGAGGTCTTCACGAAGACTAACAGACACACCGAGCCTTTCCGACGGGCGGTATCTGGCAGCGATAAATCCCGACGTTTCCAGGCGAGCCTGCTGGTAACCAAGGAGTGACTGCTCCCCCTGGGTAGAGATAACAGCTTTATCCGTGCTTGTCACAAAGTGCTGATTCAATGTTATATTCGCGGAAAACATCCAGTTTTCCAGATACCATTCCCCCTCCAGTTGAGAAAAAAGGGAATGGACAAAGCTTTGTGAGTGCACCATGTCGGCCCAGTTCCCATCCCCAAGGCCACGCTGGTATTGATAGAGCATATCGGTATAGGTATAACCGGCACGTGCTTCCAGCTTACTGCCGTTATGCAGCTTTCGCCACCCTAAGATGCCCCTGAAAGTATTGTCATTCTGATTGTTGCGCACACTAGAGCTTTCCTTGTAATCTACGTTCAGCAGGGGGATACCGCGATCTGTGGCGGAATACCAGCCAGAAACATACCAGGTTCCTCCGCCTGATCCTTTGAGGAAAAAATCATGCAATAAGTGAAAGTCCCTGAAAACCCCGTTCTTATTACGTTCCACGGGATATTCGTATCCGCTCACATTGCCCTGGTCATCGTAAAAAAAATGTTTTTTTCTATAGTTGGTGTATGGGTAGTCATTTCTGGACGAAGCAAAGTAAAGTCTGATCGATGAACTCCATTGTTGTTTTCTTATGGAAATATTCAGGAATTCATCAAACGTACGGAAGCTGCCTGCACCCTGGATGTACTGGAGCGAAAGCCCTTCCTGTGCTGGGGTTGAGGTAGACAGGGCTATCGCGCCTCCCAGGCCGCCTGAAGACAGGGTGACGGAACTCGGTCCGTGATACAGATCGGCCCTGTCAATGAAATAGGATGGAATGGTCGAGAAATCCACCATACCCAGCATGGGTGAATTGATCTTCATCCCGTTCCATGTGACCTGTGTATGGGATGGGGAGGTGCCTCTGAAAGATGCGGTGGACAGGGTGGCCCGTCCGTAGTGTTTTATGAATAGCGAACTGCTGCGGGTCAGCACATGGGCCAGAGACCCGGTGATGTCACTGTGCAATTCCATTGAATCCAGGGATGTCTTCTGCATACCCATATCCCTTAGCCTGTACCGGGCTGTTATCCGGATAGAGTCGAGCTGGCGTGTTTGAACTGAATCCTGCGCGCGGGCTGTGAGTCCGGATATAAACAGCAAAGGAAACAGAAACAAAAACCTGGTCATTTGATGAGATTGTAGTCACAGATTGAACAGATTTCGGTTGATATTTCTCCCAGCCATCCCGATTTTCCGTTGACGCCGGTCTGTACTTTGACAAAATCTATAAAATCAAGGTGAATGGGGTTCCCGTTGCGCTTTACAGCATCGGATATGCGGAACAAATCCTGGTCATGGTTGTCTGCATAGCCCCAGCCGTATGGAGGGCTGATCCATGAACCGCTTTGGGAAAGGTAATTTCGTGATTCAAGCCGTGTGCCTACAAGGGTGTAATAATCCCTGTCTATCCACAGCGGATAGTAACTGTCCTGGCCGTGGAACGATCCCAGGTAATCTATGGTTCCGGTATTACCTTCATTGTCTGCCCAGTAAACGGGGCGTCCTGTTTCCCTTGGACGGAAATACGTTACCGCATAGTTCCGGATGGTGCGGCTGTTATCGTGTTCACTTCCCTTGAGCTCATACCATGTGTCATCGGGCAGGCCGTTTCCGTTGCTGTCCTGCATTACCCACACGATGCCCGGCTCAGAGGAATTTTCGTGGGCATTTCCTGTTATCTGCAGGTTGAACCCGCCGTCGTTGACAATGCTGTGGTCAAAACCGGCTACCAGGGTTCCTCCAAAAGCCCCAAGTGATATGAACAAGCCTTGTTTCAACCTTTTTTCTGCATACAGGATTGCTTTTTCAGGGGTGTTTTCTCCAGAAAATCCTCCCGTTTCCTGCTCATTGATGAATTGTCCCGGAGCAGGAGTGTATTCCAGCACTACACTCCAATGTGCAGAACTTTCCAGGTGTGAAGCACGGTAATACTTGCCCGCAGGGGGATCCGGGTCTTCCGTTGTGTCTGTGTCACCACTTGGGGGGAGGGTATCCGAGACCTTCACCTTGAAAAAGATCTGGTCCGTTCCGTCTTCATTGACAACACAGAAAAACACATCGTATATACCTTCCCGGGACGAGGTAAAAGCATAGACACTGTCCCGGCTTACTTCCACCTGGTCTACTTTCCACAGGAAGGTTGCGTTCTCTTTGTTGTCGATTATTGGCCTTATTTCCAGGGAGGCTGATGTGAGAACTGAATAGCCGTACTCCGGTACCGCCAGGAAGATATGCGGTGCTGCCGTCTTAAGGACATCTATGCGGACCTGCTTGCTAACAGTTATATCCGGTCTGCTTACCCTTAGTGTGAGTAAGTAGGTTCCGGGCAGTTGTGCGCTGAAAACATACTGTTTATCGGTCCCCACGATTGATCCGTCAAGCTCCCAGGTGTAGGATGCCCCGGCATCATATGAGATCTGTGGTGTGAGGGTCAGTGTTTTTCCCGTTTTTACGCTGTAAAGCCCGTCTGCGACGTCAAAGACAATCAGGGGAGCCGGTTCGTTGTGCAATTCCCTGCCCATGTTGCACCCGGCAAGGAGAAAGAGGCCGATGCAAAGAAACAGGCTGTATTTTCCGTTCATTTTCATTTAAAACAAAAAAATCCGGGATTTACTCCTGTGGTCAGGGTATCCACAGGCACTCCCCGGGTATTAAAACGGTACACCTTACCCTGCTGGACATAGTCAAGGGCATCGGCAACATAAACATGGGATGTTACCGGATCTACAGCCAGGCCGTAATAGGTTCTTTTATCCAGTACGATAAATGGAGCAATGTCTGTAGCTGCCTGATCTGTACCCATCCGCCAGAGGCTTTTGTTCAGGTAATACAGTGTATCCCGCGAGGCATTCATGGCAAGATAAGTGCGGGCTCCGTCTGCCTGGGCAGGAAAGGTTTTTTCAATCTTTCTGCTGCGTGCATCTATGCGGTAAAGATTCCCTGCTGCAGCACACCAGATTTTTCCGTTACCGTCCAGGAGCAGATCCGTAGGTTGGCAGCCCACTTCCAGTGAATCTGTAACCCGGTCTGTCACAGTATCTATGACCAGTATTTTATTATCATAAGACCAGCAGGTCACAAACACAAAATTTTCCCATTGGACCATTTTTTCCGTAGAGCGGTGCCCGGTAACAGGTATGTAACCCAGAATGCGGAACGACTGAGGGTCAACTATGGTGATTTTCTCCTGGTACAGGTCTGTCACATAAGCTTTCCGTTTGTCTATGAAATGAATATACCTGGGTGAGATCAATCCCGTAATACTTCCTTTGAGCCGGAACGTATTTGGGTCAATGACAAAGATTACCCCCGAATTGTTCACCACTATGTACCCATTGCCTTCAAAGATTGACAGGGACTGGGCCACATCCCCCAGGTTAATGCCATTGGCGCGAAAGAACACTTCGTTCTCTGTTTTCCCTGAGCCGGGTATGTAATAGGTGAGCGAGGCATTGGCATACATGAAATTACCCTCGTTAATGATCAATAAACCTTCCCCTGTGGGACCGGGAGGGAAATCCTCTGTCTGCGATGGCCCGTATTTCATACAAGAGGTCAGCGGCAGGAAGATAAGAAGCAATCCCGTGGTTAAAAGAAGGTTTATTTGTTTCATGGTATGACAAAATACTCACTCAGTATGATGTTGTCCAGACAAAAGTAGGCAGGGGTGTTCATTCCCCATGGACCGGAATCGGAACTTTCCATGCTGAAAGTCAGCTTATGGATATGCCCCAGGGAAGAAAGATCAACTTTTTTCCAGGTTTTCAGAACCCCTTCTCCATCTGGTGTCCTGAAGTCAGCCAGGTAGCAATCCACCGTTCCTTTTACCTGCCCACTTTTTCCGTGCCCGGTAAAGGTGACTTTCAGCCAATCCCGGTCGTTATAGGAAAAAGCTTTGCAGAACATGTCTCCATGCAGCATGGAAAGTGCCGTATAACTGCTGTTGGTGACGAAAAGGGAATGTATGATCATTTCTTTTTCCGGGTCACTAAAAGAAATCGCGGAATCAGCGCCCAGGTATACCAGGGCAAAAGTTTCTGAATTGCTATGTCCCCCCTTACCGGTCAGGGTATCCTTATAATAAACACTGCACTGGTTTTGATATCCTGCCGTTTCCATATCGTTCCACCGGGAGGGTACAATCCCGCTCCAGGTGGAATAGGCATATCCCTCATATTCAAATGATTCAAAACCATAACCAAAACGCAAACCCGAAAGAGCGTGTGTATAAGGCACAAAAGACTGGTCATAGAGGTTATCTCCGTATGGAGACCCGGCCCGCGATGCCTCTGTGGCGTCTTCAAATGTAATCACAACAGGAGCCGGTTCTCCCGGAATACATGGCTGGCAGCCTGAAAGAAGTCCCGTCAGGCATAATGCGCATAAAAAAAACAAATGTTTCATTTTCTGGAAAATAAGTTAGTTCTCCGCTATTCGTACACCGGCAGGTCTTCTGACTTATCCCTGTATCTGTCGCCTTCCCGAACCCCAAGGCCAGTGGCAAGATTGACAGATTTTTTGGAACTTCCGTTCCTGGGACTCACAGCAGCGGGAACTGTTGCCGAGTTTCACGGCATTCCCTTTTGATCCGTTGAACCGTTTTCAGGTTCGTTGGAACCGATGCATTGCAAATATAGATGGTTTGGGGGAATATTGTGCTAATTTTGTAAAGAAAATGAAGAGCGGACATGAAAAAAACTCTTAGTGTATTGATCCTTATTTTTTTATGTTTGTCGATTTCTCTAAGTGCGGTAGCACGGGGAAAATACGTGGCAGATTCCATGAAAAGCGGGATCCTGGGAGAAACACGTCACTTTGCGGTGTATCTTCCCGAAAGTTATGACAATGATCCCGCCAGGGAGTATCCGGTTCTGTATCTATTGCATGGAGGAGGAGGTTCCTGGGTTGACTGGGGCCGCACAGGAAACATGGCCCGTATTGCCGACCAGTTGATGGCAGCCGGGGAGTCCCGCCAGATGATCATTGTCATGCCCGATGCCGGTACAACTCTTATGACGTATTTCAATGGGGGGAGCTGGAATTTTGAAGACCACTTTTTCAGGGAATTCATGCCTGTTGTAGAAAACCGCTACAGGATCCGTGCAGAAAAAGGGTCACGTGCCATAGCCGGACTATCCATGGGCGGCCAGGCCGCTGTTATGTACGGATGCCACAGGCCGGATCTTTTCTCGGTGGTTTATGCCATGAGTGCCTACCTGTACAGAATGGAACTTGCCATGTTTAGGGAGGATGATCCGGTGCACAGGGATATCCAGCAAAGGGTGGAGGATCATAATGCCGTCAAATACATTGAAGGGCTCTCCCGGGATGGGGCGTTACCGTTACGCGCTGTGACCTGGGTTATCGATTGTGGCGATGACGATTTCACCTATACGGCCAACGTGGAATTTTCCCTTGCCATGAAAAAGAAGGGTATTCCTTTGCAGGTAAGAATCTTCGACGGGGCACATTCCTGGGAATACTGGCAGGCAGCCCTGCGCAGGGCACTTCCCTACATATCGGCAAACCTGTAAACAAGAGGCGTTGCTTCAAGGGTGGGACTTCCCCATAGGCAACTAATCACAAAACTATAAAATAGTAGTATATTTGCGCCTCAAATTCGAATAATGGAATCGACCCTCCAAAGAATCGTCCGTTCTGTCAGGGATGCCACCCCGGGTGCATTGAAGACTGCGTGGTGGCTGGTAAAGATTATGTTTCTGGTTTCATTGATCATCACCCTGTTGAAGTATCTGGGTGTTATTACATGGTTATCAGAGCTCCTGACTCCGTTCTTCTCGCATTTTGGATTACCGGGAGAAGCTGCGCTGGCTTATGTTTCAGGATATTTTGTCAATTGTTACTCTGCCATAGCCGTGATAACAACCCTCAACCTGGAACCAAGGGCCATCACAATCCTGGCAGTCATGGTGCTTTGTGCCCACAACATACCTATGGAAACAGCCGTTCAGCGCAAGACAGGAACCCCTGCTATACGTATGGTTTTTGTCAGGACTTTCAGTTCTTTGTTTCTGGGATGGCTTTTAAATAAAATCCTGCCCGCAGACAATGCAGTATATAGCGCCCTTGAGGAAATTATGGAAAAGATGGCATTCTGGCCATTCATGGGAGACTGGCTGCTGGATACGCTCAAGATTGCCATACCCATGGTGTTCCTGGTGTTCCTGCTTACCATTATCCAGCGGTTGTTATCAGAATTTGGCGTGATACGGTATATCACCAAATTCCTGAAACCGGTGATGTTGTTTTTCGGTTTGCCGGCAAAAACGGCTTTTTTATGGATCGTGGCCAATACGCTGGGACTTGCATACGGAGCTGCCGTTATGATAGATGAAGTAAAAGAGGGAAAAATATCAGCCGGGGATGTAGACCTGCTCAATCACCACATCAGTGTTTCCCACAGCAATGTGGAGGATCTGCTCCTGTTTACGGCTATTGGTGGTATGCTGCCATGGATGTTGCTCTCGCGCTGGATCATGTCGTTAGTTCTGGTCTGGGAAAGAAGGCTCGAGCGGTTGATAAAAAAAGTCGGGGCGAAATGACTCGAACATTCGACCCCTTGCACCCCATGCAAGTGCGCTAGCCAACTGCGCCACGCCCCGCTTTTTAGAGCGACAAAGATACTGTTTTTTTTGAAATTTGTAAATTTATAAGAAAATAATACTATGGAAACCCTAAAGTGCGTTATTGCCGGAAGCGGACCAGCCGGTTACACGGCTGCCATATATGCAGCCCGGGCCAATTTACAACCAGTTCTTTATGAAGGGGTTTTAAGAGGCGGTCAGCTGACAACAACTACGGAAATTGAAAATTTTCCCGGATATCATCAGGGCGTTCAGGGGGCACAGCTTATGGAAGACATACGAAAACAAGCTTTGCGTTTTGGAGCTGATCTTAGGACAGGAATCGTTACGCAAACAAACCTGGAAGCCCCGCCATACCGGATCAGGCTGGATAATGGAACAGAAGTCATGACCCAGGCGCTGATCATTGCAACGGGGGCATCGGCACGTTATCTTGGACTGGAATCGGAGCAGAGATTCAAAGGCATGGGTGTCTCGGCCTGTGCAACATGCGACGGTTTCTTTTACAGGGGGAAAAATGTGGCGGTGGTAGGCGGGGGCGATACTGCCTGTGAAGAGGCAATCTATCTTTCCGCTCTGTGCCGCAAGGTTTATATGATTGTCAGACGCAACGTCCTGAGGGCATCACAGGTAATGCAGGACAGGGTCCTGAACACCCCAAATATTGAAATACTATGGGAGCACCAGACGGCTGAAATACTGGGTGACGACTCAGGTGTTACAGGAGCACGGCTGGTGCATAAATCCGGGCGCGAGAAGGTAATAGATGTGCCGGGATTTTTCCTGGCCATAGGGCATCATCCCAACTCAGAACCTTTTCTGCCCTGGGTACAGGTCAATCCCGACGGCTACATCATTACGCAGCCAAAAAGTACTGAAACCAATGTCAGGGGTGTTTTTGCCGCGGGAGACGTGCAGGATCCAAAATACCGCCAGGCCGTGACGGCAGCAGGGAGCGGCTGCATGGCGGCTATGGACCTTGAACGCTATCTATCCATGCAATGTGGCCTGTAATTTGCTAAACTGTCGTATATTTGCAGCAGATGATCTTGATGAAAAAACAATTCTTAACCTTTGCAATCCTGTTCCTTGTGGTTTTACCTGCCTGTGTTAACCAGTATGAAGTGTTACTGCGCAGCACAGATTATAATTTGAAATTCAGGAAAGCCATTGAATATTTCGAGGCAAAAAAGTACTCAAGGTCACAGCCTCTTCTGGATCAGTTACAAATGGTGTACAGGGGAACAGTGCAGGATGACACGCTGCAGTATTATCTGGGGCTGAGCAATTACCACCTGAATGATTTTATTGTAGCCGAAGATAATTTCAAACAGTTTGTAGAGATTTTTCCGCGCAGTCCGTTTACCAAAGCGGCCCGTTTTATGAGACTCGATTGCCTGTATCAGAGCACATACCGCTATGAGCTGGATCAGCAGCCAAGCCGGGTTGCGATAGCTGCCATAGAAGAATTTCTCTACGATTATCCGGGTAGCGAATACCAGGAAGTTTGCAGGAAGATGCTTGAAGACCTTTACCAGCGGCTGGACCAAAAGGCGTTTGAATCGGCAAAGCTATATTATACCATTGAAGATTACAAGGCAGCCACGCATGCACTCAAGGAGACACTGAAGGAAAATCCGGAAAGCCTTTACCGCGAAGAAATTCTTTATTATATCGTGGCCGCCAATTACCAGTATGCAAACAACAGCCTGCCTGAATTGCAACGGGCTCGTTTTCTCAACGTAATTGACGAATACTACAATTTTATTAGTGAATATCCCGATTCCAAATACCGCAGGGAAGTGGACAACATGTTCCGCAAAGCACAGCAATTCACGACAAAACAATAAGATACTAACTATATGGAAAGCAAGAAACAACCTATCCCCGATACAACGATAACCCGTGATCTTTCAAAATTTGCAAAAGATACGGGCAACGTGTACAAGACTGTAATGATCATAGCTCAAAGAGCCAACCAGATAGCCACCGAGCTAAAGACAGAACTGAACAGCCGGCTGGAAGAATTTTCCAACTTCACAGACACGCTGGAAGAAACCTTTGAAAACCGCGAGCAGATAGAAATTTCACGTTATTACGAACGCCAGCCAAAACCTACATTGATAGCTATTAACGAATTTGAGGAAGGAGAAACATATTATAAAGTGGTCGAAGAACCTAAAGAATAAGTTTGCTTTATTCGCTGAGCATATCGAATTATGCCCTCATCAATGTTCTGGATATTGAATTTTCTGAGGGCCTGACTATCATAACCGGCGAGACCGGTGCTGGTAAATCTATTATATTGGGAGCCCTTTCTCTGGTCCTGGGACAAAAGGCCGATGCCGGCGTTCTCAGGGATCCTGCCACAAACGCTGTGGTTGAGGCCTGTTTCAGAATTCCGGTAACAGAAAACGTGATAGAGCAATTGTTCGCCGGCGAGCAGGTAGATTATACCGATGAGCTGATCGTTCGCCGTGTCATTTATCCAAACGGAAAAAGCCGCTCATTTGTAAATGACCAGCCTGTCACGCTTTCTTTTCTCAGGTCTTTGGGTACTGCCTTGATAGATATCCATTCACAGCATGAAAACCTGCTCCTGGCCGATTCCGATTATCCGGTCAGGGTGGCCGATGCATTTGCAGGGCAGTCACAACTGGCCGATGAGTACCGGAGAAAGCACGAAGAGGTGCTCACCCTGGCAGGCCGGGTGCGTACATTGCGTACCGCCTGTGATCAGGCAAAAAACGAAACCGATTATCTGTCTTTCCAGTACCAGGAACTTCAGGCAGCCAGGCTCTATGCAGGAGAGCAGGAAGAGCTGGAGCAGGAATTGAGCCTTCTGGAACATGCGGCAGAAATCCGTCAATCCATGTTTGAGCTTTCTTCCATTTTTGAGGAAGGAGAGTACCCGGTACTAACCGGCATCAAAGAGGCGGCCAGAATATCTGCCTCTGTGGCGGCAAGACATCAGGGCTTTGCAAACATCTCGGACAGGATAGATCAGATCCGCATAGAACTCAGAGACCTGGCCGGCGAATGTAGCCGGTCCCTGCAACAGGTAAAGGATGATCCTGCACGGATGGCAGAAGTCTCCGGCAGGCTGGACACCATTTATTCACTGCAGCGCAAGCACAACGTGCAAACGGTTGAAGCATTGCTGTCGCTGGAAAAAAATATTGGGAAAAAACTGGAAGATACAGTGAATGACACCTCGCGCCTGGATACCCTGGAAAGGGAACTGAACGAGGCCACTATACAGAGAAATGACATGGCTTCAAAACTGCACAAGGGGAGATTGGAGTGTCTTCCGGATTTGTCCTGCCAGTTACGCACCAGGCTTTCCCTGCTCGGCATTCCAGATGCTCAGATAGAATTCGGGATCCGGGAAAAAAGCGCATACGGATTGTTGGGCAACACAGGGATTGACATCAGGTTTTCGGCAAACAGGGACATCCCGCCCAGAGATTTGGTGAGCATTGCATCGGGAGGGGAAATGTCGCGTCTTATGTTGTGTATCAAATCGGTCATAGCACAACACGCCGGATTGAGCACCATCATCTTTGATGAGGTGGACCTTGGTGTGTCAGGAAAAATTGCAGACCGCATGGGCACTATGATTCACCAGTTATCGGAGCATATGCAGGTTCTGGCCATTACCCACCTGCCACAGGTTGCCGCAAAGGGGAATGCCCATTATCTGGTCAGAAAGGAGGTTGTCGAAGGTATCACAGAGACCAGGGTTTTACCCCTGAACGGAAACGACAGGGTTATGGAAGTGGCCAGGATGCTGAGCGGGTCAACCATTACCCCGGCCGCAATACAAAATGCCAAGGATTTGTTAAATAATTAATTATGAGAGTACTTATACTGGACAATTACGACCTTCTTTCTTCCTGGGCAGCGAATTATATCGCTGGCAGGATCAATGCTTACAAACCAACCGGAAAGAAACCGTTTGTACTGGGTCTTCCTACCGGCTCTACCCCTATGGGTACGTACAGGGCACTTATAGCCCTGTATAATGAAGGAAAAATGTCTTTCAGAAATGTGGTCACCTTCAATATGGATGAATACGTGGGGATTCCACAGGATCATCAGCAATCATACCATTTTTTCATGCACGAGCATTTTTTCCGGTATATAGATATTCCTGCCGGGAATATCAACATTTTAGACGGAAATGCGGCCGATCCCGTAGCAGAATGCAGAAATTATGAAGAAGCCATCAGGAGCAACGGAGGTATCCGTTTGTTTCTGGGCGGGGTAGGGCCTGACGGTCACATTGCCTTTAACGAGCCTGGTTCCTCGCTGGCTTCCAGGACCAGGATCAAAACACTTACCACAGATACACGCCTTGCCAATGCGCGGTTTTTTGACAACGACATGGAACGCGTACCCAAAACAGCACTGACCGTAGGTATAGGAACTATAATGGATGCAGACGAAGTGCTCATTCTGGTCAGCGGTCACAATAAAGCCAGGGCTTTACGTCATGCTGTCGAAGGCGCCGTTTCACATATGTGGACTATTACAGCCCTGCAGATGCATCCCCGGGCCATTATCGTCTGTGACCATGCTGCCACAGCAGAACTGAAAGCATCGACGGTAAGGTATTTCAAGGATATCGAAAAAGATAACCTCTGATCAGGGGAGTAATTCCACTGTAAAATCGGGAAGATATCGCACCACACGGGTTCCCGTGTTGGAGTAACCGCCTTCGGGCACAGATCTAACAAAAGTGAATTCGTTCTGAAGCAAAGGAACCCTGACGTTCTCTATGCAATCTTCAAAAGAGGGCCCGTATTGAAATAGGGCATCTAAAAAAAACAAAGCCACGTCATATCCCTGAAAAGCGAATTGTGATGGCTCTGCATGAAACAGGGTACGGTATGCCTCTACAAATTCCTTAACCGCCTGATCCGAATAATCAACATAGGCCGACAAGGGGAGCACTACCTGCAGTTGGTGCAGGGCCGTAAGATCGAGTGTCTCAAAACTGCGCCATCGTGATAAGCCGAACAACTCTACTGGAATGTTGTTGTAGGCCAGAAGCAGGTGCAGGTTCCTGATGGCGTCAGAGACGAACGCCTCGTTCATCGAGGCGATAATGATCTGGTTTTTGGGATTTGCTCCCAGCAGGCCCCTCAAAACTTCGGTGACTTCCCTTCCCTGGAGCACATCATAGGAAAAATTCCTATACCCGATAAGGTTCTTGTCAAGTATAGCCCTTATACCGGGAGCAACCGTTTCTTCTCCTTCTTCAGAGATCACCCAGAGCGTGGCATTGTGCGGGTCCAGGTAGCGAATCAGGGATTCCTGCTGGGCTGCCAAAGTAGGCTGGACCTGGAAATAATTCGGAAACAGACTGGTCCAGACCTCGGCGTTGTTGTCCAGGGGCGAGACAATTTTTGTGTTGCTGTTCCGGAAATATGCCAGGGTGCTGCCTATCTGGTTAGAATAAACCGGCCCGATAACCAGGTTGCTCTTGCTAAGCGATGATCCGGACAACAGATCGTCCATAGGCTGTTCGTTCCAGTCATAAACCTGAAACAAAACCGACAATCCCTTTTTTTTCATTTTCTCAGCGGCCAGGAGTGTTCCCTGGTAGAAATCAACAAAACCGGAAACCGTTTTTGTTTCAGGAAAGGGTAAAATAACCGATACCACAGGTTCCCAATCATAAGGACGGGTGTAGTCCCGGCATGGGCTTTTCCCGCGATCGTCCATTTCAGGCTCTGCCTCTGCAGGAAGCGTATCCTGCAGGGTAACTTCTTTCTGTTCTTTTACCTTATTATCGGGTAGGGGAATAACCAGTATTTGCCCGCGTGAGATTTCTCCTGTCCTGAGGTCGTTCAAAACAGCTATATCTTTGGGGTTGACCTTGTATTTTCTGGCAATAGAATATAAGGTTTCCATCCAGCGGACCTTATGCTTAATGGTTTGTTGTTCCTGTGCACCCAGGACGATGGAAGAAAATAACAGAAAAACCAGGAAAATCGTACGCATTTTCATAAACGGGCAAGCATATTGCGGATACATCCTTCCATGTTATCGTAGAATGTATCTTCATACACCAGGGGTACAAAAGGCGTGCCTGTTAGACATTCAAACAGTTCTATGTAGCGGTCCGATATGTTCCGGACCACGGTGTCGGTCAGTTCAGGCATCTTCTGGCCGGGTTGTCCGCTAAATCCATTTTCCATAAGCCACTCCCTTACAAATTCTTTAGATAACTGCCTGGGTGGAAGACCCATGGGATAATTCTGCTGGTAATCAGCTGCGTAAAAATACCGGGAAGAGTCCGGAGTATGTATTTCATCAATAAGGCAGATCTGATTTCCCAGTTTTCCAAATTCATATTTTGTATCTACCAGGATCAGTCCTTTGTCTTTTGCCAGTTTCTGCCCCCTGGAGAACAGGGCCAGCGAGTAAGCTTCCATTTTAAGGTAATCTTCCTGGCTTACAAGTCCCTGACGGATGATTTCCTCCCTGGAAATATCCTGATCATGCGACCCGATCTGCGCCTTTGTGGTAGGGGTAATGATAGGTTCAGGGAATGCCTGATGTTCCTTCATCCCCTCCGGCAACGGGATCCCGCACAGTGAACGGCTGCCGCTTTTGTAAGTACGCCAGGAACTTCCGGTAAGATACCCTCTTACGATCATTTCCACGGGAAAGGGCTCGCACCTGTAGCCAACAGTCACCATCGGATGGGGCGAGGCAATTTTCCAGTTTGGAACTATATCGCTTGTAAGGTCCAGGAAGCGGGAAGCCATGGTGTTTAATATCTGACCTTTATAAGTGATCCCCCTGGGAAAAACCACATCAAAGGCAGAAATCCTGTCGGTGGCGATCATCACCAAGATGCGTCCGTCTATGGTATAAACGTCGCGGACTTTTCCCACATACAATCCTGTCTGCTTAGGAAAATGAAACTGAGTCGCCGTGACTGATTTCATGGTCTGTCCTATTTACGGCTTTTTGCGTATTCAATGTTCAGTCCTTCTACCACGTCTTTAGTTATATCCAGAGAGGTGACGGCATCGATGACCGTGTTACTGTTTCCGTCTGTGGTTAATATCAGATCGTAATTCTTCATAACACGATATTCGGACAGGTAGGTCCTGAGTGCATCCAGTACCCGGTTGAGCATTACCTGGTTTTCCTCTGCAAGTTCCATTTGTTTTTGCTGGGCATACTGCTCCAGTTCCTGTTGGCGGGCAGCAAGCTGGTTTTGTTGTGTTTCTGCCTGCGACCTTGTGATGAGACCTTTCTGCACTTTTTCCTGAAAGTTGTTTACATCGTTCTCAAAGGCGCGTCCTTTCTTGTTCAGATCTTCTTCAACGATGCGGGCTTTTTCGGTAAGGTCAGCCTGGAGTTCAAGGAAAAAATCGTACCTGTTGAGAAGGGAATCAATACGTATGTAAACGATACTGCCTGAGAGCGTTTCGGTGCCCTGCGTATCGGGTTTGTCTGCCATTGATTTTCCGGTTCCCAGTCCGGTAAAATGTAAAACATAAAGAACTGCGATGGACAGTGCCAGTAAGATGGTG
>MWDM01000017.1 GCA_002070565.1 Bacteroidetes bacterium ADurb.Bin139
TACGCATTCAAAATCAGTCTGTGCAAAGTAAGCCATAAAATAAGGTATATTCCAAATATTTATCTGTAATTTTGCGGCGCTACACATTTGTTTTATGAAGGAGAAGACAATAAAAAAAATTAACAAGTGGTTGTGGATCATAGTTTTGATTCCGTTGGCAGGACTCGTTCTCATGCTATTTTTGGTAGGGGTGTTCACCAATGTCCCCTCGTTCCGGGTCCTGGAAAATCCCCAGACCAATCTGGCTACCGAACTTATCTCTGAAGACGGCGTGGTCATTGCAACCTTCCACATAGAGAACCGTTCCTATATACAATACGAGGAATTGCCCGAACACCTGAAAAATGCTGTTCTGGCAACAGAAGACATCCGTTTTTACCGCCATTCCGGGATCGATTTCCGGGCCCTGGCCCGTGTGGCGGTCAAATCCTTATTATTGGGGCAAAGCAGTTCGGGCGGAGGCAGTACACTCACCCAGCAAGTGGCAAAGACGCTGTATCCACGCGACACCACTACATACAATTTTCCGGGCGGAAGTGCCTTCAAGATGCTGGTGGTGAAAATGAAAGAGTGGATTACGGCCGTCAAGCTGGAACGCAATTACACCAAGGAAGAACTGCTGACCATGTATCTGAACTCGATTTTCTTCGGGAGCAATGCCTATGGGATCCGGACAGCTGCAGCTACCTTTTTTGACAAGCACCCCTCCCAGCTTACCATAGAAGAAGCGGCCACCCTGGTGGGAATGGTCAATAAACCCACCCGGTACAATCCCGTGCTGAATTATGAATCTTCACTGGCCAGGCGTAATCACGTCCTGTCCCAGATGAAAAAATACAATTTCATCACCCGGCAGGAAGCAGATTCGCTCATGGCTCTGCCCATTGTGCTGAATTATTCCACGCAGGACCACAACGCCGGCCTGGCTCCCTATTTCAGGGATATGCTCAAACGGGTCATGAGTGCGGGCGAGCCCGATCCCGGGGATTATTCCTACCAGGAACACTACCTGGAAGACCTGGACCTGTGGGAAAATGATCCGTTATACGGCTGGCTGAACAAAAACAGGAAACCCGACGGATCGTCCTACAACCTGGACCGGGACGGCCTCAAGATCTATACCACCATCAATGCCCGGATGCAGCTCTATGCCAACCAGGCTGTGGAAGAACACCTGGGTTCCTATCTCCAGCCCACTTTCAGCAGCGAGCTCAGGTATAAGAAAAACAAACCCTTTTCGGATGATGTTCCGCCAGAGATCCGGGATCTTGTCATGAAACAGGCCATACGGTGGAGCGACCGGTATCGCAATATGAAAGCAGACGGGGCCACCGATGTTCAAATTGACGTGGCATTCAGGACCAAAACCCCCATGCGGGTGTTTACATGGACCGGCAAGGACGGGACGTATGCGATAGACACGCTGCTTACCCCGCGCGATTCCATCTTGCACTACAAATCGTTCCTGCGGGCCGCCATCATGGCCATGGAACCGGAAACGGGCCATGTCAAAGCATATGTGGGAGGTCCCAATTACCGGTATTTCAAATACGACAACGCCCGCCAGGGAAGACGGCAGGTGGGCTCTACCATCAAGCCTTTCCTATATGCCCTGGCCATGCAGGAAGGCTGGACGCCCTGCGATCAGGTGGTCAACGTTCCCCAGACCTTCATATTGCACGATACCACATGGACCCCCGAGAGCGTGGACAAACCCGAATGGATAGGCAGGAAGGTCACCCTTAAGTGGGGATTGACCAAGAGCAGCAACAACATATCGGCATACCTGATGAAACAATTCGGCCCCGAGGCCATGGTGGCCATGTGCCGCAAGCTGGGCATCAAGAGTTTTCTGGACCCGGTGGTGTCGCTGTGCCTTGGACCGGCAGATTTGCGCCTTTACGAGATGGTGGCGGCCTACAATACGTTTTCTAACAAAGGGGTTCATGTAGAACCTTTCCTGGTAACGCGCATTGAGGATAACACCGGAAACCTGCTGGGCGCCTTCAGCCCCCGCAAACGGGAAGCCATAGGTGACCGCACGGCCTATCTGATGGTGAACCTGTTGCAGGGAGTGGTGAACGAAGGAACGGCCATCCGCATCAGGGCACTTTACATGCCCCGGGGAGCCGTGGCAGGCAAGACCGGAACGACCAACGACCAGGCAGACGGCTGGTTTATGGGCATTACCCCCAGGCTTACCGCAGGGGTTTGGGTGGGGGCAGAAGACCGCCAGGTGCATTTTGAATCACTGGCCCTGGGGGGAGGTTCCAATATGGCCCTGCCCATCTGGGGGATCTTTATGAAAAAGATAATGAATGATCCTTCGTTGGGGTTCTCTGTAGAAGACCAGTTTACAGCACCTCCCGGATTTGACATATCCCTGGATTGCGATGGCTCTGACCAGGACATGGACCAACAACGCCGCACAGACGGTTTTTTCAATTGATTGCATGAACATAGCGCTGGTATACGGAGGCAATTCCTCTGAACGTGAAATCTCTGTTTTAAGCGGAAAAAATATCTCCACCCATTTATTGGCTGCCGACAGGAATGTTTTTGAAATAGATATATTTGGGACCCGGTGGGAACTGGTTGCCGTGAACGGACAGGATGTCCCGCCGGCCCAGGTGGACAAAAACGGATTTACGGTCACCTGGCAGGGGGAAGGCATATCTTTTGATGTGGTGGTACTTATGATCCATGGAACTCCGGGAGAAGACGGGCTGCTGATTGCCTACCTTGAAATGCTGGGCATTCCCCACACCGGTTGCCCTGCCCGTACTGCCCTGCTGGCTTTTGACAAACTGGCCTGCAAAGCGTATTTACGTGGCAACGGCATAAAAATGGCCCGTGAATTCCGTGTCACCAGGCAAACGATGGCAGGACCGTGGCAACAGCAGGCTGCCCGGGTACTGGGACCTATGCCCTGGTTTGTAAAACCGGTGGCAGCAGGTTCCAGTTATGGTGTTTCCAGGGTGTCTGAACCTTCACAACTCCTGCCTGCCGTGGAATATGCCATGAAAGAAGACCATGTGGTTATGATAGAGGAATTCATCCAGGGAATTGAAGTGACCAACGGAATCATGAAAACGGCAGAAAAGGAATTCATTCTTCCCGTAACGGAGATCATACCCGGGAACGGGTGCGAATTTTTTGATTACAAAGCCAAGTACCAGGGGGTATCCATGGAGATTACCCCCGCCCGCATTACCCCCCGGATGACACACCTTGTGCAGCAGACCACTTCCAGGATATACGACAACCTGATGTGCAGGGGTATTGTCCGGGTGGATTACATCCTGCGCGGGGAAGACCTTTATTTCCTGGAGATCAACACACTGCCGGGCATGACACAAAAAAGCCTGGTACCCCAGGAAATCCTGTCGGCCGGCATGACCCTGCGCGGCTTCCTGGACCAGCTGATTTGTTCTGCCATAGATGAATATCAAAGAGTTTAAAGCATATGCCCGGGATCGACTGGCCCCTTCCGTGGAACAGCCCGAACTGCGTTTCCTGGTAAGTGCCCTGCTGTCCCATTTTGCAGCCATCCCCAATTACTGGTACCATACACATGAAGACCATCTGCTCTCGCCGGCAGTTGCCGGGGAACTGCTGCAGGCGGTGGACCAGGCCGCACAGGGCAGGCCCCTGCAATACATCCTGGGCTTTGTTCATTTTGGGAATTGCCGCATAGGAGTTGATGAGCGGGTCCTCATCCCCAGGCCCGAGACGGAAGAAATGTGGGACCGCGCCCGTTACATCACCGGCCCGGTGCTGGATGCCTGTACCGGGAGCGGATGCCTGGCCATAGCCCTGAAAAAAGGGCGCCCCCAAACAAACGTTTATGCCTTTGACCTGAGCTCAGATGCGCTGGATGTAGCCTCGCAAAACGCTGCCCTGAACCAGGCTCAGGTGCATTTTTTCCGGGCCGACTTAACCGATGTTCCCGGGTTGGAGGAAGCGGCCCTGAAGGCGGGGCTGGAAAAACAGACTGTAGGCCTGCTAATATCCAATCCCCCGTATGTAACGGAAAGTCAAAAAAAAGAGATGTCCCCCAGGGTCTTATCTTACGAACCCCACAGTGCGCTTTTTGTTCCGGATGAGAATCCGCTTTGCCATTACAGACACCTGGCCGCTTTGGGAAGCCGCTTCCTTTGCAGCGGGGGCACCCTCATGGCAGAGATCAATGAAAACTTTGGCCGGGAAGCAGCTCTTCTCTTCCAACAGGCTGGTTTTAAAGAGGTTCTGGTTCATAAGGATCTGAATGAAAAAAACAGAATACTTTCAGCCTTATGGGTACCATAAATAGAATTTTTATTATCTTTGTACTATGATAAGAAACATTGCTATGATCAACAGATGGTGGTGGCCCGGAGAATACCTTTTCCGCGTCGCATCTGTGGCATGGTAATCAATAACCCTTATTATTAACCAGAAGTGCCCTCTTGCAACGCAAGGGGGCTTTTTTATTTTTTAACCAAACTACAATGAAAACAACAAAGAAGTACCTTCTTCCGGACCAGGAAATCCCCAAAATGTGGTATAATGTTCTGGCCGATCTGCCCCCGTTGCAGCCCATGCTGCACCCGACAACGCGGGAACCGGTAAAACCGTCGGACCTTGAGCCCCTGTTTGCAAAAGGACTCATTGAACAGGAATTTTCCACAGAGCGATGGATTCCCATACCGGAAGAAGTGCGCACTTTATATAAGATATACCGCCCGACCCCCCTGGTGCGCGCCAGCGGCCTGGAAAAAGCATTGGATACACCGGCAAAAATCTATTTTAAAAATGAAAGTGTTTCCCCCGTGGGTTCCCACAAACTGAACACAGCCCTTCCCCAGGCCTATTACAATAAAAGCGAGGGGATTCGCAAACTCACCACAGAGACGGGCGCCGGACAATGGGGATCGGCCCTGTGCATTGCGGCCAGGCATTTTGGCCTGGATACGGAAGTGTTCATGGTCAGGCTGAGCTACAACCAGAAGCCGTACCGGAAAGTGGTCATGCAGACCTACGGTGGAAAGGTCATTTCTTCACCCAGTAACCTAACACAGGCCGGGCAGAAAATCCTGGCAGAAAAACCCAATACCCCCGGATCACTGGGAATGGCCATATCAGAAGCCTGCGAAAGGGCATTAAGCACGCCCGACACACGTTATACGCTGGGCAGTGTCCTGAACATGGTCATGCTGCACCAGACCATCATAGGCCTGGAGGCGGAGCGCCAGTTTGAAATGGCACAGGATTATCCCGACACCATCATCGGGTGTTTTGGTGGGGGTTCCAATTTTGGAGGCATCAGCCTGCCCTTTCTCCGCCACCAGCTGGCCGGCAAAGCCAAATTTGACTTGATTGCCGCGGAAAGTTCAGGGTGTCCCAAACTCACCAAAGGTACCTTCCGTTACGATTACGGCGACACAGTGGGGATGACCCCCCTCATACCCATGTATACGCTGGGTTGTGATTACGAGCCGGCCGCCATTCATGCCGGGGGATTGCGTTACCACGGGGCAGGGGCCATCATGAGCCAGTTATTGAAAGACAGGATCATCCGGGCCGTGGACATTGACCAGGAAGAATGCTTTAAGGTCGGGATCCTCTTTTCCCGGTGTGAAGGGATCATTCCGGCGCCCGAATCCACCCATGCCATTGCGGCCACTGTGCGGGAGGCCCTCAAGGCAAAGGAAGAGGGCCGTGAAAAGGTCATACTCTTTAACCTTTCAGGTCACGGCCTTCTGGATCTGAATGCCTATGAATCGTACCTCAACGGGCAGCTTTGACCAGTTGTAGGAACAAGGGAAGCAGGGCGTGATCACCCTCCGAAACGGGGCCTTCCGGATGGAACTGTACCCCAAGTACATTGGGATTGCCCTGCATTTCAATGGCTTCTATAATTCCATCAGGAGCCACAGCTGAAACCACAAAACCTGGGGCGACATCCTTAACCGCCTGGTGGTGAAAGGAATTGACACGGAAGGTGTCTCCTTCTGCCAACACTTCCCTGAGGATGCCATAGAGGGTAGTTCCCCGGTTGACCGTTATGGTATGTGTACCGTATTTTCGGGGCGCATTCTGGCGGTGTTTCACAGGATTGCCCGATTTGACCTGCGAGGGGATATCCTGGTATAACGTACCCCCGAAGGCCACGTTCATGATCTGTTCCCCGCGGCAGATCCCCAGCACGGGAATCCCATGCTTAACAGCAGCCCGTACCAGGTGTATGTCAAAAAAATCCCTGGCCGGAACTATTCCACCCATGCCGGGGATGGGCTCTTCTCCGTACCAGCGCAACGGGTCCACGTCTTCCCCTCCTGTAAGGATAAGACCGTCAATAGATTCGACCATGCGTGCAATGACCTCCGGATCTTCTGTTACCGGAAGGATCACAGGGATTCCCCCGGCTTTCTGAACAGAGATGATGTACGTGTTGGGGACACAGTTCTGCGATGTTTCGTATGTGGCAGAGAGCCCTATCACGGGTGCTTTTTTTTGTGCAAAAGCGGGATTAATAAAAATAATGACGGCAAGCAGGCTTGTAATCAATGCGTTTTTCATTTGAGGGCCCTCCAGAGTCCCATATTTTCATTTTGTTTCAAATCCAAATCAAAAGTCAGGAGGTGGTCCTCCATCGCAAATTTAAGGGTAAATGCAGAACCACCGGAACGGAAGCGGAATGTTTCTCCGTTGACATGGGTCATCAGGTGTTTTCGGTTTGGAAAATCATCCGGCCCCAGCGCTATGTACAGGTGTCCGTCTTCCAGGGTAATGACCGCTTCTCCCAGGCACTGGTGCCCATATGTCCCCACGTAGTGTGGATAGGGAGCCGAAGGTTCGGGGACCGGTACAGCCTGTTCCTTTTTTTCACGTTCTGCCGCCTGTGCAAGGAATTTTTCAAGCGCCTGACCGCTGTAATCCTGGAAAGGCAGGTCCATGTAATAGTCAATCACATGGCGCATGATGGCATAACGCGGTTCTGAAGGAGGCTCGCAATTGCTCAACCACATCAGACCCAGGTCCAGTTCCGGGACAAAGGCGCAGATGGCTGTAAATCCCCAGGTGGTCCCGGTATGGAACCAGACCCGGTACCGGTTGTTCTGTTCTACAAACCAGCAGGGGGCGTAGATGTTGGTTTTTGTGTCTGTCTGGGAGGTGATGAGCTGACCCCTGTGCAGGTAATTCATCTGAACCTCGGATAAGAGGGTGTCCCCTTCTACAACACCATTGGAAAGATGCAGGCGGCACCATTGCATCATATCGGTTACTGTAGAGTTGATGCCGCCTGCCGCTCCGATGACCGTAAGCCAGTGCAGCGCCTGTTCTTCCCCCTCCATGGGAACTGTACGTATTTTTCCCTGGCGGACGGTGGTTTCGTGTGGGGTGTTCCCGTTTGCCGATGCCAGGAAACCCTCTTTGTTGGTGCTGGTATTGTGCATCCCAAGGGGGGTAAAGATCCTCTCCTGCAGGTTTTCTTCCCAGCTTTTACCCGTGACGGCCTCTATGATCTTCTGGGCCACAATGAATAAAACGTTATTGTAACCGTACGTTGTTCTGACACTGTTTGCGGGCGGGATGAACCGGAGCATCCGGTAGACATCGTTACGGTCATATCCCAGGCAGGGGATGTATGTGCCGGCCTGTTCTGGCAGCCCGGAACGGTGCAGGAACAAATCCCGCACTTCCAGGTTGTCTGTCACCCAGGGGTCGTACATCGCAAAATCGGGCAGGTACCATTTGACGGGGTCATTCCAGTTGACCAGCCCGTCGTCTACCAGCATGGCCATGAGTGTGGCCGTGAATGATTTGCTGACAGAACCGATCTGGAATACGGTGCTGCCATCTACAGGCAAACTGCTTCCGTTACGTTTTTCTCCGAATCCTTGCACAAAAACAATAGAATCATTTTTGATCACTGCCAGGGCCGAACCGGTAATATTCCATTCTTTAGCCACCTGTTGAGCGTAGGGGGCAAAATCCTGTGCCCCCAAAAGCGCGGGGAACAGGAACAGCGTGAGTAAAAAGTGTTTTTTCATCTGCTAAAGATAGAAATATTTTATCTTTGTATAATGAGTAAAGTCAAAAAGGCCTGGTTTTGCCAGAACTGTGGAGCCGAATCTGCAAAATGGCTCGGGCGCTGTCCTTCCTGCGGCGAGTGGAACACTTTTACAGAAGAGATCATTGGTTCCCCGGGCAGGCAGGAAATCTTCACCACGGCCGCAAAAGCGGTCCCCATAGGAGAAATTTCCATGGCGCAGCAGGAACGGATATCCCTCAACAATACAGAGCTGGAACGCATTCTGGGCGGGGGTCTGGTTCCCGGGTCGGTTGTTTTGCTGGGAGGAGAGCCCGGCATCGGGAAATCAACGCTTAGCCTGCAGATCCCGCTGCAAGCACCCGATTTGCGGACCTTATACGTTTCTGGAGAAGAATCGGCCCGGCAGATCAGGATGCGCGCCCAAAGGCTTCTGGGCGGGAAGGATTCGGGAAAAATGCCGGACAACTGCCTGGTATTGTGTGAGACCATGCTGGAAAACATCCTGGAACAGGCCCAGGCTGTCAAGCCTGCGCTGCTGATAGTAGATTCCATAGAGACCGCTTATTCGCAATACATGGAATCATCACCCGGGAGCGTCACCCAGGTGCGGGAATGTGCGGCCCTGTTGCTCAAATACGCCAAACAGACGCATGTCCCGGTTATCCTGGTAGGCCACATTACCAAAGAAGGCAGCATAGCAGGGCCCAAGGTGCTGGAGCATATCGTGGATGTGGTCCTGCAGTTTGAAGGTGATACCACACATGCATACCGCATGTTGAGGGGTATCAAGAACCGTTTTGGTTCCACGGCCGAACTGGCGCTCTTTGAAATGACCGGCCATGGACTCAGGCAGGTGGACAACCCGTCTGAAATGTTCATTCCCATGCACGATGAAAACCTGAGCGGCATTGCCGTGGCGGCCATGATAGACGGGACACGGCCTTTCCTGATAGAAACTCAGGCCCTGGTAAGCACGGCTGCTTACGGAACGCCACAGCGTTCGGCCAATGGATTTGATACCCGCAGGATGAACATGCTGCTTGCCGTGCTGGAGAAAAGGGCGGGATTCCACCTGGCGGCCAAAGATGTTTTCCTGAATATGGCCGGAGGATTGCGGGTGGCCGATCCCGCAGTGGACCTGTCTGTGGTGGCGGCCATCCTCTCATCGGCTTTTGACCGGGCCATTCCGGCACGGTGGTGTTTTGCCGCCGAGGTGGGTCTGAGCGGCGAGATCCGGCCCGTTCCGCACCTGGAACGCAGGATTGCCGAGGCAAACCGTTTGGGATTTGAAAAAATATTTGTTTCGTCTTACAACGGCCGGACACACATTCCCAAAGAAACGCGTATTGTTGTGGAAAAGGTCAGCGGGGTGGGACCTCTGTCACGCCAGCTCTTTAAAACCTGACCGAAACTCCCGCATTGGCAACGCCTTTGTAGCCAAATCCTATATCGGCAAATACCCCAAAAGTGCTGCCCCACCTTACGCGTAGCGGGCTCAGGTGGTAGGCGAACCGCCATTTGCGGGTGTCGCTTGAAATATCCTGCGAACCCGGTACGATCATTTCCTGTTCATCTATCCAGCGGGTCAATCCCCCGGCGGCATGGGCAGAAAGTTCCAGCAGCCCCGTCCGGTAATAAATCCAGTGTACCGTTACAAGCCCTGTGATGCTCAGCACGCTGCTTTTGAAAACGGCTTTCTGCGTACCGCTTTTGGCCAGTTCCATCATGGCAGCGCTCAGACCCAGGTATCCTCCCAGGCTCATGTAAGGTGAAGTGTAGTAATTATAGCCTAACGCAGCCACCCCTGTATAGACAAAACGGCTGGGGAGGTAGGTGTTCCCGTCTTTGGCTACAAACGTTTCCTTACGGATCTGCGTGCTCAGTTCCTGGAAGGTGGGAGCCCCGTATTGCAGAAAAACCTCGTGTTTGTCGTAGGTGATGTAATCGTATGGATGGTACTGTGCAGCAAGCCGTTGCGAAGACATGGACACCAGGCCTGCAACGGCTGCGGTGATCAGAAAAAGCATTTTTTTCATTATTGTACCTGTTTGGGTTTATTTTTTTTTGTTACGCTCAGGAAAATTACGGCAAACAAACCGGTCAGCAGCATGGTGACAGCCTGGGATTCGTGGCTGATGATGGCAAAAACCATTCCGCTGGTCCGGGACTGGCTGTAGACAGCTACAAGGGCCAGGGTTACTATGAAATGGAAGGCCCCTATCCCGCCCTGGACCGGGACCACCCAGCCGAAACTGCCCACCACCATCAGGAACAGCGCGTCTACAAAATTCAGCTGATCCCTCAGGGGGGTTGCCAGGATGGTGCAGTAACTGGTGCATACATATAGGAACCACATCAGAAATGTAAGAAAGAAAAAGTATCCCTTGCGGGGCATGTTAAAGCTTTGCACCAGTCCTGTCCAGATGCCACGGAAAAAATCCCCTGCCTTTCTGAAAAAGCGGATACGGCCAAGTGGTTTGCGCAGCAGGACCAGGGCCAGTACAAGTGCCAGGGAAATCCCGGCAACCAGGATGACGGCCAGTGCTGAAGAGCCTCCAAGCCGGTTCATGATCGGGTCCCAGATCTGGGTGACCATGAAATTTCCGAAAACATCCATGCGCAGGAATGCAACGGCTATGGTAATCAATACCAGACAAAGAACATCAAAAGTCCTTTCCAGGACAACGGTGCCCAGCACCTTGTCAAAGCCAAGTCCCGAGCGTTGCGCCACTACCCCGCACCGGGCAACCTCTCCGGCCCTGGGCAGGGCAAAATTGGTCAGGTAAGCCATTCCCACACCATTGAAGGTGTCAATCCTTTTAACCGGTTTTCCCAGGCCCAGCAGGATGATCCTCCAGCGCGCGGCCCGTACATAGAAAGAAAAAGCTCCCACCAGCATAGACATCAGGATCCAGAAATAATCCGCAGTGCGCAGGCCCTCTACAAAATTATCCCAGTGGATACCCCGGAAGGAAAAATAAAGCAGCACCAGGGCAAGTGCGGCAAACAACAGCACTTTTAGGATTTTTTTCCAGTTCATAACTGCGTAAAGGTACAAAAAAAGGACATTCGGAAAATTAGATTAAATTTGCTGTAAATAGTGGTTTTTTATGAAATCTATCCTTGGAATCGGGAATGCCCTGACAGATATTCTGGCCCTGCTTCCCGACGATTCCCTGCTGGAACTCTTTCACATACCGCACGGTAGTATGCAGCATGTAGACACGATTACGGCGGAAAAAATCTGGCAGCACTTAAAACCCATCGGGGTACAGTATGTGGCAGGAGGGTCTGCCGCCAACACCATCACAGGGACGGCGGTGCTGGGAATGCCTTCGGGGTTTATTGGCAAGGTGGGAGACGATGAGCTGGGGTCGCTCTTTTATGCAGACCAGCAGCGCAACGGGATCAAATCCTGCCTGCTAAAAGGGACCCACTCCTCGGGCCGGGCCATGGTGTTTGTTACAGAGCCCGATGCAGACCGTACCTTTGCCGTATATCTGGGGGCAGCCCTGGAGCTGGTTCCCGAAGACCTGACCCCGGCCATGTTTGAAGGATACGATTATTTTCACATAGAGGGTTACCTGGTCCAGAACCAGCATCTGGTACGCAAGGCAGTCAAACTGGCACGTGATGCGGGCATGATCATTTCCATAGATATGGCCAGCTACAATGTGGTGGAAAGCAACAATCCCTTCCTGCACGATATTGTGGAAAATTACGTAGACATAGTGTTTGCCAATGAAACCGAGGCCCTTTCCTTTACAGGGAAACAACCCCGGGAAGCGTTGCGTGAAATAGCCGGGATGTGCGACATAGCGGTTATCAAGCTGGGCAAACTGGGATCGATGGTCAAAAGCGGTGACCGGGAATATGACATCTTGCCCTGGCCGGGGATTTCCATAGATGCCACAGGGGCCGGGGACCTGTATGCCGCAGGCTTTCTGTATGCCCATTCCCTTGGGCTTTCCTTGCAGAAATGCGGGGACATAGGTTCTATGGTTGCCGCCAGGGTGGTAGAAGTTATTGGTCCCAAGATAGACATACCGCGCTGGAAAGCAGTCAAAAAACAAATTCGTGAACGTATCCGGGACCCCGAATAAAATGAATCATCCCATTATAATAGCAGGCCCCTGCAGTGCCGAAACCCGGGAACAGGTATGGTCGGCAGCCATGCAGCTGAAAGATTTCAGACTTCCGGCTGCAGCCGGAGGCAGGGGCATTTCGTTTTTTCGCTCCGGGATATGGAAACCCAGGACCCGTCCCGGTTATTTCGAGGGCGTGGGAGAAGCAGGACTTCCCTGGCTGAGCGATGTCCAGAAAGAGTTGGGATTACAGGTATGTACCGAGGTCGCCTCTGCCCACCATGTGGAACTGGTGCTCAAGGCCGGATTCCATGCGGTCTGGCTGGGCACCCGCACCACCGCCAATCCGTTTCTGGTGGAAGAGATTGCCAAAGCCCTTGAGGGGACTCCCCTTCATGTTTTTGTGAAAAATCCCATCAATCCGGATCTGGGTTTGTGGATTGGAGCCGTTCAGCGTGTTCTCAGGGTGGGTCCAAAGTGTGTGTATGCCATACACCGCGGTTTTAGTGACTATCATATAGGACAACTGCGCAATGCCCCCCTGTGGCGGCTTTCCATAGAGTTCAAGGTACAGATGCCCGGTATCCCCCTGTTGTGTGATCCTTCACACCTTTCGGGAGATACCGCCTTTATACCCGATCTGGCACAAAGGGCTCTTGATTTGAATTTTGACGGATTGATGATTGAAGTGCATCCAAAGCCTGCAGAAGCGCTCTGTGATGCCGGCCAGCAATTCACGCCGGCAGAATTCGCAGCCCTGATGAACGCTCTTTTATGGCGACGGTCTGCCCCTTCCCAAGATTCTTTTTCAGAAGAAAAAATACTCCTGGATGCCATCCGTTCGCGCATAGACGTACTGGATGAGGACCTGGTAGACCTGCTGGCACAACGCATGTCGCTTGTAGACCAGATAGGCCAGGTTAAAAAACGAGGCGGGATAGGGATCATTCAGTTAGAACGCTGGAATGAAGTTACTTCCCGGACCCGTAAACAGGCTGCCGAAAAGGATCTGGACGATTCCTTTATCCAGGAGGTCTACCGGGCCATTCACCAGCAATCCATCAAACGTCAGGAAAAGATTATCCGGGAATGAGCCAGCTGATCTTATCGGAAGATTTCTCACAATTACGGGGACTCATCCCCACCGGAACAAAAACCCTGGTCCTGTACGACCGTAATGTGTCGCAATGGGTGCACCAGGCGGCAGACCCGTCCTGGGAACTGATAGCCTTGGAAGGTGGCGAAGCGCTCAAGCAATGGGAACGGGTGGAACAGACCGTATCCCGGATGATGGAGCTCCTGGCAGACCGGTCCTGGTTCCTGGTTGGCATGGGTGGCGGGACTGTATGCGACTTTGCAGGTTTCATAGGCTCGGTATATATGCGCGGAATGCCCTTTGGCCTGGTTCCCACCACCTTGCTTGCCCAGGTGGATGCTGCCCTGGGAGGCAAGAACGGGATTCATTTTGGCCCGTATAAAAACATCATAGGATGTACACAGCTGCCCCGGTGGGTTTTTTGCAATCCGGCAGTTCTCAGGACACTCCCCCGGGACGAATTCCGTTGCGGACTGGCAGAGTGCATCAAACATGGGGCCATCGCCTCTGAATCCTATTTTCGTTTCATTGAAGAAGAAGTTGCGCCATACGGCGATTTTAGCGCATTACCGGCTGCCATTACAGAGCGGCTTATTGCCGGAAGCCAGCAAATCAAGATGAAGGTGGTGGAGGAAGACCTTTACGAAAAAGGAGTAAGGAAAGCCCTCAATTTTGGCCACACGTTCGGACATGCTTTGGCCGCCTGTTATCCGGAAATTTCACACGGGCAAGCCGTGGCAAAAGGCATGGCCCTGGCGGCTGCCTGCTCTGCGGAAAGAGGCCTGCTGCAGCCGCAACAGGCACAACGCTTGATACGGGTATTGAATGCCTGTGGCCTGGATCCCGGACTTCCCTGCCCCACGGGACAAATCATTCCCCATATGCTGCACGACAAGAAAAAACGTGGCAGGGACCTGGACCTTGTATTGCTCAAGGCTATAGGAGAGTATGTGCTGGTGAGCGATCCGGTGGAACTATGGATGAACCGGGCACAAAATCCGGGGGTAAGCCTGGACTCGGCCCAAAGCAAAGAGATGTCGGAATGGCTGGACAAGGCTCCCTGGGTTGAATTGCGACTGGATCTTGCGGGGGATCTTTCGCCTGTGGGTATGGTGGCTTTGCGCATGCAATGCATGGGAAAAGAAAAGAAACTCATGCTCACGCATCCGGCTGCGGCAGAAAGCGGTGTCATCCCGGATATGCTGGCAGAAATGGTATCCTGGGGCGCAGGATGGGTGGATATTCCGCTGGATGCTCCGCAGGGTTATGCCGGGCAGCTGACGGCACTGGCCCGCACAAACGACGTGCAGGTGATCCGCTCGGCACATTTCCCGGAAAACAGCCTGGAAGAAATTCCTGGTGAAGCGCTCCTGGAGGGGCTGGCCCATAAAGCCTTTTCTGGAGGGGCGGATTTTCTGAAAATCGCGGTTCATACCCGGACACCGCAGGAATCGGATGCTTTGCTGGCCTGGTGCGACGTTCAGAACCGGAAGGAAAATGCCCGGTTCAGAACCACCATGATGATCATGGGACCGGATGCCCTGCGGTCAAGGAAGCATGCCCTGCGCAACGGGTATCCTTTTGTGTACGCCGCTCCGTCTGGTGACCGGACTACGGCTCCCGGACAGCCAGCTTTTCAAGAATTTTAGCTGTAGCACCGATATTTTCCAGGACATATACTCCGGATGCCCGGCCGGCCTTTTCACGAAGGGTGGGATCTGCCATCCACAGGCTTAACGCTCCCAGTAAAGAATTGTAATCACAGAAACTTACGGCGGCCCCGCAGGCAATCAGCTCGTGGGCTTCTTTAAACTTGTCATAGCTGGGGCCAAAGAGAACCGGCTTAGAGTGAACAGCTGCTTCAAGGGTATTGTGGATCCCGGAAGGATTGAATCCCCCGCCAATATAACAGACCGTTCCGTGACGGTACAGCGAGGAAAGAATTCCTATGCTGTCTATGACCAGGATTTTAGGCCGGTGGCCTTGCTTTGCCACAGAAAAAAATACCGGGTTCCAGCGGGAGAACAGGCGCCGGACAGACTCCAGATGCGCAGGGTTGATCTGGTGCGGGGCCAGTACAATCTGCAGGTTGGGCATATCCCCGGCCAGGCGTTCCAGCAGGACCTCATCGGCAGGCCAGGTACTGCCGGCTATCAGCACAGGCTCCCTGACCAGCTGCCGGAACAGTTCCGGGGTATTGTCATGGAGGATGTTGCAGCCCACGCGGTCAAACCGGGTATCGCCGGCCACCGTTATTTCTCGTGGAGGATTCCTTAGGGCAGACAGCAGCCGGAGCGAGCGGTCGTCCTGTACAAAAATATGGGTATAGCAGGATAACATGCGGCGGAACAAGATCCCGTATTTTTTGAAAAAGGGCTGTTCGGGTCTGAAACGGGCCGATATCAGGTATGTGGGAATATTCCTTTTTTTTAGGGTTGTCAGGTAAAAGTACCAGAATTCATATTTCACAAATACGGCAGCACAGGGATTTATCAGCCCCAGGAACCGGCGGGCGTTGCGGGGCGTGTCCAGGGGCAGGTAAAACACATAATCGGCCAGGGGTGTGTTTTTCCGGATCTGATAGCCTGAAGGGGAGAAAAAAGTAAGCAGGATTTTCTTGTCGGGGTGCTGCTGGCGGAACGCTTCCAGCACCGGCCTTCCCTGCTCGAATTCACCCAGCGATGCGCAATGCATCCAAAGGGGCGACACCTTTTGTGTTCCGTCCCCGAAGGCTTTGGCCAGCCGCTTCCACTGGCCTTGTCTTCCCCTGAAAAACTGCACTGTTTTGTTCATGGCATAAAGATAGGGTAAAAAGACCTACATTTGCCGTATGGGCAGGAAACATAAAACAGGGCGGTTTTTAAGGAGGGCGGGTATTGTTGTGTCGCTTTTTTTCCTGGTACGCCAGATGCCGCTCTATAAACCGGCTTTGGAAGATCCGTTTTCGGGGCAATACTGGTACAATCCTTATGAACAGGTGCATCCCGGGGGGCGTTGGCTCAGGGCCAATTTTCACGCCCATTCCAATGCCTGGGGGTTCTTCACCAACGGGCGCAAAAATACCAGGGAGGACATCGTGCTCAAGTACGATTCACTGGGGTATGATATTATTGGAATTTCAGATTATCAACATATTACGGATTCTTTGGCGCTTGCCGGTGCCGGAACGCCTTCCGCTCCGCGGCTCTATATTCCGGTCTATGAGCACGGGTTCAATGTGCTGAAAACGCACCAAAGTTCCATAGGGGCACGCAAGGTTTACTGGAATGACTTTATCCTGCCCCAGACATGGTCGCAAAAGCAACACATCCTCAACAGGCTGCAAGAACGCGCGGCCCTGGTGGCCCTTAATCATCCGGCCTGGATGGGAGGTTACAGCCAGAGGGATGTGCGCAGGCTGTCCGGTTACCACCTTTTTGAGGTGCTTAATGATTTCTGGATTTCTGAAGGCCTTTGGGACGTGGCCCTGTCCTCGGGCAAGCCGGCCATGCTCATTGCTGGTGACGATGCCCACAATGTTTTCAAGCCCACAGACCTGGCCCGGGACCTGACCATGATTTTTTCCAATAGTTTGCCAGGTACTTCCTGTCCGCCCAAAACTGTTTACCGGGCACTTGAAACGGGCGCAGCCTATGGCATAGAAGTGACCCGCCGTGTAGCACGGGGTTCTGTGGTGCAAAAGCGCGCCTGTCTGGATGCGATGCCCGTGTTGCAGTCTTGCCGCATAAAGGGAGACAGCCTGGTTGTGGTCCTGACAGGCAGGGCCCGGCAATTCAACTTTATTGGGCAGGACGGGGCGTTTCTCAAAAGTGTACCGGGAACGGCAGACGGTGCTGCAGACTCTGCTTTTTATATTTTGCAGGCGCAGGACCGTTATGTGCGGGTGAAGATTTCCCTGCCCGACAGTTCGCACCTGTACCTGAATCCGGTGATGCGAACTGCCGCAAAGAACAATAAACCCACCATGCCTGCGGTGCAAAAACGCCGGCTATTTACTATCTTTGACTCATGATCAGAAAAACCTTTGAACTGATAGGAGAATACATCCTGCTCATGAAACGGGTCTTTACCCGGCCCGAAAAGTGGCGTATTTTCTGGAAACAGTGCCTGGTAGAAATGGAAAAGCTGGGAATGACCTCGGTTCCCCTGATAGGGGTTATTTCCCTGGCCATCGGGGCTGTCCTGGTTATCCAGACTGCCTACAACATTGAAAACCCCTTTATTCCCAAAATGTACGTGGGGTACATGGTGCGGGAAAGCCTGATCCTGGAATTCTCCTGTACCATGGTGGCATTGATCCTGGCCGGCAAGGTGGGCTCCAACATTTCTTCTGACATTGGCACCATGCGGCTCACAGAGCAGATAGATGCCATGGAAATGATGGGCATAAACTCGGCCAATTACCTGATATTGCCCAAAGTGGTGTCTGTATGCCTGTTCAATCCCATTCTCATGCTCTTCAGCCTGATGGCAGGTATCCTGGGAGGCTGGCTGATTGTGGCCACCACCGGAATGATCACCCCCAGCCAGTATGCTACCGGATTGCGCTTTGCCTTTAACGGGTATTATATTATATATGCCCTCACCAAAATGGTGGTATTCAGTTTTATCATTGTCACGGTTTCTGCCCTCTACGGGTATTCGCCCAAAGAAAACTCCCTGGAAGTGGGTCGCGCCAGCACGCGTTCCATTGTGGCCATCTGCCTGCTGATCCTGATTGCTGACCTGGCCCTTACCCAATTGATGCTCAACTGATGATATCTGTACAGAACATAAACAAATTCTTTGGGTCCCAGCAGGTGCTCTCAGATATATCTGTGGATTTTGAAGAAGGAAAAACCAACCTGATCATAGGGGCCAGCGGCTCGGGAAAAACAGTTCTGCTCAAGGCCATTGCCGGACTTCATAACATAGATTCGGGCCGCATTCTCTACGACAAAACCGATTTTATCACCCTGGACCATAAAAAAAGAATAACCATTCATAAACAAATGGGCATGCTCTTCCAGGGGGCCGCGCTTTTTGACTTTGCCACTGCCCGGGAGAATGTCCGCTTTCCCCTTGATTTTTTCACAGACTGGTCCCTTTCCCGGAAAGACGAACGGGTTGATTTTTGCCTGAATCGTGTGAACCTGGGCGATATAGGGGACAAATACCCCTCCGAACTGAGCGGCGGAATGCAAAAACGGGTGGGTATAGCGCGGGCCATTGTCATGAATCCCGGATATTTGTTCTGTGACGAGCCCAACTCGGGGCTGGATCCGCAGACTGCCATTGTAATTGACCGCCTAATCAGCGAATTAACCCATGAATACCGTATGACCACCATCATCAATACCCACGACATGAACTCGGTAATGGCCATAGGGGAAAAGGTTGTATTCCTATACAAGGGAAAAAAAGAGTGGGAAGGAAGCAGGGACACCATCCTGCAATCCAGTAACAAAGCCCTGAATGATTTTGTGTTTGCCTCTGAAATGGCCCGGCTCCTGAAGGAACCTAAATTCTGAACCGGATCCCCAGTTCCATCCTGAACTGTGTGGGTTGCACGGTCCGGATGCTTTTGGGCTGGTTGTTGTCAAAGTAGTGCGAAACCGTAGGCTCTATGTAAATGCCCATCAGTTCTGACCATTTGTATTCTATACCCAGCCCCCCGTAAACAGACCACTGGACTCCCTGTACCGGAACATACTGCCGGGTAGTCACGTCGTTCAGCTGGCAGATGTATTCGTCGGCAACGGCCCTGTCTACGGCACCTCCGCCAACGGCATAGACTGTCAGGTGGGGCGTATTGACCATGCGCAGATACACGCTCACCGGGATTCCTATGTAATGCGTGTTCTGGTTGACAATATAAGACTTGTCGGCTGTATGCACCTGGTATTCTCCCCGTAGCAGGGTATAGGTGAGGGAAGCCCCTACAGACAACCATTTGTTGAACTCTTTCTGGACGTTGATCCCGGCAGAAATGGGGGTCGAGAAATGGGCCGAGATCCGGTTCATATCGTTTTCATCAAAGTTGGGAGCCATGTCATCCGGGATGCCCAGGTTGTCCAGGTCGCTGCCGGCCAGGCTCAGGGGTGTTTCCCATTTGGTGGTATAGGTGGAAGGGGTGAACAGGTATGTGCCGTTGATGGCTCCCTGGTAGGAAAAGTTGGCAGCGGTGATCCATTTCTTGTTCAGCCTGGTGTTTTTGGGAGGGTCGGCGGGAAACAGGCCGTTTTTTGCAGGAGACTTAACATTGACCGGTTCTTCCACGGGTATATCCTTGTGGATAACGGGCTCTTCCACAGCAGCCTGCAGGGGAGCATCCTGCTCAGGTTCATGGGAGGGGATGGCTGCGGGCGGTACGGTGATCTCGGAAGTTGCAGGTGTCAGGGAGCGAATGCGCAGCAGCCTGAGCTCCTGCGGGGAATATAATTGGGGGATATTTTCCAGGTGGGCGGTAAGATCAAGAGCGGCAGGCTCCCGGACAATCCTGTAAACGGTCTGGGGCGCGGAAGCATTCCTGCCTGGCCGTGGCATAAATAAAAAGAACAGCAGCAACAGGCAGGCGGCCGCCGCCGGGACCAGGATCAGGACCCTTCTGCGGCGCAGGAACGCTTTGCGCCCCGAAAGCCTGGCTGCCAGGGCATCCCAGTCTCCGTTTTCGCCAGGGGTGGAGAAGTTGTAGAGCTTCTCCCGGATTATCTTATCAAACAAATTGTCATTCATCAACCAAAGGGATTAATGTTTTGTTAACGGTCATATAAGCACTGCCAAAAAACCGTGGTCCATGCTCAAGAATCTCTTCCTGGCTCAGCTTGAAAGTGGGCAGCATGAAATGAACATACAATGTCTCGGAATTGTACAGTGGATTGTGATGTTCTCCCAGGGTATTGAATACCAGGCGAAATTCCTGTGATATGGGAAAGGCTATGGTTTGGGTGCGGAAATATCCCGTTGAGTCTGTAAACACGGTATCCTCAAGACGCAGGTTTACAGGCATCCCAGAAATTGGTTCCTGCGCCAGTGAGTCAATGATCTGGCCGTGAACAACAAAAAAGGCATGCGGATACTTGCGTGTGGACATAGAATCCGGTTCTTTCCCATCATAGCGGAAAGGTATGCTGTCCTGGCACGCGGCAGTAAGCACCGTCAGTATGGCAAATCCTATGAGAGGTATCCGTTTCATTTCAGATCATTCAGTTTATTCTGTAGCCATGACCTTGCCCTGGAATACTGGGAACGGGAAGTGCTTTCGCTGATGTCCAGTAATTTTGCAATTTCGTTGTGCGAGTATCCTTCAATGGCATACATGTTAAATATGGTGCGGAATCCGTAAGGCATCTGTTCCATGCACCGCAGGATATCGTCTGCCGAAATGTTTTCCAGGATCAGTCCCGAAGTCACAGACCTTGCGGTCGAGTTTTCTATGGGCTCGCTGTAGCGCAGGGCATCGTTCCTGCGAAGGTAGGTTAGCGACATGTTGACAAAAATTTTCCGCGCCCAGCCTTCAAAAGAACCCGTCCCTGCATAGGTCCCTATTTTATCGAACAACACCACAAATCCATCCTGAACAATATCCCTGGCGGTCTCCCTGTTGCCTGTATAACGTTGACAGACAGCCAGCATTCTGGAATAAAGACGCTCATAAATAACACGTTGCGCTGCAGCATCATTTTTTTTGCAGGCCGCAATGAGGTCAATTTCCGGTATGTCTTTATTTAGATGAAAATTACGGCCGGAATGTTGCATGGATATGAGAAAATTCTACAGGCTAAACAAATGTAAAATAAATAATTGAATTGAACGAATTATGGTAACTTTGCAACTCCCGCAATACTTTGAACCCATGTGGAAGCGATTTTTTATCCTGTTGTCATTTATTGTGTTGGCCTCGTGCGGATATCGTGCCGAAGTTGCCGCCGAAGAATCCGGTGTGTTGTTTCACCAGGGACTGAAAATGTTTTACCTGGGAGATCTTCCCCAGGCAAGGGATTTTTTTAAGCGCGCTGTTTCACGGCAAAAAGACAACGATGCCGCCTTCTATTACCTGGCGCAGATAGCCGGTTATGCCGGACAATGGAACGAATCGGAGCAATACCTGCAAAAAGCCCTGAAGCTGGATCCGGGAAATTACTGGTACCGCCTGCAGCAGGCAAAACTGGCCGTAGCCGCGGGCAAAGTAGAGGAAGCCGGGTTGCTTTATGAAAAATTATGGAAGGATAATCCCGGCAAAACAGAACTGCTCTATGACCTGATTGGATTATATACGAACAGTCACCAGACAGACAAAGCCCTGGAGCTGTTAGATACGCTGGAAAGCAGAGAAGGAGTGACCGAATCGGGAGTCCTGCTGCGCTTTAACCTGACCGTGGACAGGGACAAGGAAGCTGCCAGGACCCTGTTGCGTGAATACGCAGACCATACGCCCACTACACGGGTCCTAAGCATTCTGGGAGACCTTGAAGCAAGTGACGGGGAAATGGAAAAAGCCGGGGAATATTACCAGAAAGCGCTTGAATCGGATCCCGCCTTTATGCCGGCTGTTTTTGGCATGGCCGAGGTCCACCGCATGAAGCGACAGTTTGACCTGTATTTTCAGAACATCAACATTTTTCTTGCATACCCACAGGTGGACGTGAGAATGAAGACAGATTACCTGAAACAAATCCTGGAAACCAGGGCCTTTGTTGCCACCTTCCAGCCGCAGGTGGACACCCTGTTCCAGAGTGCACGCAGTGCACACAGGACAGACAGCACCCTGGCCTATATCTATGCCGGATTCCTTATCCAGACACAAAATCCTTCCGCTGCCCTGGAGGTGATCAAAGAAAACATACGTTATTATTCCAATGATTACCACGCCTGGTACCAGACTCTGGGTGTGATCTATTACCTGAAGGAGTGGCCCCTGTTATGCGAATACGGGAGCAAGGCGCTGGAAAATTTCCCCGATGATGCCGATTTTGGCAGCCTCTACGGGCTGGCATTGTGGCAGACCGGGCAACTGGACCAGGCCATTGCCCGGTTTGAAAGAATCCTGTCCCTGCTTAAAAAGAAAGACAACAAAAACAAGGTCCAGACCTTGTCGCTGCTGGGAGACCTTTACCATGAAAAAGGGGACTGGGAACGTTCCTTCAAAACATATGAAGAAGTACTCCGCCTGGACGGGCAGAACCTGCCGGTTCTGAACAATTATGCCTATTACCTTTCACTCCAGGGCGAACAGCTGGAAAAAGCACTCTCCATGAGCCAGGTAACCATTGAAAAAGAACCCAACAATGCCACTTACCTTGACACCTACGGCTGGATCCTGCACCTGCTGGGCCGTTCCGCCGAGGCCAGAAACATTTTCAGGCAGGCCATGGCATATGGGGGAAAAGAAAACGCCGAGGTCCTGAACCATTACGGGGACGTTCTCAACGCCCTGAACGAGCCGCTTATGGCCATCGTTTACTGGCAACAGGCTTACGCTATAGACCCCCGGGAAGATATCCTTAAAAAAATTGAAACCAACAAAAAAAGCGGGCAATAGGCCATGAAACGGATTTTGCTGATCCTATCCATGCTCCTGGCGGCAGGCATAACTGCCCGGGCCCAGGAAGTGGAGGAACTGCAGTCCCGCAACCGCCGGCTCCGGGAAGAGATCGCCACGCTCGAAAACAGGATCCACGCTACGGCAGACAACATCCGTGACCAGCTCACGCAGTACAGGCTGGGCCAGCGTCTGTTGTCCAGCCGTCAGGAACTGATCAGGGGCATGGAACAGGAACTGGCTACGCTCAACAACCGCATTTCTGAAAAAAGCAATATGATTGGCCGCTTAAGGCAGGAACACAGTGACCTGCTTACCGCGTATCAGACCCTGTTGCAGCAGGCGTACAGGCATCGCGACCGGAAACTCTGGATCATGCACGTGCTTTCCAGCGAAAGCGCCTCGCAGGCCTACCGCCGGTGGCGTTACTTCCGCAATTACAGCGACTATATGCGTGCCCAGGAACGGAAGATCCGGGATATGCAGGACAGTCTGGGCCGGGAAGAGGCGCAGCTGGTTTCCCTGCAAAAGGAGCGTGTAAAGGCCCGGGACAACATGGCCCTTGAAATCACCCGGATGGAAAAAGACCAGCAGCTTCTTGACGGCAACATCAAAAAGATGCAACAGAATGAAAAGCAGCTGAAAGCCGAATTACAAAAACGCATAGACGAACAGCGTAAACTGGACAGGGAAATCAGGGAAGCACTGGCAACACTGGAAAAGAAAGACCTGGCCGGGGATCCGGCAGCCGCAGAGGCAGCGCGTGCCCTTTCGGAAGATTTTGCCGCCAACAAGGGCAACCTCCCCTGGCCCTTGAAAGATGCCATCATTATTGAACGTTTTGGCCGTATTACCGACCCCAAATGGGGTTTTACCTTTGACAACAAGGGCGTTACACTTTCAGGGGCCAGGGGAGGGGAAGTAAGGACCATTTTCAACGGCACCGTATCCAGTATCTGGATGGACAACAGGGACAGTTACCTGATCCGGGTGCTGGTAACGCACGGACAGTTCAGCACCATTTATTGCCACATGGCAGAGGTGGTAGTCAAAGAAGGGGATAAGGTGGTGACGGGACAGAAACTGGGGACGTTGTCTCCCCGTGGGGAAGGCAACAGTTACTTTCAGCTGCTCCGCAGCGGGGTGCCCGTCAATCCGGCAGATTGGTGCCGATAAATTCCCTGATCACAGACACATAAGGAATATACCGCTCATCGGCAGGGTGAACAGGGGTGAAATAACTCAGGAAATTCAACAGCCTCAGGGCTTCGGGGTATGCCTTTGAAACAGGGGGGATCCGGTGCAGCAAAGGCTCGGCGTGTGATTTGAGCACGGCCAGTTCATAAGGCAGGGCCGAGTTGAACATCACATCGGCCTCTTCCTGGAAAGGAAATATGTTCTGACGTTCCCCGTAGCTTACGCTGGGCCAGCGCAGGATGGTCTCTTCTGCAGAAATGCCCCTGAATTGTGCATCACGTACCATGCGGCGGATCATCCGGGTATCGGTGGTAGAAATACGGTTGTTCTCGTCCATGGACAGGGAGGTAAGAGCCGAGGCGTATATCCTGAATTTATTCTCTTCGGGGATGTCCTTTGTCAGGACCGGGTTCAGGGCGTGGATGCCTTCCATGATCAGAATCTGGTTCTCTTTCAGAGAGAGTTTTTTCCCGTTGAATAAACGCTTGCCGGTCAGGAAATCAAAAACAGGGACCTCCACCTCTTTCCCTTCAAGCAGTTCAAACAGTTGTTTGTTAAGAAAAGCCACATCCATGGCCTGGAGGGATTCAAAATCGTAATTTCCCTTTTCATCGCGCGGGGTATTTTCCCGTTCGACAAAATAATTGTCCATTTCAAGAACTACGGGCTGCATGCCCAACACTTTCAGCTGTTTGGAAATCCGCTTGGAGGTGGTGGTTTTACCACTGCTTGAGGGACCGGCAATAAGAACCAGTCTTACCTTGTCCCGAAGACCAGATATGGTGTCGGCTATTGCGGCATAACGCCTGCTGTGCAAGGCTTCTCCAATCAGGATCAGATCTTTGGTTTGGCCATTCTGTATTTTCTGGTTCAGGCTGCCCACATCTTTTACCCCCATGATCCTGCCCCAGTTGACATATTCTTCAAACACCTCTACCAATTTGTGCAATTTGGGCGGGTCGTCCACCCTGTCCGGATTGTCCGGCTGGGGATACTGGAGCAAAAAACCCTTATGAAAACGGATCAGGCGGAACAGTTTCAGGTAACCGGTAGAGGGTACGAGCGGTCCATAAAAAGTACCCGGACTCTGGTCCAGAGTATATAAGGTAGTATAAAAATGACCCCGTGTTTTCTGCAGCAGCGCTTTTTGGGGAAAACCCGCTTTTTCAAATATTTGCTGCGCTTCTTCGGTCGGAACCTTTTCCATCCTGAAGGGGATGTCCTGTTTAATGATATGGCGCATGGCCCGGCAGATCAGCTCCAGGTCACGGTCGGTTTCCTCCCTGTCAACGGGAAAGACCAGGTCGCAATAAAGCGAATTCACCACAGAGTAGGAAATCCTCAGTTTTGCCTGCGGGAACACTTCGTTCACGGCTTTCTGCAGCACAAAGGACAGGGAGCGGATGTAGGTCCTTCTTCCGTCTGGATGTGAGTAATCCACAAACTGAACTTTGTGGGGATTGTACAGGATATAGTCCAGGCATTTGAGCCGGTTGTCCACCAGGGCGGCCAGGTATTTTCCGGCATCGGCCCCGTTTTGTTCCCTGTTGAGTTCATGTAACGTCTTCATAGGCACTTTCATAACTTTAACCACTCCCTGAGCAGGGATCCTGTATAAGACTGCAAATTCTTTGCCATTTCCTCCGGCGTTCCGGTTCCCACCACCTGTCCCCCGCCTTCCCCTCCTTCGGGTCCCAGGTCAATGACGTGGTCGGCCGAGCAGATGATGTCCGGATGATGCTCAATGATCACGATGGTGTTTCCTTTATCTGTGAGCTGATGCAGGATGTTAAGCAGGACCTTCACGTCCTCAGAATGCAGTCCGGTGGTGGGTTCGTCAAGGATGTAGAGTGTTTTTCCGGTTGAAGTGCGGGACAATTCGGCCGCCAGTTTTACACGCTGGCATTCTCCCCCGCTCAAGGTGGTAGAGGGTTGCCCCAGCTTGATGTAACCCAGTCCCACATCCTGCAGTGTTTTGATTTTCTGAATAATGGAAGGCACGTGCCTGAAAAAGTCAACGGCTTCGTTCACCGTCATATCCAGCACCTGGTAAATGTTCTTGTCTTTGTAACGGACCGCCAGCGTATCGCTTTTGTAGCGTTTTCCCTGGCAGTCGGGGCAGGTGATGTGGACGTCGGGCAGGAAGTTCATTTCTATGAGCTGGATCCCGGCTCCCTTGCAGGCTTCACACCGTCCGCCCCCGGTATTGAATGAAAAGCGGGAAGATTTGAACCCGCGGGTCCTGGCATCCGGTGAAGCGGCAAAAAGCTTGCGGATCTCGGCAAAAACATTGGTATAGGTTGCCGGGTTGCTGCGGGGCGTTTTCCCTATGGGGGACTGGTCTACCTCTACCACCTTGTCTATGTGCTGGATACCGGTTATTGTACCGTGCGGCAGATAAGGCCTTTTGGATCGGTAAAACTTCCGGGTGAGCACGGGAACGAGCGTCTCGTTTATGAGGCTCGACTTTCCGCTGCCGCTCACCCCCGTTACACAGATAAAACATCCCAAGGGGAAGTCTACTGTGATATTCTTCAGATTGTTGCCCGTGGCTTCAGATACACGCAGCACGTTCCCGTTGCCGGGACGCCTTGTAAGGGGAACCGGTATGTTCCGTATCCCTTTCAGGTACTGCCAGGTAAGGCTCTGCCGGTGCTCTTGTTCCAGGAATTGGTCCATGGGTCCCGAATAAAGCAGGTGGCCGCCCTCACGGCCGGCCCCGGGGCCCAGGTCTACCAGCCAGTCTGCACTGAGGATGGTTTCCTGGTCATGTTCTACTACAAGCACCGTATTCCCGGCATCGCGCAATTTCATGAGTGCCTGGATAAGCCTGCGGTTGTCCCGCTGGTGCAATCCTATGCTGGGTTCGTCCAGGATGTAGAGCACGTTCACCAGGGTGGATCCTATCTGGGTGGCCAGCCTGATGCGCTGGCTCTCACCGCCGCTCAGGGTTCGTGTTCCCCGGTCCAGAGACAGGTAGGAAAGTCCCACATCCAGCAGGAACTGCAGCCGGTCCCGGATTTCTTTCAGGATGTCTGCGGCAATGGCTTTTTGACGGTCCGAGATGTGATCTTCCACCGTCTCCAGCCAGCTGACCAGCGGCTGGATGTCCATGGCCGCTACCTGGGCAATGTTCTTGTCAGCAAAACGGAAGCACAGGGCTTCCTGGTTGAGCCGGCTCCCATGGCATACGGGACATGTTACCTCTTCAAGGTAACGTTCCCAGGTGGCCATTTTCCCTTCACCTTCCCCGTTCATTTGTTCCATGCGGTTGATCAGCCCCGGAAAGGTGATGGTGTAGGTACCGCCCATCTGTGAATGCACATAGATCAACTCTTCGCTCCCGTAGAGCAGGGTATCCATGGCTTCTTCCGGGATCTCTGCAATGGGCGTGTGAAGGGAAAATCCATATTTTTTGGCTACCCCTTCCAGGTGGCTGAACAGGGTATTATCCCGGAATTTGCCAAAAGGTTCCAGGCCCCCCTGTGCAATGGACAGGGAATTGTCGGGAATGATCTTTTTCATGTCAATACAGGTGGTGAAGCCCAGGCCTTTGCACTTGGGGCAGGCACCCAGCGGGGAATTGAACGAAAAACTGAAGGGTGCCGGTTCGGGAAAGGACAAGCCGCTTTCTGGACACATCAGGTGTTTGCTGTAATGGGTAGTCTTGCCCGTATCGGGGTCCAGTACAATAAAAGACCCGTTCCCCTGATGCAACGCCGTGTTGACCGAATCACGCAGGCGGGCCAGGGAAGTCCCGTCCTCCCCGGAAGGGATCAGCTTGTCTATGACTATTTCGATGAAGTGGGTCTTGTAGCGGTCCAGCATCATATTGTGGGCTATCTGCTCTATGTTCCCGTTTATGCGGACTTCCAGGAATCCCTTTTTCAGGATCTGTTCCAGCAATTCCCGGTAATGCCCCTTTCGCCCCTTGACCACCGGGGCCAGAAGGATGCATTTTTTCCCATGATGCTGTAAGGCAATGAGCGAAACCATCTGTTCTTCGCTGTAACGGATCATGGGTTTGCCCGTTGCGGGAGAATGGGCAATGGATGCCCGTGCAAAGAGCAGCCTTAGAAAATCATAAATTTCTGTAACCGTTCCTACGGTGGAACGCGGGTTACGGGTAGTGGTTTTCTGTTCAATGGCAATGATGGGGCTCAGGCCCGATATGTATTCCACATCCGGACGTTGCAGGATACCCAGGTAGTGGCGGGCATAGGAAGATAATGTTTCCAGGTAACGTCTTTGACCTTCTGCATGCAGCGTGTCAAAAGCCAGCGAAGATTTACCGCTCCCGCTCAATCCCGTGATGATGCACAGGGAATTGCGGGGTATATCCAGGCTGATGTTTTTCAGGTTGTTAACCCTTGCCCCTTCTATCCGGATATAATTTTCATACATGGGATCATCATAAATGCTGCAGGTAGGGATTGCATGCAAGTTCACGTTCCAGGGAAGAGGTAGGCCCGTGCCCCGGGAAAATGAGGGTATAAGCCGGCAACGGCATGATTTTCCGGGACAGTGAATCCATTAGCTGGTCGTAATCTCCCCCGGGCAGGTCGGTCCTGCCCACGCTGCCGGCAAAGAGCAGGTCTCCTGTGAACAACATTCTTTCCTGATCGCCATACAGGCAGACACTGCCGGGGCTGTGACCCGGGGTATGGATTACCTTGAGGGAAGATGTTCCGAAGGATAGTTTCTCGCCGTCATAAAGGGGGCTGAAATCTGTTCCGGGCGCGATCATGCTAAATCCGAACAAGATGGCATGGGAAGATGCTTTTTTGAGCATCCCGGCTTCCAGGGGATGTGTCCGGAACGGGATCTGGTATGTCTGACGCAGGAAAGCCAGCCCCATAAGGTGATCAAAATGACAGTGGGTGTTTACAATGTACCGGGGTGTAAGGTTGTTGCTCCTGATGTAAGTGGCCAGCCGCTGTTCTTCTGTTTGTCTATAACAACCCGGGTCTATGATAATACAATCACCTGTCTGGTCAGACACCACGTAGCAACAGGTGCGCAAAGCATTGAAATAAAAAGTTTTACACTCCATTTTTCATCTTTTGTGTGCCAGTAAGCATGGGCACGAATGAGTAGGGACCAAAGTCCTCTGTGGTATACGTATCTTCACCGGTCCGGGTAATGCGCAGCATTTGTTGTTCATGCCGTCCCACAGGAATCACCATTTTCCCGTTGATGGCCAGTTGATTTTTTAGTGTCTGGGGCACCACGGGGGCACCGCAGGTTACCAGGATCCCCCTGAACGGGGCAAACTGGGGCAGGCCCGCAAAACCATCCCCAAAGTACAGGCCGGAAGGGTCAAAGCCGGCTGCTACGATTTTTTTCTGGGCCAGTAGGTACAGCTCCCAGATTCTTTCAATGGAATATACCTGGAATCCCATGGCCATAAGGATAGCGGCCTGGTAACCGCACCCGGTCCCTATTTCCAGGACCTTGTCCATTTTGCTGCAATCGAGCAGGTGCGTCTGCATGGCAACAGTGTAAGGCTGTGATATGGTCTGGCTGCCGGTGATGGGCAGGGGCTTGTCTTTGTAGGCCAGATGCTCCAGCCCCTTTTCCACGAACAAGTGCCTGGGAATCCGTTCCATGGCTTTAAGCACCAGGGGATTAAACGCAAATTTACGGGCCAGTTCTTCTATTAGCAGCCTTCTTTGTCCTTTTTGTCTGAGGGTGTCTGGCATGGAAAACTTCAGGGGCAAATGATTAAGCCCCCTCTCTTCCGGGAGGAGGCTTTCATCCGGTTTAGGAAAATGGATTTAGTTGTCTAATAATTTTAACGAAGGATCAATCTGGTAGGCTTTGGCCTTGTATTCCGCAGCCTTTGCGTTTTCATTAAGGCGTCCGTAAGCAACACCAGAAGCATACAGAACATAGGGACAATCCTGGTCCAGATCCTGTAATATGTTCAGGGCCTCTTTGACCTTGTTCTTGTTCAACAAGGCTATGGCATAATTGATGTCCTTGTCGTTCTCCAGCAAGCGAATGGCCTTGTCGTTGTCTTCCTGGTAGATGGCCAGCACACCGCGGTAGTAGCGTGTCATGCCTTCATCGGAGATGGCGCTCAGGGCAGATTCTGCATTGCTGTACATACCTTGTTTCATGGCTACGCAGGCACGCTGCAGGGCAACCATGTCTTTTTCCTGCTGCTGGTCGGCAACCAGTTGGGCATTTTCCAGGGTCTGCTGTGCGCCTTCCAGGTCGTTTTTCTGAATCTGGTTGTATGCCAGGTTCACGTACAGTTCAACCACATCGGGGTAGCGGTCCAGTGACCTCTTGTAGAGGGCAATGGCCTGATCGGGTTCCAGTTCCATGGCGGCCTGGATGATGTCGTTGGGGGTCAGGTATTCGGGCTGGTTGTCTGCTATCACGCGAATTTCCTCTGCTGTCAGCTTGATGGGGTCAAAATTAACGGCAACCGATCCGTAACGGAGCAGGGGCAACATCACGTTCTTAACCTCGGCGTTGGAAGCAATCTCGGCCCGGATCTGGCGTTCGGCTTCTACCGGGTTGGAGGCCAGGCGGAGGAATTTTTCGGCAAGCTGGTCTTTGTTGCTAATGCTGGATTCCTTCATGGCGGTGTAGAATTCATTCCAGAATCCCATGCCCGAGGTGCTGTTGACGGTCCATGCGCTGGCCGGCACTTCTTTGGTGTACCCATTGTCTTTCAATGCTTTTGCAAAGAAATTGCGGGTGTTGTCTGCACGTCTCTTGGCCAGTGGATCGTTTATGCGGGAGGTCCCTTCCGGGGAAGCGTTGCCTTCCACGTCAATGCGGGTAATATTGAAATCGTTGCGATTTGTCAGTTGTCGCAAGGAATTCAGGGTCCGCGTGATTTCGGGCTGGGTGGCTATGGCACCGGTAACTGTGTACCCGTTTACCGGAAAGTAGATCTTTCCGCGCAGGGCGGCCCTGACACTGGATTCAGCGGCTATGTGGGCCATATAAACCGGCAGGACGGGAGTCAGAGGCACTGCAATGGCCCAGCTGCACAGGGGCAGGCACAATTCTTCCTTGCTCAGGCAGTTGAGTATCCATGCTTTGGTTTGCAGGGTGGCCGTGGCCAGACCGTCGTGATACGGTATGGTTGTGCTGTAGCACAGTACCTGCTGGACAGACCAGTCCACCACCGGGTAATTGGTGTCTACGACAGAGAATCCCTGTACCGTATAGCAGGGCAATTCCTTAACATCACCGTTGGCGTATAATATGGAAGGCATGATACTGAAGGTGATCCTTTTTTCAAAATAATTTGCGGGAACTTCCACACAGAAAGAGATCTTTACCGTTCCGTTCTGTTGAACGTCAAAAACAGGTTCTCCGCAAACGATTCCGGAATAGTCCGCAGGGATCCTCGTGCCAGCGCAGGATGCCGCTACAAGACAAACCGCTCCGAGGATGAGAATATTCAATATTTTCTTCATGTTTTATAAGATTATGAATAGTAGACATCTATAAGGTTATACGCAAAGTTATGTAAAAAAATCCCACGCAACAACAATTTTTGTTAATTACCTGTTAATTGTTTTAAGGGCATAAAAATTACGTATCTTTGTTTAAGCAAAAAATACCGGATATGCATATAGCCATTGCAGGAAACATAGGAAGCGGAAAAACCACCCTGACCAGACTTCTTTCCAAACATTACGGGTGGGTGCCCAAGTATGAGGAAGTGGCAGACAATCCCTATCTGACAGATTTCTACGAAGATATGAAGCGCTGGTCTTTCAATCTGCAGATATTCTTTCTGAACCGGCGCCTGGCGGGCATTGTCGAAATCCAGAAAGCGGGACATACCGTCATCCAGGACCGTACCATATATGAAGATGCCAGCATTTTTGCAACCAACCTGCACGCTATGGGGCTCATGTCCACGCGTGATTTTGACAATTACATCAAACTCTATGAGCTGATGATATCGCTCATACCCGCTCCCGACCTGATTATATATCTGAGAGCATCGGTCCCCACCCTGGTGAACCGCATACAGAAAAGGGGCCGTGAGTATGAAAACTCCATACGCCTGGACTACCTTACGGGGCTGAACGAGCGGTATGAAACCTGGATAACAGGTTATGAAGGACCCAAATTGATTTTGGAAGTAGACAACCTCCAGATAGAGGAGAATCCGGAAGACTTAAGCAGGGTGATTGACAAGATAGACGCCCGGCTGCACGGACTATTCTAAGGGCCAGGTCCGGCCGGCTGCCCCCAAGTGCCTGTTCCCAAGTGCCTGGTGACTGGCCCCAAGTGCCTGTTCCCAAGTGCCTGGTGACTGGCCCCAAGTGCCTGGTGACTGGCCCCAAGTGCCTGGTGACTGGCCCCAAGTGCCTGTTCCCAAGTGCCTGTTGACTGGCCCCAAGTGCCTGTTCCCAAGTGCCTGTTCCAAGGAGCCAGGTTCCGTGTGCCGGCGGCTTGTCCCCGGGCGGTGTTTTTCGGAACTGATTTTTTCCCGCATGATGTTGGATTTTTTATGTGTGAAGTATGTTGGTAAAGGCATATGGGAGTGCGGTATGCGGGATAGAGGCCATAACTGTTACCATTGAGGCGGATGTTTCTCCCGGCATCAATTTTCACCTGGTGGGATTGCCCGACAGCGCCGTGAGGGAATCCCGGCAACGCGTTTCAACGGCTGTGCATTCCGTGGGTTTGCGCATCCCCTGTAAAAGAATTGTGATAAACATGGCTCCTGCCGATATCCGGAAGGAAGGCTCGGCCTATGACCTGCCCTTGGCCCTGGCGGTGCTGGCGGCCTCGGAACAGATCCGCGCCCCCATGCTGGACACCACGCTCTGCATGGGGGAACTGGCGCTGGACGGGACGTTGCGGCCCATCCGGGGAGCGCTTTCCATGGCGCTGCACGCGCGTGATTGCGGGTTCCGGGCGTGTATCTTTCCCCTGGAATCGGCCCGCGAGGCGGCCGTGGTGGAAGGCCTGGACGTGTATGGGGTCACACACCTGGCCCAGGTACTGGACCTGACCGAGGGCTATGTGCGTATGGAGCCCCTGCGGCCGGACGACCCTGTGCAGATGAAACCGCTGAAACCGGGAGAACCTGTCCGGATGGAACCGCTGAAACCGGGAGAACCTGTCCGGATGGAACCGCTGAAACCGGGAGAACCTGCCCGGTTGGAACCCCTGAAACCGGGAGAACCTGTCCGGATGGAACCCCTGCGGCCGGACCCGTATCCCGATTTTTCCCTGGTGCGTGGGCAGGCCCAGGCGCGGCGGGCCCTCGAGGTGGCAGCGGCAGGTGGCCACAATGTGCTCATGACCGGTCCGCCGGGAGCGGGGAAAACCTTCATGGCCCGCTGTCTTCCGGGGATCCTTCCTCCTTTGTCCTATGCCGAGGCCATGGAAACCACCCGCATCTGGTCCGTAGCCGGGGTACCCCGGGGCGAACAAGGGCTGATGCGCTCCCGCCCGTTCCGCTCCCCGCACCATACCGCCTCTGTGGTTTCCCTTACGGGCGGGGGCGCCTCGGCATTGCCCGGAGAAATATCCCTGGCCCACAACGGGGTGCTCTACCTGGACGAGCTGCCCGAATTCCCTTCTGCCGCGCTGGAAGTGTTGCGGCAGCCCCTGGAAGACGGGACCATAAGGCTGTCCCGGGCGCGGTACAAGGTGGATTACCCGGCCCGGTTCATGCTGGTGGCCTCTATGAATCCCTGTCCTTGCGGCTATAAGGGACACCCGACCAGGGAGTGTGTTTGCCCGGCGTACCAGGTGCAGCGCTATGAGAACAGGATCTCGGGTCCCCTGATGGACCGTATTGACATTCACCTGACAGTGAAGCCGGTAGAGGTGGAGGACCTCATCCCGGGGTCAGCTGCCACTCCTTTAGCCGAAAGCTCTGAGGCCATCCGCCGGCGGGTGGTAAAAGCCCGGGCTCTGCAGACGGAACGTTTCCGGGCCATGCAAGTGGTACACACAAACACCAAGGGGATGCATGCCAATGCCTCGGGGATGCATACCAATGCCTCGGGGGTGCATGCCAATGTCCAGGGGGTGCATGCCAATGTCCAGGGAGTGCACACAAATGCCCAAATCAGTGTGGGGATGCTGCCGGAAGTATGCGCTCTCGGCCCTGCCTGTAGGACATTCTTAAGGCAAGCCCTTGAACGGCTGCACCTGTCAGCCCGCGCCCACCACCGCATCCTGCGCCTGGCCCGTACCATCGCCGACCTTGAAGGCAGCCCGGCCATAGAGGTCCACCACCTGGCAGAGGCGATACAGTATCGGTGAGGATGAGCCGGCTGCGTGGCGGGAGTTGGTGCCTCGCACACTTGATTCGTTTGCCTCATAAGCAACTACTTATGCAATTCATACCCCCGGGGGTATGAATTGCATAATATCTTGAATGTCAGCTAAAAGGACAATGTGTGCGAGGCACTCTTGTTTGCCCCTGGTGCTTCTGGAGGATCCAACGCTTATTTTGTAAAGTACACTTTATGAGGCGTTTAGCAAATTTCGCAACTTTTGCAAATCATGACCAGGGGCAGTTACGTTGGGTTTTTGCCCCTGGTGGGCCCTAAAACACCCCCACCACGGGCACTTTTGCGGGGTTTTTGCCCCTGGTGCTTCTGGCAGATCCAGCACATATTTTGTATATCACACTGGATGAGGC